>JAYZNI010000070.1:0-23276 GCA_036152255.1 Bacteroidota bacterium | reverse complement strand
AGTTCTTCAGTTGGGAAAAAACCTCTTCTTGAAAGAACACTATACCAAACAGGACTAATGTGTCCATTTGAAAGGAAAAACAAATCTTCTCCTTTTCCATCCATATTAAAATTAGACGGGTCAATATTCATTATATCGAAGTATAATTTCGCCAATAATTCAACGCATCCAAGAGAACCCCCAGGGTGGCCTGATGAAGCACCATGGACCATTCTTACAATATCTCTTCTAATCTGTGAACAAAGGGCAGGAGTAGCTTGTGTGCTCATTTATATCTGTGGTTGATTGGGTATACAATTTTATGCGCTACAAAATTACTTAAGTGGACCTGTATAACCTTCACAGTGTGGATAAACTATAGTAATTCGTTGAGAGGTTAATTATCTACCTTTGCAATCCGATAAAATTAATTGTCATGGCTCTTCAATGTGGTATAGTAGGCTTGCCAAACGTTGGTAAATCAACCTTGTTTAATTGCTTATCAAATGCAAAAGCACAGAGTGCAAATTTCCCATTTTGTACTATTGAGCCAAACCTTGGTGTAATTACTGTTCCAGACTCTAGGTTAAACAAGCTAGCTGAACTCGTAAATCCTCAAAATGTAATCCCAACAACTGTTGAGATAGTTGATATTGCAGGGTTGGTTAAAGGCGCAAGTAAAGGTGAGGGGCTTGGCAATAAATTCCTTGGCAACATTAGAACTACTGACGCGATTTTACACGTGTTACGATGCTATGATAACGACAACATTGTACACGTTGACGGAAGCGTTGATCCAATTAGAGACAAAGAAGTAATTGATTTAGAATTACAACTAAAAGATCTTGAAACTGTAGAGGCAAAGAAGGAAAAAATTGGCAAAGCAGCCAGAACTGGTGATAAAGAGGCAGTTAAAATACTAGAGTTTTACGAAAAGCTTCACTCTCTTCTAATGAGCGGCAAGAACGCTAGAATGTTAGAGGTAGAGGAGTCAGAAGAACCTTTGATGAAGGAAATGCAATTGCTTACTGCTAAGCCTGTTCTGTACGTTTGCAACGTTGATGAGGCAAGTGTTGTTAGTGGCAATGATTACGTAGATAATGTTAAAGCAATGGCAAATGAGGAAGGAGCTAAGACCTTAATAATTGGAGCAGCTATCGAGGCAGACATTGCGGATTTTGAGGATGCTGAAGAAAGGGAAATGTTTTTGAACGATTTGGGCTTAGAAGAACCTGGAGTAGCCAAACTCATTAGAACAGCTTACGATCTACTAAGCTTACAGACTTTTTTCACTGCAGGAGAGAAGGAAGTAAGGGCTTGGACTGTCAAAAAAGGGTCTACTGCTCCTAAAGCAGCTGGAGTCATTCATACTGACTTTGAAAAGGGCTTTATCAGAGCGGAAGTAATTGCTTATAACGATTATGTAAACCTCGGCTCAGAATTAGCTGTAAAAGAAGCAGGAAAACTATCAATAGAAGGGAAGGAATACATTGTTCAGGACGGAGATGTAATGCACTTTAGATTCAATGTATAAGTTGTTTTTTACATATGTTTTGTGTCTTCTGCATTTCAATGCTTTAGGCCAAATCCAAGTGCCAGGCATGCCATCAGAAGTCGCATCCACAATGCAATCTCAACAAGATGCTTGGAATAGTGGAGACATCGACTCTTTTATGGTAGGATACTGGGAATCTGACAGCTTACTCTTTATTGGAAAAAGTGGAGTCAATAACGGCTATCAAAAAACCCTATCCAACTACAAAAAAGGCTACCCAAACAAAGAAGCAATGGGCAACTTGACTTTTACAAATAGATCCTGGACTCAATTATCTGATGATGTGGCACTCCTAATTGGATCTTGGAAAATCAGCGAGGAGCAACACGGAATGTACAGTTTAATATGGAAGGAGATAGAAGGGAAATGGGTGATAATTGCTGATCATTCAAGCGGTTAATCCACTATCCTATAAACTTCCTCAAGTGGCTTCTTCATATAGTATCTTTCCCTAGCAATTCTTTCCAGAACCTTTGGGTTTTCATCAAGTTCTATCAATTGAAGAATAAGTTCATCATTTTTGACAATGACTCTTTCTACCTCCTTTTTCATCTTGTTTAGCTCGATTTGTTCTTGAATAATAAAGCCCAAATCGATATCACTTATAAATAGTACCCAGCCAAGCGCTAAAACTGAGGTAGCTCCATATCTATTCTTCAGAATAGACAGAATTAAATCATATACAACTAATAGTATCTCTTTACTTCGCTTCAGCATTTTCCTCTGCTTCTGTATCTGGCTTTTCCTTCTTCGACTTTACAGTTTTAGATGGCTTTTTCTTAGCTGGAGTTTTCTTTTTGGGCTCAGCTTCAAGAGCTTCTCTTGCACCGTCTGGCATTTCTAATAGACCTCCCTTTTGGACTGATATAATAAGACCCTTTTCTCCATCTACATAATCAGCTTTAAGCAGATCTCCTTCTTCAACAGATGAGTTAATAATTTCCTCTGCAAACGGATCCTCAAGATGCTTTTGTATAGCTCTTTTGAGAGGTCTTGCTCCGTATTTCTCGTCATAACCCTTTTCTACAATAAAGTCTTTTGCTGAGTCAGTCACCTCAAATCCATAACCCAAATCCACTACTCGCTTTGACAATGATTGTAGTTCAATGTCTATAATTGAGTGAATGTGTTCTCTCTTAAGAGATTGGAATAGAATTACGTCATCAATTCTGTTTAAGAACTCTGGAGCAAATGCTCTCTTTAATGCAGTTTGGATTACACTGTTTTTATTGCTCTCCTCATTTTGTTTTGCAGCAGCAGTACTAAACCCAACACCTGAGCCAAAATCAGCTAACTGACGAGCTCCAATGTTAGATGTCATAATCATTACTGTGTTTCTGAAATCAATCTTTCTTCCGAGGCTATCTGTCATTTGGCCATCATCAAGAGCTTGAAGAAGTAAATTGAATACATCTGGATGGGCTTTTTCTATCTCATCTAAAAGAATAATAGAGTAGGGGCGTCTTCTAACCTTTTCAGTAAGCTGACCGCCTTCTTCATAGCCCACGTAGCCAGGAGGCGCTCCAACTAACCTTGAAACGGCAAACTTCTCCATGTATTCACTCATATCTATTCTGATGAGCGCATCATCACTATCGAACATGAATTGGGCTAGAATTTTAGCTAGTTGAGTTTTACCAACTCCAGTAGGGCCAAGGAAAATAAACGATCCAATAGGCTTATTGGGATCTTTTAATCCAGCTCTATTTCTCTTAATAGCCTTTACTACCTTGTTGATTGCTTCCTCTTGGCCAATAACCTTTCCTTCAATGTCCTTATCCATCCTTGCAAGCTTCCCGCTTTCCTTTTCTGCAATACGCTTTACAGGAATACCGGTCATCATTGCAACAACGTCACCAACGTGCTCTTCTGTTACAGTTACACGCATGTTTTTGTTCTCTTCTTCCCACTTCTTTTTAGCGGAATCAAGTCTCTCGTTTAAGTTTCTCTCAGTATCTCTAAGTTTAGCAGCTTCCTCATATCTCTGAGACCTCACAACTCTTACTTTCTCCTCTTTAATTCTCTCAACTTCTTCTTCAATATCAAGAATTTCTTGAGGAACGTGGATGTTGTTTAGGTGTACTCTTGAGCCAACTTCATCTAAAGCATCTATTGCCTTGTCTGGAAGGTGTCTGTCAGTTATATACCTAGCCGTAAGCCTCACACAAGCATTAATGGCCTCATCAGTGTAGCTAACACAGTGGTGCTCCTCGTACTTGTCTTTTACGTTGTTGAGTATTTCTATGCTCTCATCTATTGAGGTTGGCTCAACTAAAACCTTTTGGAATCTTCTTTCTAAGGCACCATCCTTTTCGATATGCTGACGGAATTCGTCTAGTGTAGTAGCACCAATGCATTGAATTTCACCTCTGGCAAGTGCTGGCTTAAACATATTTGAAGCATCTAGTGAACCACTAGCACCTCCAGCGCCTACAATAGTGTGAATTTCATCAATAAATAGGATGACATCTGGGCTTTTTTCAAGCTCATTCATAACTGCCTTCATCCTTTCTTCAAATTGGCCCCTGTACTTAGTCCCAGCAACAAGTGATGCAACATCTAGTGTTACAATTCTCTTATTGTAAAGAACTCTGCTTACTTTTTTGTTTACAATCCTCATTGCCAATCCCTCAGCTATGGCACTTTTACCAACACCAGGTTCACCTATTAGAATGGGGTTGTTCTTCTTACGACGAGAAAGAACTTGGCTTACTCTTTCAATTTCTTTTTGGCGTCCAACGATTGGATCTAATTTTCCTTCTTCCGCCATCTTAGTCAAATCACGCCCAAAATTATCCAGAACTGGTGTCTTGCTCTTGGGATCTCCCTTTCTCTTAGAGTCGCCGCCTCTGCTTGAAGCTCCACTGCTTCCTCTGCCTCTGTGACCTCCAGACCCATCATCTGGAGCCAAATCACCTTCGTCGTCTGCTAGATTAGACTCGAAATGAGTAGGGGTGTTGTCTTCTCTTGATTCAGGCGCCATGCTTTCAAATTCCTCCTTAACTACATCGTAATCAATATTGAACTGATTTAATGACTTAGTAGCAACATTGTCATTGTCTTTCAAAATACTGAAAAGTAAATGCTCTGTGCCTATAATGGGACTTTTAAAGATTTTGGCCTCCAAATATGTAATCTTTAAAATCTTTTCAGCTTGCTTAACTAGAGGTATATTCCCAGTTCTAACAGCTTTTCCTCCAGCTGGCTTAATAGACTCCTCTACTAATTTCCTCAACTTTTGGACATCGCAGTTAAGTCCCTCTAAGATCCTTATAGCGGTACCTTCGCCTTCTTTAATTATGCCTAAAAGAAGATGCTCAACTCCAATATAGTTGTGCTCCAACCTAAGTGCTTCTTCTCTACTAAAGGTAATTACCTCTCTTACTCTAGGTGAAAACTTTGCTTCCATATTGCTCTAATCTTCTGGTGAATAATGAATGATCCCTGCATTAAAACGCATAATTTATGCATTTCGTTGTTTCGAGTTTTATCAAATCTACATATTGTGGCAAAACACTTGAGGCAAAATACCATTCGTTATCCACATTAAATAGTTGTCTATTGTGAAGAATTGGTAATATTTTTTAGACCAAATTGAGGTGCAGTTTTCGTATTTTTGATTGCTTTCAATTTCATTGAATACACTAGCTATCAAGCTGAATTTTAAACAGGTTTTTGAATAGTAAAAAGGATAGAAAAAGGATATTATGGCAGAAGGAGAAAAGATCATTCAGATAAATATATCGGATGAAATGAAATCAGCTTACATCGACTACTCAATGTCGGTGATTGTTTCGAGGGCGCTTCCAGATGTGAGAGATGGTTTAAAACCAGTACATAGAAGGGTATTATACGGAATGCTAGATTTAGGAGTTCTTTCAAATAGGGCGCACAAGAAGTCTGCACGTATTGTCGGTGAGGTTTTAGGGAAATACCATCCACACGGCGATTCTTCGGTATATGACACCATGGTGAGAATGGCCCAAGACTGGTCACTAAGATACCCAATGGTAGACGGCCAGGGTAACTTCGGAAGTATTGACGGAGACAATCCAGCTGCAATGCGTTACACTGAGGCAAGGCTTAGAAAGCCAGCTGAAGACATGCTTGCCGATCTAGACAAGGATACGGTTGACTTTAGACCAAACTTCGATGAAAGCCTTAAGGAACCTACAGTACTACCATCAAAACTGCCAAACCTTTTAATTAACGGTGCATCAGGTATCGCCGTTGGTATGGCCACTAACATGCCTCCTCACAACTTAAGCGAGGTAGTAGATGGTGTTACTCATTATATAGATAACAACGACTGCACAGTTGACGATTTAATACAGCACGTAAAAGCGCCTGATTTTCCTACTGGTGGTGTAATTCATGGTGTTGAAGGTGTTCACGAAGCATTTAGAACGGGTAGGGGAAGAGTTGTTGTAAGAGGAAAGGCCAGGATAGAAGAAACAAAGTCTGGAAAAGAAGTCATTATAGTTGAAGAAATTCCATATCAAGTAAATAAAGCTGATATGGTGAGGAAAACTGCTGAGTTAGTTAATGACAAAAAGATTGATGGAATTAGCGAAATCAGAGATGAGTCGGATAGAAAGGGTATGCGCATCGTATACGAACTCAAGAGAGACTCTATTCCAAACGTAGTGCTCAATAAACTTTACAAATACACGGCTCTACAAAGCTCATTTTCAGTAAATAACATTGCGCTAGTTAAAGGAAGACCGGAGCTTCTAAATTTACGTGACATGATTGTGAACTTCGTTGAACACAGACACGAAGTTGTAGTTAGGAGAACTCAATTCGAGTTAGGTAAAGCAGAGGAAAGAGCTCATATTCTAGAAGGATTAATTATTGCACTGGATAATATAGATGCTGTAATTAAGCTAATTAGAGCTAGTAAATCTCCAGAAGAAGCTAGAAATGGATTGATGGAGAAGTTTGAATTAAGTGAAGTTCAAGCTAAAGCAATCCTAGACATGCGTCTTCAAAAGTTGACAGGACTTGAAAGAGACAAGCTAAGAGCAGAATACGATGAGTTGATGAAGCTTATCTCTGATCTCAAGGACATTCTTGCCAACAAAGACAAGAGAATGAACATCATCAAAACCGAACTTCAAGAAGTAAAAGAGAAGTTTGGTGACGATCGTAGATCTCAAATAGAATTCTCTAGTGCTGATGTAAGTATTGAAGATTTAATACCTGACGAACAAGTTGTAATTACTATTAGCCATGCTGGCTATATAAAACGCACTAAACTAGCAGAGTACAGGTCACAATCAAGAGGAGGTGTTGGTTCAAAAGGATCTTCAACTAGAGAAGAGGATTTCCTTGAAGAAATTTTCACAGCAACTAATCACAATTGGCTACTAATATTCACTCAAAAAGGAAGGTGTTTCTGGATGAGAATATTTGAAGTACCTGAGGGTAGTAAGCAGTCTAAGGGTAGAGCAATCCAAAACTTGATAAACATTGAGTTAGATGACAAGATTTTAGCTTACATACCTGTTAAGGACATTAAAGATCCTGAATATGCAAATGCTAATTATGTAGTACTCGCAACAAAACAAGGTCTAATCAAAAAGACTAGTCTAGAGGCATACTCTAGACCAAGAACTAATGGCATTAACGCAATTACAATTAGAGAAGGAGACGAACTACTTCAAGCTAAACTCACTAATGGAGAGAATGAAGTAATTCTTGCTCTTAAATCAGGAAAAGCTATTCGATTTAACGAATCAAAGACTCGTGCTGTAGGAAGAACTGCAATGGGTGTTAAGGGAATCACACTAGGTGGGCCTGATGACGAAGTAATTGGCATGGTGTGCGTACAAGACACAGAAAGCTCTGTACTTGTAGTGTCTAAAAATGGTTATGGAAAACGATCTGCTGTAGACGATTACAGAATAACAAACCGTGGTGGTAAAGGAGTTAAAACTTTACAAATCACTGACAAAACTGGTGAACTTATCTCTATCCTAAACGTAACTGATGAACACGATTTAATGATCGTGAACAAAAGCGGTATTACGATAAGAATGGCAGCTGCTGACCTAAGAGTAATGGGCCGTGCAACACAAGGTGTACGACTAATAAATCTTAAGGGCAATGATGAAATAGCTTCTGTTTGTAGAGTACCTAAAGCTGAAGAAGAAGATATTCCAGAATTAGCAGAAGGTATAGAAGGAGTAGAGGGAGAGGTTAATGACAGTAATGTGGAAGCGCCAAGTGATTCAACTGAAAGTACTGAAGGCGATGAAGCAAATGCCGAAGAATAGTTGGCATTAAATTTGAAAATGAATTAATTAGTTATGAGCAACAAATGCGAGTAACTAACTAATTTTGCATTTAAATAAAACAAAAACAATTTTTATGAAGCAGCTAGCATTAGTACTAGGATTACTTATTTCGGCTACAGCGTTTGGCCAAAAGGAAGTTGTATCAGCATACAACGCTAATAAGGACGGTGATTACAGAGCCGCAGCTACTTATATCGAACAGGCAATTCTTGTAGAAAAAGCTGCAATTAAAGAAAAGACTTGGAGGTATAGAGGAGAGATTTACTTAAATATTGCTGCTGATTCTTCAGCTTCAATTGAGTACCCTAATGCATTAGTTATTGCAAAGGAAAGCTACCAGAAGTCAATGGAAATTGACACAAAAGGGAGATATGAAGATGAAAACAGAGCTGGATTAAGTAGAATTCAGGCAGCATCAAATAACAATGGTATTAATTACTACAACACTGGAGTATTTGATAGAGCTGGAAGTAGTTTTGACCTAGCAGTTGAAGTTGCTAAAATCTTCGATATCGTTGACACTATTTCAGTTTACAACGCAGCACTTAGCTATGAAAAAGCAGGTATGACTGACATGGCAATTGCTCGTTATCACGATTGTGCAGAAATTGAATATCAAGTACCTAACGTTTTCTTATTTATCAGTACACTGTATAGAAATGCTGGTGATAATGACGCAGCACTTGAAACTCTAAGAACTGCTAGAGAAAAATACCCAAGAGAGCAAAGTCTTATCATTGAAGAATTAAACATCTACTTGACTAGTGGTGATTTTGAAAAGGCCAAAACAAACCTTCAATTAGCTGCTGAACAAGATCCTACAAATGAAATACTTTGGTTCTCATTAGGTTCTGTATTTGACAACCTTGGAAATTCAGAAGAAGCAATATCTGCTTATTTAAAAGCGATAGAGGTGAAAGCTGATTATTTTGATGCCAACTACAACTTAGGTGCTTTATACTTCAACCAAGCTGTACAAGGTATCAATCAGGCTAATGATATGTGGAAGCCAAGAATGACTAGCAAGGAAGCTGCTGCTCAAAAGAAACTTGAAACAGAAGCTAAGGAGTTGTTTAACACAGCTAAACCATACTTAGAAGCTGCATTTAGTGTAAACCCAGAAGATACTCAAACAATAAGATCTCTAAAGGATATTTACGCTAGAACAGGTGAGGATGAAAAATTCCTTCAAATGAATGATCTTCTAAAGAAGAGTCAGCAGTAAGCTAATTAACTCATTTATTAATATTTAATACGCTATGATATAAGCTGTTAAATAATACATATTACTATTTAACATAATATATATTATCATTCAAAAGAGGTTGAGGAAATATTAGAGTATTTGAATCTGATAATGTATTTTTGACCCGCAATTTAGGAGGTGTGACAGAGTGGTCGAATGTACCGGTCTTGAAAACCGGCGTACCGAAAGGTACCGGGGGTTCGAATCCCTCCGCCTCCGCAAATAAAACTCAACAGCACAACTGTTGGGTTTTTTCTTTAAAGAAATATCCTTAGCTTGATTGAGGATTTTGTATAAAGTAGAATAAATAGGATTTATAAAAGGATAAATCATTGGGATAATTTAAGCTTCACATCAAATGAAATCACTTTGTATTCCTTTTAAACAATCATCCATAACTTTACTAAATGAATTTGAAGCTGATTATTGCACATGTTTTAGGATTTATCACCCTCACTTCATTCTCTCAAATACAAGTTGATGTTCATCAGTTTAAAACTTCTGATGGTTCCCCTTATTTAGACGTAATTATAGACATTCCTGGTGAGAATTGTGATTACAAAAAGATATTAGAATATTGGCAATCAACAACTAATATTACTGTAATTGCTGAATCTAAAGGTGAAGTTGTTGAATTCTCAAAGGTTAACTTGAAAAGCCCTCAGTTTACTGATTCTATTGAAGCGTTCTCTACTAATCAAATCCATTTAGAGCGCCTTCCTCTTCCAACTGGCATTTACCAAATATCAATAAAAGTAAAAGCCAAATTTGATCATTTAATTACCAGAAATGTCACAGTCTCTCACTCTGGAATGCCTGAAATTTCAAGTATTTTACTAGTTGAAGCTTACGCTAAATCCCCAAATGATGTTGAAAACAAATTCTATAGGTCAGGTTTTGAAATTATCCCGTTGACAGGAAATGAAATTTCTACAGAAGCAAGTCAACTTACATTCTATTCTGAGCTTTATAATATTAATGATGTCGTTGGTGAGGATTCGTTATTCTTGTTGGTGTTTGGGCTAACAGATTCAAACGGATCACTTGACCCAAATAACACACGCTACAAGAGAATCAAAGCTAAAAGTGTGACTCCAATTTTTGAGACATTACCAGTTTCTCTCACTACCCCTCCACTATCTGGTGGTACGATATTAATTCAAGCAAAAACAAGGGATGGCAATTTGATTTCAGAGAAATCGATGGATATAGAACGTTTTCACAGTAGAACAAAATCTCATACTGTAATCAATTTTGCTAAAGCGTTTGATGACAAGGCAATTCTGTATAGGCATTTAGAAGATCATTTACCACTTGCTTCACCATCGCAACAGAATACAATTGGGCGAACTCTTAAACACAACCCTGACATTAGAGTTTTACAGGGATTCCTTGAGCAGTTTTGGATTAACAGAAGTCCTGATGATCCTGAAGGAGCTTGGAGAGCATATTGTGACGAAATATTTATCGTTGATAGCGTATTTGGTGGTTGTAGAGGTGGTCATGGTGCTGATACAGACATGGGATATGTTTATTTGAAGTACGGACAGCCAAATACTATTGTTAAGAGACATCATGACACAGACTACTATCCTTATGAGATTTGGCATTATCATCACACAAATGGGTTTACTAATAGGCGATTCCTTTTCTATGCCCCTCATGTAGTTTTAGAGTGTATGGAAATTCTGCAAACTGATATGCCAGGGGAAATCCAAAACGAGGATTGGCTTAGAATTCTAAAGTCTAGAGAAAATCGAGTGAATGTAATAGACTCACAGATTAATCGTTTAAACCCCAGAGACACCTATTCAAGAGAAGAACCCGAAGATTTGTACTACAATCCTAGATGATAACAGCAGTCGCCATATTGAATTGGAATGGAGTTAACCATCTCAAAACTTTTTTGCCTTCAATCATTGATAATTCAAAAGGTGAAGGGGTGAAAATTGTCTTAATTGACAACGGATCAACTGATGATAGCTGTGAATTTGTTTCTTCTATTTATCCTGAAGTCCAAATCATCAAAAACTCAAGAAACCTAGGATTTGCTGGCGGATATAACGAGGGATTAAAGCATATAAAAGCTGATAGGTTTGTCTTACTGAATTCAGATGTACAGGTTACGAATGGGTGGATAGATTCTGTGAATTCTACAATGGCCAAACTCGATCTCGCTATTTGTGCACCTAGAATTTTGGACTACTCCTCTCCCACTGATTTTGAATATGCCGGAGCAGCTGGCGGTTACATTGATTATGATGGGTATATGTTTTGTGCAGGAAGAATCTTTGATCACATTGAATCTGAAGCTGGAAAGTATATGGATGACGCTGAGGTATTTTGGGCTTCTGGTGCTGCGTTATTTATAAATACGCAAACTTGGGAAGAAGTTGGTGGTTTTGACCAAAGCTTCTTTGCTCAAATGGAAGAAATTGATTTGTGTTGGAGAGTAAAAAATAGAGGCCAAAAAGTTGGAGTTTGTAATTCATCTGCTGTTTATCACCTCGGGGGTGGTACACTAGCGAAATCTAGTTCTAAGAAAGTTTATCTAAATTTTAGAAACAATCTGTTATTGCTATTGAAGAATAAAGATGGGTTTTGGCCTGGGTTTGTCCTTAAAAGGTTGATACTTGATGGGATAGCAGCGTTCAGGTTTATCACAAAGTTTGAATTGGTAAGTGCATTATCAATTCTCAAGGCTCATCTAGTTTTTTACACTATGATACCTAGTTGTCTCAAAAAACGAAGTATAGAAAACTCAGCTAAATCTTTATCAAAGCCAAACACCAAAGGTCTCTTCAACTTAAGTATTATTGTTGAACATTTTTTAAAAGGAAAAACAAGTTTTAAAGATTTAGATATTTCTAGATTTAACTAATGTAAACTTTTATAACAGGCACAAAACTTCCATCTTTTGAAGAAACTGTTATTAATCAGATTTGATAAGTGAATCCTTGCACTCATCAACCCTACACTGTCTAGTTGGAGAATAGACATAGTAGATTAATTATAGTGTATAAACCACTTTGTAATTACTACTTAAGTTTAAATTCGCCATATGGATAGAATTCAGCTAGTTGAGTGTCCAAGGGATGCAATGCAGGGTTGGCCTCATGAAATTAGTACTGAGGATAAGATCGGATATCTCAAAACTCTGTACAATGTGGGGTTTAACACGCTTGATATGGGGTCTTTTGTTTCTCCAAAGGCGATTCCATCCATGGCTGATACTTCACAAGTAATTGAACATCTTGAAAAGGAAAACATTATCCCAAATTCGAACACTAGAACGCTTGTAATAGTAGCAAATAAAAGAGGTGCAGAGGATGCTAGTAAGTATGTGAGCATAGATGATTTGGGCTTTCCCCTGTCACTTTCTGAAACATTTCAGCAGAGAAATACTAGAGCAAGTATTGATGAAGGATTTACACGTTTGGAGAGTATTCAGAATATTTGTGTGAATTCTGGAAAGAGGCTAGTCGTTTACTTGAGTATGGGATTTGGCAATCCTTACGGAGAACATTGGCACCCTGACATGCTTACTCAATTTTCTTTAAAGCTTAAAGATGAAATAGGTGTAGGTGTGATTGCTTTGAGTGACACAGTAGGAACGGCAAATGAAAATGACATTAAGTCTGCATTTCAAACTGTGAATAGTGAGATAGCCGATATTGAATTTGGAGCACATTTACATCTTAAATTAACTGATGGTCTTGGTAAAATAGAGGCTGCATTAGATAGTGGGTGTAAGAGATTTGACGGTGCTATTAGGGGTATTGGAGGTTGTCCTATGGCAAAAGACAGACTTGTTGGAAATGCTCCAACAGAAAATATGGTTGAGCTATTTAAGAAGAAGGGGCTTTGGAAACCTACTCGAGATGTGTTTTGGTCTCAAGCTCAATCTCACGCAACAGAAATTTTCTCTGGCGTTTAAGTTATTGTTAGGTAAGCGAGTGCTAAACCAATAATCATAGCCACTAACTTCTTTAAGTTAAACCTATGCCCCTCTCCTATTTCAAAAAGTACAGTTGTAGCAACGTGTAGTAAGATTCCAATAACTAAACCACGAACAGCTGCCATGAAAGGTCCTACTCCACCAATAATTTCTATTGACGAATGAATAATCACATCATAAGTCCACATTCCTATTAAAGGCATTAACCCAAACAACACTAACATTGCCCATCTCTGGACAGTACGTATTCCAGTTGATTTCATTAACCCCATCAATACTATTGCAACAGGTAGTTTATGAAAAGCTAAACCAATAAATAGTGGTGATCCTATGACCATTGTAGGGTGAATTTGCATTTGTCCCATTCTGTGAACGTGATGTTCAAGTCCTGCACACTCAGCTAATGGCATTGATTCTAACAATGCATGAACACATAGACTTATAATAGCAGCTGTTGGTATTGATTTACCGTGATCATGGTCGGTACAGTGACCTTCGAGGTGAACATGACCATGCTCTAGACCCATGGAAATGTATTCAAGTAGGATTTGGACTAAGAACCCAACTAAAACAAATATTCCAGCAATATTAATAGTTGAATTATACAAATATGCTTCAGGGACTAAGTGCAAAAACAAAAGGCCCATTATATAAGAACCACCGAATGCCAAAATCAGATTCAAGTTCTTAATTACCCTATTGCCAAGAATTTCTAGAACAGCTCCACCAAGAAGGGCAACAGCCAATAATGCAAGTCCAGTTAAAAACATTTATTTCTTTTCTGCAATTAATATCATCCTAGGTGAGTCATTGTGATATGCACTAAAATCATAATCACCCTTGATTGTTTTCACATGCAAACCTTCGGAAGATAGTAATTCACTCAGCTCATCACTATCCCAAGCTTTAACAAGCTCGGTGTGGATTTTTTTACTTCCGTTTGGCCTAGTATAGCTTATGCTTTTTTTGAAAAACCCATTTTCAAATTTTCTTTCAATATTAAATTTAATCCCATCTCTGATTTGGGTTTCACTACAGACCATTCTTTTCTTTGAATATTCAGCATTTATATAGTCCAAAACCAGTACCCCACCATATTTCAGTGCTTTTGAAAAACCTTCTACTACATCTGAGTGGTCAGTTTCATTTGGGAAATAACCAAAACTTGTAAAAAGGTTAGTTACAATATCATATTTCCCTGCACTTTCTATGTTGTCCTTTAACTTTCTCAAGTCAAGTACAGAAAAGCTTGCGTTGTCAACTCCTTCAGCCCTTTCATTTGCTATTGAAATGCTATTTTGACTCAGATCAAATCCTCGAGCATCAAATCCATGCTCTGCCCAAGCAAACACATGCCTTCCAGAACCACAACCAGCATCTAGCACCTTACAAGGACTTAATTTCAAATTTTCTACAAGAGATTTAACAAAGCTGTATGCCTCCTTCCCATCTCTATGACCATAAAGGGTATGATACTCATTCGTATCAAACCATACTTCAAACCAAGGTTTAGTTTCTTTCATAGCATCCTCTGTCTGGGCTATTCGTAGACCTTGGGGTTCCAATAATATCTAAAGTAACATCTGAAGCATTCAATGGTGGAATGGAAGAAACACCTTGCCAAATTGAACTGCCACTTGAAATTCTGAAATCCTTATTGCCAGTAGTTGATTCAAATGGTGGCGTTATATCCAGGGTACAATCTTCTGAAAGTATTTGTTGCGGAAAATCCTCATCTTGAACATCAACTGCACATGCTGTAAATATGGGGTTGCCGTAGATTGTAGCATTGAATAAACTAGCAGTCAACTCGTCGTAATCATCTGTTTCTGCGTTATTACCCCAAATGATGCAATTTCTAAACTCAGTATTGCTGTTGAATGGCCTCTCTTGAAGAATACCACCAGCACTTTCGTACCAGTCATTTATGTAAACAGAAGGTCCTTGTCTAACAGTTGTCCCTGCAGACCAATAGTTAGCAAATGTGCTTAAATGCATAATTATCTCTCCCCCAAGAGTAAATGCACCGCAAGCTTCGCCACAATCATACACCAAATTATTCACTCCGTGCACGTGGCCTCCCTGAGAAATCAATCCAATTGAACTGTGGTTGTTGATCTCGGTATTTGTGAGTTTTAATGAATAATTCTGAGCATTTGTAGACACGCTATCAACCCAAATACCAGAAGTAGCATTTTTGATTACTGCGTGATTGATGTTGCAATCTTTTGCTCTATCAAGCCAAATTCCTCCTCTATTTAAAGTGTAGTATACTGTCTCACCATCAAAGTTGAATTCTAAAGGGAAATCCAATCCCCATTGACCAGGTTTATCTTGGTATAGAGCTTCAAGTCTATCACCCTGAAAAATTACTTTGTTCTCTAAAGTTCCATTGACGTTAATGGTTCCGCCTCTTACCCAAATTCCACTCCCATCGTGTGCATAAATTTCTGCACCTTCATCTATTGTCAATACGTAGTCCTGATCTACTAATAATTGTCCATAAATAACGTGAGGCTTGTCGCTTTGCCAAGTTTCGTTTGGGCTTAAAATATTATCTTCATTATCATACGAATTAGCCCAATTTCCAGGCTGATGATGGAAATAAGCATTCCTACCCCAAGCTAGAAGATTTACATACTGCTCATTAGTATTGGTGACGAATTTTATCGAATCCTCTTCAATAAAAGGAGATAGTGAATTGTCAGGATCCACAGTCACCTCTACAAAAACAAAGATGCTATCGCCTCCCAAAATTGTAACGTCTTCAACTATTGTAATTGGCGCTCCGTTTTCATCAACTCCTGCCCCATCTACATTTATTCTATATGCACTAGATGACATACCCTCTAGTGAAATCTCATCGATCAGCAGGGCATCATCATGTGGATTTCTGACTGTAAAATAATGAGTTACAGATCCAATTGTTGTAAAGACCGTATCAAATAAAATTGTATCCTTCGAAAAGTCTAACATATGAGAAGTGTCTGTGCTATATGGCACCTTGGTACAGCTATTAAGTAATAGCCCAAAGCCCAAGCAAAACGCTACTATAGAAGCCAAATACCTCATACTAACTCTCATTATGCAAATATGACCATCTTTGTCCCATGAAACAGTATCACTCTGACTTCCTTTCTCATATTTCTGATATTGATCCAATTTTGCACAAGGTAGTAATGTCGAATGGTGAGATTTTATTGCATACAACAGATACTCTTTTTAGACATTTGGTTAGAATTATCGTAGGACAGCAATTGAGCGTAAAAGCTGCAGAAACTATTTATGGAAGGCTAGAGCATATGTTAGGCAAGGGATACGAGCCAAACGACATACTCGAGTGCGAGGATAACACCTTAAGAAGCATAGGATTAAGTAGGTCAAAAACAACGTATGTAAAAGCAGTTGCTGAAGCTGCAGGTGATAAAGGCCAAAACTTTGATGAACTTTTTCAATTTAGCAACGATGAAATCATTCAAAGATTAACATCGATAAAAGGAATTGGCATTTGGAGCGCTCAGATGTTTCTAATGTTTCAACTTCAAAGACCAGATGTATTTGCACCTGGAGATTTAGGCATAAAAAAAGCCATGTGTAACCTATATGGATACGACATGAAAGATCCTGATAAAATTTGGGTTGAGCGCGCTGAAAAATGGAGCCCTTTTAGAACTTTAGCTTGCCTTCACTTATGGAAGAGTCTGGAATGGTATGAATTGCAGAAGTAATTAACCTAGGTAACCTTTAAGAATTCTGCTTCTGCTAGTGTGCTTCAAACGACGAATTGCCTTTTCCTTAATCTGTCTAACACGCTCACGTGTCAGGTCAAATCTCTCTCCAATTTCCTCAAGTGTCATTGGATGCTCTCCATTTAAGCCAAAGTAAAGTCTAATTACATCTGCTTCACGAGGAGTTAAAGTCTTTAGAGATCTCTCAATTTCTCTCCTGAGACTTTCAGTCATTAGCTGATCATCTGGAGCTGGACTCTCACCAGTACGAAGAACGTCGTACATAGTAGAAGAACTTTCATCTCCTTGCTTAAGAGGGGCGTCCATACTAACGTGACGACCGGCATTTTTAAGACTCTGCTTTACCTCCTCGATAGTCATATCTAGAGATTCTGCAAGCTCTACAGCAGTTGGAGTTCTTTCAAATTCTTGCTCAAGCTTTGCAAATGCTTTATTAATCTTATTGATAGATCCAATTTTGTTAAGAGGCAAACGAACAATACGGCTCTGCTCAGCAAGAGCTTGAAGAATACTTTGACGAATCCACCATACAGCGTAAGAAATGAATTTGAAACCACGTGTTTCATCAAATCTTTGAGCTGCTTTAATAAGACCTAAATTTCCTTCGTTAATAAGGTCTGGGAGGCTAAGACCCTGATTTTGATACTGCTTTGAAACAGACACAACGAAACGCAAATTCGCCTTAGTTAGTTTTTCTAAAGCGGCTTTATCACCTGCCTTAATTTTACGTGCTAATTCTACTTCTTCTTCCGCAGTAATTAGGTCAACACGGCCAATTTCTTGTAAGTACTTGTCTAGAGATGCTGTTTCTCTATTAGTTACTTGTTTCGTTATTTTAAGCTGCCTCATACTTTTGGTTTATATATCGTGTTAATCAACGTCAAATTAATGGGTTTTAGTCTTGAGTTAAGATTCTGAGTTAGATTCCTCTCTCTTTTCTCTTCTCTCGTTACGTCTTCCACCTCTATCTCTCCTATCTCTTCTATCACCTCTGTCACCACGTCTAGGTCTCTCAGCTGGTTCAACGTAACCTTCTGGCTTCTCAAGAAGAACTTTTCTACTAAGTTTAATTTTTCCAGTTTTTGCATCTCTGCCTACAACTTTAAACTTAACAGACTCACCTTCTTTTAAAACATCCTCAACATTTTCTACTCTTCTCCACTCTAATTCACTAACGTGAAGAAGACCGTCAATTCCAGGAAGTACTTCAACAAAGGCACCGTATGGCATAATTGTCTTCACTTTACCTTCATATTCCTCTCCAATTTCAACAGTTGGTGGGAAAGCAATTGCTTTAACACGCTTAACAGCTTCTTCAATTGCTGCCTTGTCAGATGCAGCTACTTCTACTCTACCTTCTCCATCAATATCTTCGATAGATATGTTAGTATTTGTTTCTGCTTGAAGTTCTTGGATAATCTTACCACCTGGGCCAATGATTGCGCCAATGGTATCACCAGGAACACTAAATGAAATAATTCTTGGAGCATGTGGCTTAAAGTCGTCTCTAGGTTCAGAAATAACCTTCATCATTTCCTTTCTAATATGATGTCGTCCTTCACAAGCTTGTTCAAGTGCTTCACGAAGTACATCCATGCTAATGCCTTGAATCTTCATATCCATTTGGCATGCAGTAATTCCCGTTTCAGTACCAGTTACTTTGAAATCCATATCACCAAGATGATCTTCATCACCTAAGATGTCCGAAAGAACTGCGTATTTACCGCTTTCCTTATCAGTGATAAGTCCCATTGCAATACCTGATACTGGGGCTTTAATTTGAATTCCGCCATCCATTAGAGCTAATGTTCCAGCACATACAGTCGCCATAGATGAAGAACCATTAGATTCTAGAATCTCTGAAACAAGTCTGATTGTATATGGACATTCCTCAACTGGAGGTAAAACCTCTTTTAGAGCTCTAAGGGCAAGATTTCCGTGACCTACCTCTCTACGGCTAGTCCCTCTTAAAGGTCTCTCTTCACCTGTTGAAAATGGTGGGAAATTATAGTGAAGAAGGAATTTTTCAGTTTTCTTTTCAAGTGCCCCATCAATTAACTGCTCATCTTGTTTAGTTCCAAGAGTTAAAGTAGTTAGTGATTGAGTCTCACCTCTTGTGAAAATTGAAGATCCGTGACAACCTGGTAGGTAATCAACTTCTCCCCATATAGGTCTAATATCTGTAGTTGTTCTTCCGTCTAAACGAACACCTTCGTTGAGTACTAAATCGCGGATTGCTTTTTTCTGTACATCGTGAAGGTATGCCTTTAACATAAAGGCTTTTTCAGTTCTTTCTTCTTCAGAAAGCGAGTCAACAAATTGGTTTGTAATTGCTTTAAACGACTCTTTACGTTCAGATTTAGATGCACCCTTTTGGGCAGCATCATACATCTTTGAGTACAATGTATCATTTACTCTTGAACGTAAGTCTTCACAGTGGTTTTCATGACAGTACTCACGCTCAACACCGTGTGTTCCTACTTTCTTAGCAAGCTCAATTTGTGCTTCGCACTGAACTTTAATTGCTGCACCAGCAGCAACAATGGCATCTACCATTTCAGCCTCACTTACCTCTGACATCTCACCTTCTACCATTACGATACTATCAGCAGTACCTGCAACCATTAGATCAATATCAGCATCTTCAAGTTCAGAACGCAATGGGTTAATGATGAATTCACCATTTACTCTCGCAACTCTTACTTCAGAGATAGGTCCGTTAAATGGAATATCGCTCACAGCGATACAAGCACTAGCAGCTAAACCTACTAAGCTGTCAGGCATTACTTCTTCGTCTGCAGACATAAGCTGAACCATTACTTGTGTTCCCGCGTGATAATCCTTTGGGAACATTGGACGTAAAGCTCTATCTACTAAACGCATTACAAGAACTTCTGCATCAGATGGCCTAGCTTCTCTTTTGAAGAAACCACCTGGGAAGCGTCCTGCTGAGGCATACTTTTCTCTATAATCTACAGTTAGAGGTAAAAAGTCAACTTCATCTCTAACTTCTTTGCTACTTACAATTGTCGCTAGCAACATTGTGTTGCCAGACTTAAGGACTATTGATCCGTCCGCTTGTTTTGCTAATTTACCTGTCTCTATTGAGATCTCACGCCCATTGCCGAGATCGATTGTTTGGTTGTGTACCGTGTAATTCATCTAATTTTTCTTCTTTTCTTCTTCGTCATCTTCTTTGTTTCTTCTAAGCAAGAGCAGGCGCTTGGCTAGAGTCTTGTAGCAAAAACAATACCAATATGTTTTGTAAATCCCGTTTGAATCGGGATTTAGAATTAGCGACGTAGGCCTAATTCTTTAACGATAGCACGGTAACGAGTAATGTCTTTTTCCATCAAGTAATCAAGGGCTTTACGACGCTTACCAACTAGGTTAACAAGTGCTCTCTGTGTGTTGTAATCCTTACGATTTTCCTTTAAGTGCTCAGTAAGGTGAGCGATTCGGTAAGAAAACATTGCAACCTGAGCTTCTGGTGAGCCTGTGTCAGTTACCCCCTTACCATGTTTTTTGAAGAACTCTTTCTTCTTGTCTGAGTTTAAATAGTACATATTCGAAATCTTTAGATGTTCGTGATGCTAATAATAAAATGAGGCGCAAAGATACATTAAATCTCAGCTAATCCTAAACGAATAGTTAAAAGCAAAATGCTAGTTTGCTGTGTGGAGCATTTTTAAAGCAAAGCCTATTTTCTCTTTTAGATTCTTTCTCTCAACTATTGCATCAAGAAATCCGTGCTCAAGAACAAATTCAGAGCGCTGAAATCCATCTGGCAAATCCTTCCCAATAGTTTCTTTTACAACTCTTGGCCCAGCAAAACCAATTAAGGCGTTTGGCTCGGCAATATTTAAATCTCCAAGCATAGCATAAGAAGCCGTAACCCCACCAGTTGTTGGATCTGTGAGCAAACTAATGTATGGCAATCCTGCCTTTCCTAATAGCGATAATTTTGCACTGGTTTTTGCCATTTGCATCAAACTAAGACCAGCTTCCATCATTCTGGCACCACCTGATTTAGAAATACAAATAAATGGAATGCCTTTCTTTAGCGCATGGTCAATCCCCTTTGCGATTTTCTCGCCAACAACTGACCCCATTGAACCACCAATAAAAGAGAAGTCCATACAAGCAATTACTACAGGAGACCCATTTAGGTCACCAACAGCAACACTTAATGCGTCATTTAATCCCGTTTTCTTCTTTGCAGCCTCAAGTCTATCTGGATATGGCTTGCTATCAATAAACTCTAAAGGGTCTAAAGACGACATCTTAGGAGCCAACTTTCTACACTTTCCATCATCAAACAGGATATTAAAGTACTCCTCTGAACCTATTCTCTCGTGGTGGCCACAATGACCGCAAACAAATAATGCATTTTCATGATCTTGAGAAGAAACTACCGTCTTACAACTAGGACATTTATACCACGCCCCCTCTGGCATTTCTTTTCTCTCATCAGATTTTGTCTTAATCCCTTCAGTGTTACGCTGGAACCAACCCATGTTATTCTGTTTTATTCAGGGTGCTAAGTTATGAGTATTAAAATGGATGACCTAAGCCAAAATGAATACCTCCTTTTAAAGGCCCTTGCACCATCCATCTTTGGCCTTGATTTTGAGTAGGATCGTAGATTCTTAAAGCGCTATCAATTCTAAAAAGAAAAAATTCCAAATCGAATCTAAACCCTATACCTCCACTAAAAGCGATATTTTCTAGCTTGTTTTCCTCAGCATGAGTCCAAACATTTCCAACATCAGAAAAAAGAGCTAGAATTAAAAACTCATTAATTTTTCTCCTATGCTCTAGAGTCATATCAAACATAAGATCGCCAACTCCAATTAAATCTCCACTTCCGCCTAATCCTCTAATAGGCCAACCTCTAACGCCATTTGCACCACCCCCAAAGAATGCTCTGTCATATGGCAACACCTCAGTTCCTTTGCCAACCCAAGCGCTTCCTCCCCTTACTCTAAATCCAAGCTCATCGCTTTCATTTGATAGTTGAATCAACTTACTCCATGAGCCCTCCAATCTTAAATACTTTATTAATGGCACATCATTTAACTCCACACCGCCGTTTGGCCCTTTATCAAAACCAATTGCAGGAGCAATCAAACTTCCTAACATGCCAGCCCACTCAATAGTGCACATAAACTTGCTTAAAGAACTTTGAGACCATGAAATACTACTTCCCAGATTCATATAATCAGTAAACCTGTAGTGAAGTAATGGATCAGCATTCATGTCTAGCCAATTTTGAAATTCAGCTCCAGATTCAATATTCACATAACTCAAACGAATTGGGTCGACTATAATCTTGCTGTTTTTATTTGGGTTTTCAATCCAATCAATCCTGTATAAGAGATTAGCAAAAGCCCTGTTATACTCAGGTCTAGACTCAAAAGCACCACTTAAAATGAATTCTGAATGAGCATAAGTGGATTTGGGCAATTTGCTTTCTGAAATAAGTGGAAGACCTATTGATCTATGTGAAAGTTGAAGCCCTACTTCTCCTGTGTTTGGGATTAAATTAAGTTCGTTATCAGAAAATAATTGAGTTGAAGAATAAGACGCTGTACCAGTCCAAGTCAACACATCACCCTTTCTTCTTAGATTTCTATTCTTCCATGTGAGTTTTGTCAGAGGGCCAAACCTTGTATCTGCCCTTGTCATATCCAATCCAAAAGACAGATTATATCTAGCAGCACTCTTAAGAGCAACATTTATATCTACCCTGTCTTCAGTAAAAGTCTTAATTAATTGTACAGAATTTATTGCTGAAACAGTAGACAGCCTCCTGTATGTTGACTCAAATTCATAAGGGTCATAAATACGCCCTGCCTCAAGTAAATTTAGGTAGTTAAGAACATCGACAGATATTTGCTTAACCATTTGGCTTTGGTCGTATTCAACCTTGCGAATTGCGATTTTGTTATGCGGTTTGAAAGAGGATTGACCTTCTATGTTTTGGCCTCTTATAGAAAGCTCAACATCAGCTACACCACTTGCTCTACTAGTATCTAATTCGAAATGAATAAATCCTTCGTTGATAGTAGCAAATCCTCTATGTTGAAAATACTCAGACACTCTCTCCCTCTCAGATTCTAAAATCTCAATATCTAAAGGTGTTCCTGGGATAATTTGGCTTAGACTCTCTGCTTCTTCAATTGGCACTCCTGAATCCAAAGAAACGTATATGACATTGCCTACAATCCACCTTAGACCTAATTCGACGTAGTATTCTACATCAGTCCCTTTTTTGCCTGGTGTAGTTTTATGTGAGACTGTGGCGTGCAAATAGCCCATTTTCTTGAGCCTTTGAGCTATCTTATTTGATGTTCTTCCAAATTTCTCTTCATCACAAACAAGAATTTCTTTCTTGAACACCCTCTTGTATCGCAATTTAAAACCTGGCAGAGGTCCTAAATTTTTAAGTATATAACACTCCTCTAACTCCTTTTTCAACTCCTTATTA
>JAYZNI010000069.1:0-6485 GCA_036152255.1 Bacteroidota bacterium | reverse complement strand
ATCTCTGTGGGTCAAAACTTACATTTTCTGACAACATACTCGATTCTTGAGCAATATCCTCGAGTTCAATTATTGTGCTTCTAAACCTGATTAAAAGCTCTTCTGCTTGTTTACTGTATGGTGCAATAGACTCAAGAATTTTAGCAATCTCTCTCTGATTCAATGATTCAATGCTCTCGTAAGTAGAGTTATATCCTGCAGCCAATTCTGTTGAATTTGTAAGCTTGGAATATTCCTCCTCAAGTTCATTCCAATTGTTTTTCTCTAATCCTAATTCTTGCAATTCGTCAAATTGAAATTGAAGGTAGTCGACGTCTGATTGAGGTTTTGCAGCAATCGCCTCTAAATCTTGAAGCTTTTGAGTTGCTGTGCGCCAACCAGAAAAAGCTGCTCTGTATGAATCCCTTATCTCGTAATGCTCGCCAAATGAATCGAGTAATTCAAGTCTAGTGTTTCTTTCCATCAGTGCTCTGGTTTCATCTTGTCCGTGCAAGTCAACGAGTAAAGTGCCAATCTCCTTTAATGCCCCAACACTTGTTTGAGAATCGTTTACAAAAGCTTTAGACCGACCAGAAGCAGTCAACTCTCTGCGGACATTGATTTCACCGTTTTTAATGGCTTCTATCTCCCAATTTTCCAATAAATCACTAACGTGTTGAGATTTGAATTTTGCTTCGATAGAACAAATATGTGAGCCGTGCCTTACAGAAGATGTTGTTGCTCTATCACCTAAGGCCAAACCTAGAGCGCCGAGTAAGATTGATTTGCCAGATCCAGTTTCTCCAGTAACTACAGTTAGTCCACTCTCAAAATCAAGTTTAAGCTCTTCGATAAGAGCGTAATTCTTGATATGTAGACTCAATAACATTAAAGAAGTGCTGCGTCGTACTTGGCAATATTTCCGGGATCCATCTGTTTAATAACAGGGAGTAGCCTAACTCTTTCTGGCTCAGGTGCTGGCTCGAAAATCTTGATAATTTCATCACTTTTTGCAAGGAAGAATACTTGCAGATTGTAAGAAGAAGGTCTTATGCGGTTTGTTGATCTCATTTCAACGATAGCGTCGCCAATGTTTAATCGAGCAGTTTCAATATCGCTGTACAGCAAGTCCATACCTTTTCTGTGGTAGTTGTAGAGACAGTATCTGAGTGGTCTGAAAGTTTGGCTTAGCATATTTTCAACCAACCAATATCTATTTTGCTTTCCTTGGCTTGCCCTCCATCCATTTCCTGGTGCGTTTTGTGCATTCGCAACAATCTGCTGCGCTTTCAGGTAATAATCAGTACCTGCTTCCATCCCAAAGCTGTCGTAGTCCATTCCCAAAATCATGTAGGCGTAGTAGGCCAGGATAGAAGAGAGATTATCTCTGTGCATCCCCATGTTAAAGTTTATGGCAGTACCATTAACCCAAACTATATCGAAATCACCATCGTTGATGAAAAGCATAGGGGTGTCGTAGTCAGAGCCATAAACAGGTCTGTTGCTTTGGACTTGAATAGTACCACTAAACTGAGTCGCGCTTTTTGCTTCAGATATATTGATTTGCATAGTGCATTCAATCCTCTCTTCAAATGTGAAGTTGTCATTAGTCCAACGCCTTCCATTCATAAACTCTCTAACTCCATCTTCCAGTGCCTCAAAAACACTTGATTCAACATTGGCAATCCTCGGCGCCATTACTTGGACCGAGCAGTTTAATTCCTGGCTTAATGCCTCAATCGGTAGAGCAATTAACAATGAAAAGGTTGCAATTAATGTCCTAGAAAATACGTTCACTGCGTTTGTCATTTGATTTCAAAAAGCATGTCAATTAGGTCTCTCGCGACCTCTTTCTTACTCTTTAACTCAAAACTACGCATTTCAGTATCTACACCGACTCTTTTTATGACGGTAACTTTATTTGTATCGTGACTGAATCCAGCACCGTCATCTGCTAAAGTGTTGATAACCACAAAGTCGAGGTTTTTCCTATCCAATTTGCCCATAGCGCTATCGACTCCGTCATCTGTTTCAAGTGCAAAGCCCATTAAGATTTGACCTTCGCATTTAGAGCTTCCCATAGAGGCCAATGTGTCAGGAGTTTTTTCTAATTCAACAGCATCTTGAAATTCGTCTTTGTGAATCTTTTTGTCTACTGCACCTTTGGGCTTGAGGTCAGCTACTGCTGCGCATGCTATTCCTGCGTCCATATTAGGCCAAACCTCCATGGTAGCTTCGTACAAATCCTGCGCAGTTTTAATGTTAATGCGATTCGCTACTCTTGGTGGTGTATCTAACGCAACAGGCCCAGAAATTAAAGTAACTTCAGCGCCAAGGTCTGCCAACCTTCCAGCAAGGGCAAACCCCATTTTGCCAGAACTTCTGTTGCCAATGTAGCGTACTGCATCAATTGGTTCTTGAGTTGGACCAGCAGTTACAACAACTTTTTTTCCCTTGAGTGGGAGAGAGCTGTCAAAAAAATCTTCAACTCTTCCAGCAATAATTTCTGGCTCTTCAAGTCTTCCTTTTCCTTCTAAGCCACTTGCTAGTGGTCCAGAAGCAGGTTCAATAATTTCTATACCTCTTTCTTGTAGAGTGTGTAAGCTCTGTTGAGTAGCCTCGTTAGTAAACATGTCAAAGTCCATTGCTGGAGCTATCATCACTGGGCAACGAGCGCTTAGGAAAACTGCCTGAAGTAGGTTGTCACACACTCCATTAACCATTGCTGACATAGTTTGGGCTGTGCAAGGTGCAATTAAAAATAGATCACCCCATAGTCCCAATTCAACATGATTAGTCCAAGTCCCTTTGTCCTTGTTTTCCGTAAAGTCAGAATGAACTGGATTATCAACTAGTGTTGCAAGAGTAAGTGGTGTAATAAATTCAGTAGCTGATGGAGTCATTACTACTCTAACTTTAGCACCTCTGCGAATTAATTCTCTTGCGAGAAATGCGCTTTTGTATGCAGCAATACTTCCCGTAATCCCAAGCACAACACGTCGCCCCAGTAAACTTTGCATGGGCATTTGAGATTCCGGACTGCCGGTCATAAGTAGGTTGATTCTAGCTCGGCTAGAGCTTGGTTAAGCCTTGAAAGACTCTTCTTTTTCTTCCTTACGAACGTAGATATTATCTTCTTCCAATTCCTTAATAGCGATAGCTTGAGGCTTTGCAAGACGCTCGTAGAATTTAGAAATCTCAATTTGCTCGCGGTTTTCAAAAACCTCTTCAAGAGTGTCGTTTGGGATAACGAACTCTTCCATTTTTGAGTTTAACTCCTTCTTAAGATCTTGGGAAAGCTGGTCGCTACGGCGAGAAAGAACTACTATAGTTTCAAAGATATTGCCAGTCCCTTTTTCTTCTAGAGTCTTAGTGTTGCGAGTGATCGTGTTGCGTTCTGCTTTAACGTTCTTGAAGTTCATCTTGCTTTATTTGAGCTGTTGTTGAGATTCTAATGTTTCCACCGATTTCACACAATGGTTGTAAATATTCTGAGCTTCAGAATAGTACTCACTTTTGGGAAAACGAGTTGCAAAGGTATGAAAAGCATCGGTAGCATCGTTAAATCGTTCAATTTTCCTTCTATCAGTACTAAGTAATGCGTATTGATAGTAGCTATCGATGATTAAAAAATGCATGCGTTCTCTGTATTGAGAATCGGGGTAATCCTTAAGCGCATTGCGAAGTGCAATCGTTGCGCTTTTGTACTGTCCTGTCTTGTGATAGATTGCAGCAGACTCGAATGATTTTCTTTCTAATTTACTTCGAAGCTGGTCTATCATGGTTTGGGCTGAGTCCCTATGAGCCGAACTAGGGTATTTATCCATAAATAGTTGGAATTCTTGAATGGCAGACCTTGTTTCTGTTTGGTCTAGAGACCAATTAGGCGAAAGATTATAACTACAAACAGCTCCTTTGAATTCTACATCTTCAACAAGTGGACTATTTGGGAAAGTCTTCGCATAAGTGTGGTAGTAATAACGAGCCAAATAGAAGTCTCGGACGCAAAAATGTGCCTCAGCAAACTTGAATTGAACCTGCTCAGCTCTTTGAGTTCCCCTTGTTAGACTCACACATTCCTCAAGTAATGGAAGCGCTTTTATGCACTCATTATTTTCAAGAGCGTTACTCGCAAACTCCCATTTTTCCTCAGTGTCTGTGCTTTTTAACGCTTTATTGTAACCTGAGCAGCTTGTAAGTGCTCCAAGTATAATGGTTATAACTAAAAAATAAATGTGTAAAGAGGACTTGTACATTGGGCGTAAAGTTAAGGTTTGATTTGGTAGTTTTGCGCAATGATTTAAAACCCATTTGATGGATATTTTTGACAGAATTAGAAACGAGCGCGGTCCACTAGGTCAACACGCTCGTGAAAGCCACGGATACTTTACATTCCCAAAATTAGAAGGTGAAATTTCTAACAAGATGACCTTTAGAGGGAAGGAAGTTTTAGTTTGGTCTATTAACAATTATTTGGGACTTAGCAACCACCCAGAAGTTAGAAAAGTTGATGCTGATGCATCTGCAGAATGGGGTATGGGATACCCAATGGGTGCTAGGATGATGTCAGGCCAAACTTCAGAGCATGAGGCGCTAGAAGCAGAGCTTGCAGACTTTATGCAAAAAGAGGATGCATTTCTTTTGAATTTTGGCTACCAAGGTTGCCAGTCAGCTATTGAGGCGTTAGTTACTCGCTACGATGTAATTGTTTACGACAGTGAATCTCACGCTTGTATGGTTGATGGTGTTCGCCTTCACCAAGGAAAGAGATTTGTATACAAACACAACGATATAGGTAGTTTTGTCAAGCAACTTGACAGAGCAAAGGCAATTACAGACCAATCTGGTGGTGGAATTCTTGTTGTTACCGAAGGAGTATTCGGAATGGCTGGAGACCAAGGAAAGCTTAAGGAGATTTGTGAATATAAGGAACAATACAACTTCCGATTGTTTGTAGACGATGCTCACGGATTTGGTACAGTAGGTGAGAAAGGAATCGGTACTGGAGAGGCTCAAGGAGTACAAGATCAAATTGACGTTTACTTTGGAACATTTGCAAAATCGATGGCTACTATCGGAGCCTTTGTTGCTGGTGATGAAGACGTTATCGATTTCCTTAGATACAACATGCGTTCTCAGACTTTTGCAAAATCTCTACCAATGCCTATCGTAGTAGGTGCAAGAAAGCGTCTTCAAATGCTTAGAGAGTCAAAAGAGCACAAGGATAGACTTTGGGAAATAGCAACTTCTCTTCAAGAAGGATTAAAGGAAGCCGGATTTGATATTGGTGACACCAATTCTTGTGTAACACCTGTATTCTTAAAAGGTGGTCTAGGAGAGGCGACAAACCTTACAGTTGACCTGAGAGAAAACCACGGAATCTTCTGTTCTATTGTAGTTTATCCTGTAGTTCCTAAAGACACGATCATGCTTAGATTAATCCCTACTGCAGCACATACTTTAGAGGACGTAGAATACACAATTAAAACTTTCTCAAGCGTTCAAGCCAAACTTGATGCAGGGGAGTACAAGAGCGATAAGATCGCTTCTTGGGCTTAAATTGATTGCGCCATGCGCGTCTTTATTGAACTTGCCTACGATGGCACAAATTATCACGGTTGGCAACGCCAGCCTGAAGCCATTACTGTTCAGCAAGCAATAGAGGATGCGCTAGAAAAACTTTTTGGAGCACCAGTGCCAATCTTAGGATGTGGCAGAACAGATGCGAGCGTTCACGCTTCGTACTTTGTAGCACATGCAAATTTACCAGAGACGTCATTAGAGAGATTTGATTCTTTCGATCAACTGGTCTTTAAACTTAATGGAATACTCAATAGCGATGTTGCCATTTTTTCCATCTCTGAAGTAGGGAAAAAAGCACACGCAAGATTTGATGCACTTAAAAGAACTTATACCTACTGGATTCACACTGAAAAGGATCCATTTTTAGATGGTAAATCGGCAAGAGTATTTGGATCTCTGGACGTTGAATTGATGCAAAATGCTGCTGATAAGCTAGTGTTTAAAGGTGATTTTGCAGCGTTTTGTAAAACTGGTTCTGATGTAAAAACCACAATTTGTGATGTCACTAAGGTTGAGCTTTCTCAAGAAGGCCACCGAATTAAAATCGTAATCGAAGCTGATAGATTTTTAAGAAATATGGTAAGAGCTGTCGTTGGAACTCTAACCATGGTAGGAAAAGGAAAAATGACCCTAGAAAATTTTGAAGAAGTAATAAAATCTTGCGATAGATCAAAGGCAGGAAAATCTGTTCCTGGATGCGGTCTCTATTTATCTAGAGTGGATTATCCAGAAGAAGTTTTTAAACCCCAGGCCAAATGAGCTCAGGAAGAGAAACTTTAAAACTGATTATCTCCCAAGTAAAGCCTTACACAAGGAGATTTATAATCACTGGGTTCTTGATCATCTTCTTGTCGTCATTGGTTTGGATTAGACCAGCGCTTATAAGGCGAGCTATTGACGTAGAGATTGCAAATGGAGATTAC
>JAYZNI010000068.1:0-8693 GCA_036152255.1 Bacteroidota bacterium | reverse complement strand
CCTGCGCATTTCAACAATCCCAAGCCTATCCCCTTTCCAGTCTAATGACCTTTCAAAATGCATGGTAACAGCCTCTATCCTTTCTGCCATACCTGGTGACGGAAGGTGTTCTCCAGTTGCCATGAAGTGCTTGATTTCATTGAAAACCCAAGGGCTTCCAATAGACGCTCTACCAATCATAATCCCATCCACCCCGTATTTTTCCTTGTACTCAACAGCCTTTTCTGGTGAATCAACATCTCCATTCCCAAAAACAGGAATATTCATCCTTGGGTTGTTTTTAACTGCTGATATTAGGGACCAATCTGCTGACCCCTTATACATTTGGGCTCGAGTTCTTCCGTGAATACTGATAGCCTTAATACCCACATCTTGTAGTCTTTCAGCAACCTCTACGATGTATTTACTATCATCATCCCAACCCAACCTAGTCTTTACCGTAACCGGAAGTTTACAAGTATCAACTATCTCCTTAGTCATTTCGACCATCTTAGGAATGTCTTGTAATATTCCTGCACCAGCACCCTTAAGTGCAACCTTTTTAACAGGACACCCGTAGTTGATATCAATAATGTCTGGACCTGCAGCTTCAGCAATTTCAGCAGCCTCTCTCATGGGGGCTATGTTTCCACCAAATATCTGAATTCCAATAGGTCGTTCGTACTCAAAAATATCCAGCTTCTGTTTGCTCTTTACGGCGTCGCGAATCAGTCCTTCAGAGCTAATGAACTCTGTGTACATAACATCAGCCCCGTACTTTTTACATACTGCACGAAACGGTGGATCACTCACATCCTCCATTGGAGCAAGTAAAAGCGGAAATTCTCCCAAGTCTATATCACCTATGCGTGCCATTTTATTCCGAACTTGGCGCAAAATTAAGACTAGATGAAGTTCCTACAAGACGCCTTTCGCAATTATCACCCTTTGTTGCAGTTTATCTTCATCATGTGCATCGCTCTTATGGGCATGACTCTAGCCGTATTTATCTCAACTTTTGCCAACGCTTGTCTTTGTGATACACCTTTAGATCCGGTACAATATCACAAAGCTCTTACTTCTGCCACCTCGAAGGAGGGCGTTTGTGGGAATTTGGTGATGAATAGCATAAACCAAATCCTAGCGTTCGTAGGAGCTGGTTTTGTATACAGCTTATTAAGGCCTGGCATAGGGGTTGGACTGAATACCAAAAGCTCTTCTGGACATTTCTGGAAATTCGTTGTTGGAGCAGTTGTTATGACTTTAGCTTTTTCTCCATTTTTAGATCTAACATATAGATTAAACGAATGGGTACTTCAAGGAACCAGCTTCCACGCATTTGCCTCTGGACTTGAAGCCCAAGCACTTGTGCTCACAAAGGCAATGCTAAATATTGAATCAACAGGCCAATTAATTGCAACGCTTTTTGCGATTGCAATTTTACCTGCAGTTGCTGAGGAATATCTTTTCAGAGGAGCGCTACAGCCCCTTTTTGCAAAGTGGAGTGGAAATATTCACATTGGGATTTGGGCTAGTGCATTTGTGTTTAGTGCAATCCACATGCAGTTTTTTGGATTCGTACCAAGACTTTTGTTAGGTGCTGGTTTTGGTTATTTAGTTGTGGCAAGTGGTAATATTTGGGTTGCGATTGTGTGTCACTTTATCAATAACGCTACAGCAGTGATTGCTGCGTGGCACTTTGGTTCTGAATGGCTGGAAACAGGCCTTGAGCCTAGTGCTGAACCATGGGAAACAAGCCAATACTTCATCACAGTGATTTTTGCCATAGTTATTTTTACTATAGCGAAAAGGTTGAGCTCATACTCAGTTTGGAAGGAAAACGAAGCAGAATACCTGAGTTAATCCCCAAGTGCTCTTGCAATAATAAGGTCGTCCTTGGTTGTGATCTTTAAATTCATTGGATCGCCCTCACTTAAATGAACGCTATGACCAGCGGCTTCAAACACACTCGCATCATCCGTAAACGATGGATCATATTCGACTGCAAACGCAGGTTTAATTAATGCCAAATCAAAGCATTGAGGCGTTTGAACAGCCACGAATTCCGATCTATTCATAGACTTAGACGATCCATCTGAATGGATGCGCCTTAGACTGTTTTTAAGAGGAGTAACTGGCACTGCAGACCCATGTGTTGCAGCATCGTCAAAGCACTTCCTTATCATTTCAACAGTGGGGAATGGTCTAACAGCATCGTGTATTGCTACTATTCCCTCATCAGGCAAAGTTGTCAAGCCGTGAAGAACAGAGTGAAATCTTTCTGTTCCTCCCGGAATAATTGCGTCTGCACCTGAATCGCCGTATTTATCCTCTAGTTCCTTGAATTCATCAAAGAGGTTTGGGTTTAGAACAACACTTAAATGAGCGTCGGGTGCTGCCTCTTTAAAACGGCGAAGGGTCCACCACATCAGTGGCAGACCCTTTACAGATAAAAATTGCTTAGCAGTTTTGCTCTTCATACGTGTGCCAGTACCACCGGCAACAATTAGAACAAAACGGCTCATTTCTTTTGCTTATTTAGCAGCGTTGTAACGCTCAGAAATTGCGTTCCAATCAACAACGTTGAAAAACGCTGCGATGTAATCTGGACGACGGTTTTGGTAGTTTAGGTAGTAAGCGTGCTCCCAAACGTCGATACCCATGATTGGAGTGCATCCACACCCTTGGCTAGGCATTAGTGGGTTGTCTTGGTTTGCAGTTGAGCAAACGCAAAGCTTACCTTCTTCACACACACAAAGCCAAGCCCAACCAGAGCCAAACCTAGTAGCCGCAGCCTTAGAGAATTCATCTTTGAATGCATCATAGCTTCCAAAGTCTCTGTCGATAGCAGCGCCAAGGTCTCCTGATGGTTGACCTCCACCGTTAGGCGACATTGAGTTCCAGAAAAGGTTGTGGTTGTAGTAACCGCCTCCATTGTTTCTGATTGCGTTATTATCCGTGTGACTTGCAAGAAGATTCTCAATACAAGAATCAGCAAGATCAGTTCCTTCGATTGCAGCGTTTAGTTTCGCTGTGTATCCAGCATGGTGCTTTCCATGGTGGATTTCCATTGTGCGCGCATCGATATGAGGCTCTAAAGCATCGTACGCATATGATAGTTGTGGTAATTCAAAAGCCATTGGGCAAAAGATTTATAATTCAGAAATTCTAGGCAACAAATATAAACGTCCTTCACGTAGGTCAAACCACTGACCTTCTAACAATTCATAAATAGCGCTTTCTATATACTCGTCTTCTGTAGCTCCAACCTTGTAAAACTCTTCCTCTCCAAAAAGATTTCGGGCTACTTGTGAAAGGAGTCTCATCTCTATCTGTCGGGCTTCTTCCTCATCCCAATCTGGGCTATAACCTATTAAATTAAGATATGCTGATCGCATTTGGGCTAAACCCCCTGTCTTAGAATCAGCCCAAACCTCACTTTCACGAAGTGCTGTGAAATCCTCTACACCCTCCAAAATTGACCTGTTCTTATCAACCCAAGAAAAAGCTCCGTCGCGTAATTCTCCAGACCAAATCAACTCAGCAAGTGCTCTGCTCACCAAGTTAGTATCGAGAGGGATGAATACGTCTGGCGTAATCCCACCTCCTCCGTAAACAGTTCGGCCTAGGAGGGTTTTATACTCAAGCGAGTCAGAGTGTTGTATGCTATCTGAATGGAATAATTCGCCAGACTCAACTCTTAAGCTGTGGTCAAGGGAATAATCTATATGTTTACCATATGGTTTTTGGATGGGTCTTCCGCTAGGTGTGTAAAAGCGTGCAACGGTTAATCTAAGGGCTCCGTCAATGGCGACTTCAAATTCTTCTTGGACTAATCCCTTCCCAAACGATCTCCTACCAATTATTAACCCCCTATCATTATCCTGCATTGCTCCAGCAAATATTTCTGAAGCTGATGCCGAACCATCATCAATTAATACGGCAATGGGCATGTTTGAAAATACTCCGTCGTATTGGCTTTGGTATACTTTTTTAGGTGAAGCTTTTCCTTCTGTATAGACAATATCTAGCCCTTCTAATAAGAATAAATCAAGCATGTCTGTTGCTGCTTTCAAATATCCTCCTCCATTACCCCTAAGGTCTAAAACCACCTGAGTAATTCCTTCGGAAACTAATTGATCCATCGCTCTAGCGAATTCCAAAGCAGTAGTTGCTGCAAACCGAATAACTTTTACATATCCTATCTCTTCTGTAAGCTTAAACGAAGCAACTACACTATTTATAGGGATTCTAGCTCTGGTAATAGTTACGTCATATTCATCTCCGTTTGATCTCATTAGACCTAGATTAACTTTAGAGCCCCCTGGACCCTTAAGGAGTTGCATCACTTTACTATTACTCAATTCTGAGCCAGAGATTTGTTTTCCTTCAACTTTTAAAATTCTATCGCCAGCTCTAATACCTGCTCCTTCAGACGGTCCACCTGGTAGAGCAGTGACCACCATTAAAGTGTCGTTTTTTATCAAAAACTCTACTCCTATGCCTTCAAAACCTCCCTCCATAGGTTCTGACATTGCCTTAATTTCATCAGGTGTCAGATAAAGTGAGTGCGGATCTAATTCGGCAACTATTGCCTCAACTGCTATTTCCTCGAGAGCTTCTCTATCGATGGTGTCAACGTAAAGGACTTCGATTTGGTCTAGTACAGAATTAAGATGAGTACTTAGATGAGGGGGTGTGTCGGACTCATATAGACCCTTTCCAATAAAGATGCCTAAAATCAGTGTTAATGACAGTAAAAAGGAACTGTTTTTCATGCTAGAGTGATATCTGTTCTACTTCTACGTTTGCAGACTTGAGGAAATCCAAACCACTCGTGTCTTTGTATTCATCTCTGTAAACAACTCTAATTATTCCAGCTTGGTGTATGAGTTTAGAGCAATCCCTACAAGGAGAAAGTGTGATATAAAGTGTTGCGCCTTCAGCGCTGTTGTTACTTCTTGCAAGTTTCAGAATTGCATTTGCCTCAGCGTGAAGAACGTACCAATGGGTTTCTCCATCTGTGTTTTCGCAACAGTTGTCAAATCCAGATGGAGTTCCATTATAGCCATCTGCAATAATCATCCCATCTTTTACAATGATGGCTCCCACTTGCTTTCGCTTGCAATGACTCAATCTACTCCACTCAGCTGCCATCTTGATATATGCGCTGTCGTATCTATGCTTCTTTAACTGCTCCTTCGTCATTTTATCTCTTAATAGCCCGCAAGATAAACCCGCAAGTCGTAGTTTCGTCATATGCGTATTTATACTAGAACTGGTGATGACGGAACCACAGGACTTTTTGGTGGTAACAGAGTGCCTAAAGATGACTTACGTATTGAATCATACGGCACAGTTGACGAATTGAATTCATTAATCGGAAGGTTGCTAGAACATTCTGAGATGGGAGACAACGTTGGGTTTTTCAGGGAAATCCAGGCAGACTTGTTTACCATAGGATCACATTTGGCCACAGTGGATGAAAAAATGAGGGAGAAATTGCCTTCCTTAAACCCAAATTCGATCAAAAACTTCGAAAATTGGATAGATGAGGCGAACGAAAAAGTGCCACAATTGAGGAATTTTCTCCTTCCAGGGGGTCATCCTTCAGTTGCAGATGCACATGTCGCAAGATCAGTTTGCAGAAGAGCAGAAAGAAGAGTTATCGCTCTATCACGAGTAGAATCAATAGATTCAGAGATAGTGAAATATTTAAACCGACTTTCAGACTTGCTTTTTACAACTGCAAGATTGCTTTCTCACATTTCAGGAACAGATGAAATTGAGTGGAAGGTTGCAAATGATTGAGATTCTATTATTTTTGCCGCTGAAACCAAGTTCAATAAGTTAAATTCTAAGATCGTGTACTGGACACTCGAATTAGCATCATATCTGGAAGATGCCCCTTGGCCTGCCTCAAAAGACGAGCTTATCGATTACGCTATGCGTACTGGTGCTCCACTAGAAGTAGTAGAGAACCTACAACAGCTACAAAACGATAACGAGAACTACGAGACTATCGAGGACATTTGGCCTGACTATCCTTCTAAAGAGGACTTCTTCTTCAACGAAGACGAATACTAGTCTATCTCAACAATCTTCTAACCGTTGGGGCATTGCTTTGCTCCATCACCACTTCTCTTCCTGCAGTTAGTTTTTCAATAAGCTCTTTAGAACCATGCCTTATTGTCAATAGTTCTAACCCCAATTCTGTTTTTGTCAAAAATCCACTGCCAAGCTCTTCTAGGAACCTCTCTTCCTTTTTTGCATCTGTATCGTAGACCAAATCAAACTGCACGGCTGAATTCTGCATCATCCTAACGTGAATTCCAGCATTCGCAAGAGCACCAAACACAGTTTCTAAATGATCCTCTCCCACAAAGCTGTGGTCAGATGGGCCAATGGACAAACAAGTAATGTTCGGCCTAGAGATAAACATTGGCGTTTCAATTTCTAGATCAGGAAAATCGCCTATACAAGTTTTAGGACCATCTGAATTTATAAAGCTCTTCACGAATAGAGGAATATTCCTGTTTTGTAATGGCTTAACTGTTCGAGGGTGGATGACGCTTGCTCCGTAGTAACTAAGCTCCAGTGCCTCGTGATAATCTAGCTTTTCAACAGTAATAGTATCTTCAAAAATTCTTGGGTCTGCGTTGTGCATACCTTGAACGTCCTTCCAAATATTTACTTCAATAGCAGAAGCAGCACAAGCGAGCAGAGCTGCACTATAGTCTGACCCCTCTCTACCCAAAGTAGTCGTTGCGCCATCGGGCGACCTGCCTATGAACCCTTGGGTTACGATGATCTGATGTGAATTTAATTTCTCCATCATCTCCTTACCATTTTCAGCCATAGCATTTTCATCTACTCTAGCTGACTTATGCCTAGAATCTGTTTTGATCGTTTGGCGCACATCCCACCAACACGCATCATAACCCTTTAGTTTTAGAAATTCTGCAAGGATGCGAGTGCTGGCAAGTTCGCCTAATGCAACAGTAGCATCGTATCTCGCGTAAGAATCTTCTATTTCATTTTGTAAAGAGAACAGACCCCAAATCTCATCACTGAATTCAGCACCCAGCTCTAAAGAATTTGCAACCGATATATGTGAAGCTGCAATTTTCTCTAACTCCAATCTTGCTTTGTCTTCATTATCCTCAGCCCAAACCTTCTCAAGCTTATTTGTCGTCTTCCCCATTGCACTAACCACAATAATGCACGGATTTCCCGAAGTTGAGGATTGTAGAATATTTGCAATATTCCTAACCGCATCAGCATTTTTGACAGATGCCCCACCAAACTTGTGAATTGAAATATTCATTTGTTTTTCCACTCTGCAAAGTTAAACGTACTTTGCCCCTATGGAATCATTACCAATACCTATTGCTGATATAATTGTAATTATCATGTTATTGACCGGAGCTTTTAAAGGTTTTCGCAAGGGTGTTGTAGTCTCTATCGCTTCATGTGTTGCAATTATTGCGGGAGCAATGGCTGCGTATTTCTTCTCTGATTGTTTGGGCTTTTGGCTTAGTGAGTATTTGAATTGGAGCGAAGGCCAAATCGCAGTAGTATCATTTGCCCTCACCTTTATACTCGTAGTACTTGGAGTTCATCTCTTAGCTAAAATGCTCGAGGGGTTCCTAAATTTAGTTGCTCTTGGAATTGTAAACAAGGTAGCTGGTGGAGTGTTTGGGATATTGAAAAACGCATTGATAATTTCGTTTATCGCATATGGCCTTTCAGGATTTGATGGTTTACTGCCTGATGACTTTGGCGAGGATTGCATCGTTTATCCACATGTTGAATCTCTGGCACCCGCTGTTCTACCTTATTGGGAAGAACTAAAAGAGAAATCAACTCTCGAGGAGATTGAAGAAGTGGTAGAGGAAAAGGTTGAAGAAGCAGAAAAGAAAGTTGGCGGTAAACTGAAGGAAAAGATTAAGAATCTAGGCTCCAAAAGAGACAAATAGATCCTGCACTCTTTGCTTTAGTTGTTGGCGTATCGAGCCATAATCCTCGCCCTCTTTCATCACATGGTTTACGCTAACGTAGAATTTGATTTTGGGCTCAGTGCCTGAAGGCCTAACTGTAATTCTAGACCCCTTTTCTGTGATGAACTGTAAGACATTAGATTTAGGAAAAAGAGGTTGAGTTCCGTCGCTAAAATCTCTTGTCGAAACAATCTCCTCGCCGTTGATTTGGGTGGGGGCGTTGTTGCGGAAGTCATCCATCATTTTTGCGATTTGGGCTGCTCCATCTCTCCCCTCTTTTACAACAGAAACCAAACCTTCTTGGTATACACCATGCTTTCTATGAATCTGCTCCAACTTTTGCAAAATAGTCGTCCCCTGCTTCTTCAACTCATGGGCCATCTCAGCTAAAACGCAGCAAGAACTCACTCCATCCTTATCCATTGCAGTATCGCCAATCAGATAACCATAACTCTCTTCACCTCCCACAACATAGGTCCTAGCATCGTGAGAAATAGCAGCTGCAATATGCTTGAATCCGGTTAGAGTTTCTCTGTGGCCAACTCCGTAAAAGTCTGCCAATTTTAAAAGTAAAGGAGTGGTTACAACAGTGGACGCGATAAAGTTTTGGGCATCGAATTTTGAACCGTCTTCACGGCCGTTGCACAAAACGTAATCGCAAAGAAGAGCGCCCGTTTCATTTCCATTTAGCAGAACCATTTTGCCATCAGGTCC
>JAYZNI010000067.1:0-8508 GCA_036152255.1 Bacteroidota bacterium | reverse complement strand
TGTGCCATCAAAAACATAGTCGGTTGAATAATGAATCAACCAGGTATCACGTTCTTTCGACTCTTTCGCCAGAACAGCAACTGCTTCAGCATTTATCCGGTGGGCCAACTTAGACTCACTTTGAGCCTTGTCTACTGCTGTATAGGCTGCTGCATTAACAATACAGTCGGGTTGGTATGCGGCCACTGTCCGGCGGATAGCATCAAGATCGGTTAGGTCCAGATTGTTCCTAGCGCATACCTGAACCTCGCCTAAAGCTGGAAGTAGTTTTTGCAATTCCCAACCAACTTGGCCACTGGCGCCAAGCAGCAATATTTTTTTACGCTTGTGTCCTCTCGGCCTATGCAAGACATTGACCACTGACAGCCTGTTTTTCCCACTTCTTGTTACTCAGGTACCACTGAACAGTTTTTCGAATACCAGTTTCAAAAGTCTCAGAAGGTTTCCAGCCCAACTCACGACATATCTTTGTCGCGTCGATTGAATAACGACGATCGTGGCCTGGGCGATCTTTAATATGAGTGATTAGGCCATGATAGGTGGGCATTAATGAATTTGGGCTTAGTGGTCGGAATTCATTCAATAGATCGCAAATGGTATGAACCATCTCGAGGTTGGTTTTTTCATTTTGACCACCGATGTTATAGACTTCACCGGGCTGTCCAGCGTCTAGTATTCGGCGAATAGCACTACAATGATCACCAACATAAAGCCAATCGCGGATCTGTTGTCCATCACCATAGACAGGCAACTGGTTGCCTGAAAGCGCGTTGCGAATAACTAGTGGAATCAGTTTCTCTTGGAATTGGAACGGGCCGTAGTTATTAGAGCAGTTAGTAGTGAGCACCGGCAGGCCGTAGGTATGATGGTAGGCACGCACCAAGTAATCGGACGATGCCTTACTCGCACTATAGGGACTATTGGGTTTATAGCGGTGGGTCTCAGTAAAGGCCGGAGCACCAAGGTCTAGAGAGCCATAAACTTCATCCGTTGAGGTATGCAGGAAGCGGAAGTTTGTTTTTTTGGTATCTGGCAGTCCATACCAGTAATCTCGAACGATATCCAGCAAATGGAATGTGCTGACAATGTTGGTCTGTATAAAGTTTTCAGGACTATTTATTGAACGATCAACATGCGATTCGGCAGCAAAGTTGATCACAGCTCGAGGTTGGTGCTCTTTTAACAGTCGGGCTACCAGATCTTTATCACCGATATCGCCCTTTATAAAGACATGGCGACTATCTTGCTCGACGGATACGAGATTCTGTAGGCTGCCGGCATAAGTGAGCTTGTCAAGGTTAATAACAACCTCATCTATATTCCTAAGCCAATCTACAACAAAATTAGCTCCAATAAAGCCTGCGCCGCCGGTTACCAGAATGCACATCGCTATTCAAATTCGAATAACTAATGCTAAAATAAGACGAACTGGACTAATATCTAGATTTATAGTTCTACCGCCAAGAATTCTAAATGATACAATAGTAGTGCGCCGGTTGCGAGTATATTCTATTGTCTTCGGGTTTTGCAATATTTGGCTAGACGAAAAGATTGATTGAAGGGTTCGTCATCCTGTGCGTACTTTCCTTTCTAAAGGATATGGTCTGTGTCTGAGATAGAGTCAGAGCAAGGCGAAACTCATGCCGAAGAAGATTTGTCTTGTAGGTTGGGCGCCAACGAAGCGTGTGCCAGAGGAAAGTAGGGAATAGTTGTAGTATTCTGTGTCGCCAAAATTTTCAATTTTTACAAATGTATTTAGACTGCCAATAGCTAGTGGATGAGTGTAGCGAATTGCCAGATTGCCAAGAAGATAGCCGGGGATACGTGGCTTTGTGTTAGCCTCATCATCTAGTATAAATTTTGTGCTTCTATATAGAGCACTTATGGAAACTGTGAAACGATTTAAGAAATCGTTTTGAAAAATTCCTTCAGGTTTAAGGGTAACAGTCATGTCAAGTTTATGCTTTGGAACTAGTTCAATGGAGTCACCCTTTTGGATGTTTCGGTCCGTTGCAAATTTTACATTCGTGGTGAATAGAGCTTCCGTGAAGGCATAATTCAAAGTTGCAGAAATATGGTTCGTCAGTCGAGTTTTCGCTGTTGCTTCGATGCCACGGCGACGCGTTGAATCTACGTTGCGATTTTTCCAGTCATAATCCTGTTCCCCCCAGATGCAAACCGTACAAGTTCCAAAAATTTCGTCGCGCGTTTCCGTCCAAAATCCTGCAATGTCAATTTTTGTTTTTCCTATCGTTTCTTTAACGCCAATTTCATAATTTTGTGATGTTACTGGTTTGAGGTCTGGGTTATTGAAGCCTGAGCCTTGGGCAAACATTTCATCAACGCTGGGCGGACGGAATCCTTCGCTGTAACTTGTGTAGATACTGGACGTTGGTGAATATTGATAACTTAAGCCGGATCGTAGTGTTGTGCGGGAAAAGCGGTTATAGGCATTCGGGTTACTTCCTGAAAAGTCTTTATAATTCATTTGTGTATGGTCATAGCGGATGCCACTTGTTAGCGTGAATTTACTGAATAGTTTAAGGCTTCCCTGTGCTGATACTGCAATACTATCTTGTTCCTTTGGCGAATCAGTTCCATCGTTAGTGTTAAATGCATCCCGTCGATATTCATTGGCAAGCGTCCATGTGAAAGGCAATGCACCTGAAGAGTTTTTTTGATTGAGTTGCCAGGCTCCCCCCTTTGATTCAGCTTTGTAATAGTTATCATTTACAGATCCACTTGAACTTGTTGTGTGACGTCGTTGTCGCAGCATTCTGTAAAACGCATTGCCGTTTAGCAAAAAATTATGGGGTAATTTATTGTTTATCGAGACAGTAAGAAAGTTATAGTTATTTGCATAGAAGTCTTTGGGTGAAGCATCCTGGCGACGGTTGGCTGCGTACTGTGAAAGCGATAAATTGGCTCCTGCTTGCCCCAAGGTGCTTTTCGTATGCGTGTAGGTCACCGCTATGTCAGTAAAATCAGTTGGAGATATGCTAAATTTACCAAAAATCTTTGTTAGGCGTGAGCCGGCATTTTCCCTATATTGATCGTCAGTTTCTTTGCTTAATGTCATTAGATATCTTGTTTTGTTTGACAGAATATCTGGCCCGAATTTTAATGGGCCGTCTATGCTTAATGTTTCTTTGAAACGGGCATAACTGCCGCCCATTACGTCAAAGTTCACACGGGTTTGATCGCCTGCTTTTTTGGTAACCAAATTGACGACGCCAGCTAAAGCATATTGTCCATAAATGGTTGACGGTCCTGGTACAATTTCAATTCGTTCGATAGATTCAAGAGGGACGAGGGCAAGGTTTTGTGAACCAAAATCTGGCTCGTTGATGCGTACGCCATCAAGGAAAACGGCCGTGGCTGAACCTGCTTCTGCATTATAACCACGCAATTCAATTTCCTGTTCGAAATTATTGCCTTTTGCATCATAAAAAATAACGCCAGCCGATTCCTGGACGGCTTCTTGGAGAGTTTTTGCTTGAGACTCGACAATGTCCTTCGCCGTAATGACGGTTATTTTTGCCGGGATTTCATGTTTGCCAAGAGGTTGGGAAGGCAGGCGGGTATCAGATACGACTATTTCCTGTAGCTCTTCAACGGAAACGTTTTCTTGCGCAAAGGATGGAGAAACTAGAAGGGAAGAGAAAAAAATGATAGTCGCGGAGTTAAGCCAAAGTTGAAAAGTAAAGAACGGCACTACAGAGCCTCCCTTTGCTCGAAGGGGTTTGAGCGGTAACTAATAGCTCATTGGGTATCCTGACTCGCGGCTCTCAGCTTCCCTTAGCCTTCCCAAGCTATAAACATAAACGCAAATTTTAAAAAAAAGACTGCGTTCAATGTTTAACTATAGTGGCATTCTTTAAGGGTAACTCCCCGCTTACAGTGGCGGCACCGTGATGGCTTTGCACCATCTTCCCCAGAACTATTTGCTAGCTTAAATAACCTCCTGGTGGTTGTTCTTTATATACTCCAAAGAAAGTAGTGGGCGGAACATACTATAATAAAATTAGTCTGTGCAAGTATTTCTAATTTTTGGAAAGCATTTAGTAGGAAGTAGTCTCGTGAAATGAGAAGTGGAATAATAATTTAACTTTGAGAAACCCATAGTGGATCAATAGTGATTAATCCTTGATGATAGAGGTTCGGGTAAGAGCGGAGTGTCTGCGTCGCTCATTATCTGTGAGATAGCGTTTGCGGAGTCGTATATATTTTGGTGTAATTTCGACAAGTTCATCATCTTCAATAAATTCCAAGGCAAATTCCAAAGCCATTTCTCTGGGGGGAGTCAGGTGGATAGCTTCGTCTGATCCTGCTGCTCGGATATTCGTGAGTTTCTTTTCTTTAATGGCGTTCACGACTAGGTCTTGGCCTTTATTGTTCACTCCAATAATCATGCCTTCATACAATGGTTCACCAGGGTTGATGAAAATTTCTCCTCGGTCCTGTAATCCCCAAAGGGCGTAGGAGACAGCTTCTCCTGGTCCATGAGAAATTTGAACGCCCATAGGCCGACGTGGGATTTCGCCTTTGAACGGCTGGTATTCCAAAAAAATCTGTGACAATACTCCTGTTCCACGAGTCATCATGAGAAGTTCGCTGCGGAATCCAAGGAGTGCACGGGAAGCAATGTGAAATTCTATGCGAATTGTATTCGCTGAGCTTACCCGGATGTCCTTTAATTCTGCGCGACGATTGCCTAGAGCTTCGATTACCGCTCCTTGGTAGATGGAGTCAGATTCAATTATTATTTCTTCAATTGGCTCAAGCCAGTCCCCATCAATTTCCTTAAAGATAACTTTGGGAGAGGAAACTTCAAGTTCATATCCTTCCCGTCGCATTGTTTCGATTAAAATTGCCAGGTGTAATTCTCCACGCCCTGAAACTTTAAACCGTTCTCCGCCATCTGTTTCTTCCACTTTAATTCCGACGTTGGTTAAGGCTTCATGTGCTAAACGTTCTCGGATATGTCTCGAGGTTAAAAATCGCCCACCATCTTTACCTGCTAAAGGGCTGGTGTTGTGTGAGAAGTTCATGGAAATCGTAGGTTCGTCAATATTAACAGTTGGGAGGGCAACTGGATATTCTGGAGAAGTCAAGGTTTCTCCAACACGAACATCTTCGACTCCAGCTAAAGAAATGATGTCCCCGGCCTGAGCTGACTTTTGTTCCACTCGAGTTAATCCTTGATAGGCAAGGATTTTAGTGACTTTGCTTCGATAGTGTTTTCCTTCGCGGTTAATTAAAATAACCGGTTCTCCAACTTGGATTGCTCCGTGTACAATTCGTCCAACGGCTATACGACCAATATAGGTATCATAATCTAGTATTGTTACTAGCATTTGGAAGGGTTTATCTGGATCAGCTATGGGTGGCAAGACCCGATGAATGATGGTGTCTAGAAGGGGCTTCATGTCACGATTGTCTTCATTTAAATCGAGTGTAGTGCGTCCTTCTTTTCCTGAGGCAAAGATAATTGGGAAATCGAGCTGTTCGTCCGTGGCATTGAGCTCACAGAAAAGGTCGAATGTTTGATCAACTACGGAATTTGGTTGAGCATTAGGACGATCAATTTTGTTTATCACAACGATCGGTTTGAGATGTAATTCCAGGGATTTTTTCAAGACAAATTTTGTTTGCGGCATTGGGCCTTCAAAGGCATCGACCAAAAGAAGTACCCCATCAACCAAACGAAGAATACGTTCAACCTCGCTGCCAAAATCAGCATGCCCTGGCGTGTCGACAAGATTGATTAAAATGTCTTTGTAGCGGAGCGATGCGTTTTTGGAAAAGATGGTGATCCCTCGTTCTTTCTCAAGGGGGTTTGAATCCATAATGACGGCCTCACCCTCTTTAAATACGTGGGCTCCTGTTTGTTTTAGGAGAGCATCGACAATGGTAGTTTTCCCGTGATCAACATGGGCGATAATCGCCACATTGCGTACCTCTTTACGTCTTTTCTGATTTGGCATATAACTAAATCTCAGTATTTCAAAGGATTGTGTGAACCATTGTCCATTTAAACAGGCAATAAGCCCCGATAATTCGGAGATGCAACGTGGCCTATTTGTTGAGGTTTAGCGAAGCACCGATAGGAACTGCCGGTTGTAGGCGTGTCCCGTGCGAGAGGGCCAATCGAAGGAGCAACCTACTCTATGGTTGCTATGATTGCAACTGCAATCATGTTAATCTTTGATAAGGAAATATGTGGGCAAGTTCTGGCGTGTGGGTCTTTTTTCTTGACAGGAGGTACATTCCTTTTCTAGGATCAGCCAGAAACGGTCTTAAAATGAAGCACTTACGTCGTACATTTCTAATTTTTGGCCTGGTTGTCTCCCTTTTAGTGGTTGGCGGTATGTTTGCCAACAAAAGCGTGGCGCATTCCTTACACCACGGTCATCATAAAGCCACTACCCATGCTAGTCTCATTTGTTCTTGGATCTGTGCTGCTGGGGAAATCCTTCAATGCAACAATCTCATTTTTGAGACTCCATCTAGCCTTGTTAGTAAGGTAGAGCTTTTTCCCGTTTTTCTTGTTCGTACAACTTCGACACTTTTTACTTTCCAACGTGGTCCCCCTCTCTCCAGTTTTTAAATTCCTTTCGCAATTTCGAGGCTAGTTAAACCAGCTGTTCTCGTATTCCTTTGCGTATGAACGTTTCTGTTTGGTTGCGCGAGTGGCAATTTGTTGCAAGTCCTTGAGATGTTTTCCCTAATATTTTAGAGAAGGCTTAAAAATGTTGTATTTATTTTTTTATTTTCGTATCTCTCAAAAAGTCGCTTTGGTTTTGGCCTTTAGCGCCATACTTTTTTTAACTGGGATATTAAATAAAGTCCACGCGGCTTTACTCGAAGGTGTTATGTCTGGATGGGAAGAGAGTATCGCATCCCACGTAGCACAGAAGGGTGAAAAACTTGTAATAGGTAACTTTTACACAGCTGAAAAGCCAAATGCTCATGGGCCTATTGGGCAAATGGGTGACCATACCCATGACAAGGGCGAATTTATGTGGTCGTACCGTTATATGAACATGTTTATGCAAGGGACTAGGAACGGGACAACTACGGTGAGTGATGTTGTGGGGCGGGGATTGGTCGGGTCTTCTATATCCCCCTTATCAATGGAAATGGAAATGCATATGTTTGGGGCAATGTATGGGGTTGATGATACACTAACGGTGATGGTGATGGTTCCTTACATCCGCAATAGTATGAGGATGACTCATTCGAACGGAACCGCATTTACAACTCGCTCGGAAGGATTAGGTGATATTAAATTTGGAAGTCTTTGGCGTTTGTGGGCGGCAGAGGCTCCAAGTATTGGGGCCCATCGTTTTCATTTCAACCTTTCTTTTAGTTTGCCAACAGGAGACACTTCACCAACTGATCGAACGCCATTAATGGGTGGGAATGATAACATGCGGCTGCCCTATCCCATGCATTTGGGATCTGGAAGCCTAGATTTCTATCCTGGGCTTACCTATGGCGGTGAAAAAGGAAGAGCATCGTGGGGCTTCCAAGCTATTGGAGCAATCCGATCGACAGAAAATAATAATGGTTTCAAGAAGGGGAATGCTCTTGATCTAAATGTCCATGGAGCTTATGAAGTCGTTCCCAAATGGCTCAGTGGTTCTTTGCGATTCAATTACAAATATTGGGGCAATTACTCAGGGGCGGATAAAAATATTACTAAGAATGTACAAACCGCCTTTCCAGATAAACTCGGTGGAGAACGTCTTGATTTATTAGTTGGAGTCAATCTTCTTCTGCCTGAATTTAAAGGGATTGAGACACGATTGGCCATTGAAGGTGGTGTGCCTATTTACCAATGGTTACGAGGTCAGCTTGAAACAGACTCTGTTGTCACATTTGGATGGCAAGGGGTTTATTAAAATTCCTAGGATTTTAGAATTGCTTTGACAAAAAGGAGTTAGCCCATGTTAAGGAAAATTGTGGCGATGGCGAGTTGTTCTTTGGCGTTTTTTGGGCTTTCTATTGTTAGTTTTGGGTATGATGTGATGCCTGTGTCGAATGGGGCCACCATCGTTGGAAAGGTTGTCTTTGTAGGAAGTCCTCCAGCCCCCCGTGTTTTTGACGTCAATAAAGAGCCAGAAGTTTGTGGAAAAGTCAGAAGTTTAGAGAAAATTCAGGTCAAGAATGGGTTGCTGAAAGGCACTATAATTTTTTTAGAAGGAGTAAAAAGGGGAAAAGCTTTCGAAGCCAAAGCCTTTAAAGCAAAACTTCCTGGTGAAGGCGAATTTCGATACGAATCCGGGGACACCCTTAATCTTGATGTTTCACAAAAGAAATGTAACTTTGGACCCGTGACAGGTGTCGTTGCAAAAGGACAATCTATAGAGTTTGAGAATCAAGATCCTATTAAACATACCCTGCATACGTATGTTCTGAGGGGGAAGAACGCCAATATCCTAAGAACCATCAATACACAAAACCTTTCGGCTCATTCAAAAATGACGCAAACGCTTCCTTCCA
>JAYZNI010000066.1:0-22293 GCA_036152255.1 Bacteroidota bacterium | reverse complement strand
TCACTTTCTAAGGAAACAACCTATTACTCAATCGGAAGATTTTATGTGTTGAGCGGTTTATATGGAGCTCTAGGGGGATTGGACGGAATCAGTCCTTACAGACTAGAGATGGCCCAAAAGTTCAAACCCTATGATGGGAGTCGTAGTTTGAATGAGTTTTGGGCTAAAAGACTACCTGAGTTTTTTAATATTATATCCTCAAAATCAGATATTCAGTACTTAGCAAATCTCGCCTCTGATGAGTACAATAAAGTGGTACTCAGGCCAGAATTAAACTTGGATGTAATTGATTTTAATTTTAAAGTGGAAACAGAAAAGGGGCTTAAGAATATCAGCGTATTTGCCAAGCAAGCTAGAGGTGCTATGGCACGTTATATATTGGAAAATCGCATTGAAGATCTTGAAGGGTTAAAGCGTTTTGAGGGTTTGGGATATAGATTTAGAAAAGAATTAAGCTCTACACATAATCTAACATTCACAAGAACTAGGTAGAGATTATCTTTGCGTCCGTAATTAAATTTTAGACATTTAAAAACAAATGGATTCAGTCCTCCTTGCTTATCATTTAATTAAAAAATAAAACTATTAAATATGCCTAAAATTTTACAAATGTCTAAAGACATACACGTAGCAATTCAACCACTAAGGAAATCTGATCCAAAATTGTATTCAGATTTACAAAACATTATTACAAAATATGCACATCCTGCAGATGCAGATTTTGCAAAAGTAAACAACTCTATATTTTCAGTATCCTACTCACTAGGTGTTGTACTAGCTGCAAACCTCAAAAATCAAGGTTTTACTAGCATTAACTCAGAAGAATTTGCAAAGGGATTTTCCGACTCTTTAAAGGGGTCTACTTCACTTACTGTCGAAGAAGCAGATGCAAAAATTAGCGAGGTGATGACCAAAATTCAAGAAGAAAAAGCAGCAGAAGCAAAATCAGAGGGTGAAAGTTTCCTCGCTGAAAATGCAAAGAATGATGGAATTGTAGTGACAGAAAGTGGTCTTCAATATAATCACTCTACTGTTGGTGAAGGAGATTATCCTACTGCAGAAGATACAGTTACAGTGCACTACAAAGGAACTCTTATCGATGGAACTGAATTCGATTCAAGTTACAAGAGAGGTGAGCCTGTCTCATTCCCTCTTAATGGAGTGATATCTGGCTGGACTGAAGGATTACAGCTTATGAAGATTGGGGGCAAAACAACTTTCTACATCCCTCAAGAACTAGCATATGGCGCAAAACCAAATCCAAACGGCCCTATCCCTCCATACGCAGCCCTCATATTCGAGGTTGAATTAATCGACATCAAAAAGGCATAAATCATGTTCCCATTAGAAAACGAAGCAGCAGTTTTAGGTTTATTAGCAGTATCCCTTGCAGGGATTTTCTACGCTGCTAAGCAACCATCTATGAAGAAATTCTTCACGTTTGTGCCAACACTTTTGTTGTGCTATTTCATTCCGGCTGCATTTAATTCTTTGGGTATTGTTGACGGTGAGGCTTCGAATTTGTACTTCGTAGCTTCAAGGTATTTACTTCCAGCCAGCTTAGTACTACTTTGTCTAAGCATAGACCTTAAAGGAATTTACAACCTGGGACCAAAAGCAATCATTATGTTTTTCGCTGCAACCATCGGAATTATCATAGGCGGACCTTTGGCTCTTTACTTAGTAGGCCAATTCAATCCAGAAGTTTTTGGTGGAGATACACCTGAGGCAATGTGGAGAGGTCTATCAACAGTAGCTGGAAGCTGGATAGGTGGAGGTGCCAACCAAGCAGCTCTTAAAGAAATCTCCGAAACTCTTGACAAGCAGTTTTCTATAATGCTTATCGTAGACGTATTTGTTGCAAATCTTTGGATGCCATTCTTACTTTACGGTGCTGGCCACACTAATAAGATTGATTCTTGGCTTAAGGCCGATAGCAGTGCAGTAGACACACTTAAGAAAAAAGTTGAGGAGTATCAGGATAGTATTGCAAGAATACCATCATTTACTGATCTAATGATTCTTGTAGGTATCGCTTTTGGTTCTGTTGCAATAGCTCATTTAGTTGCAGACTTTGCAAGCGTTAGCATTCACGATAGCTTTAGTGCAATTCTTTCAGATAACCCTGGAAGTTTTGTAAAGTATCTCAGTTCTTTGGAAAAAGGTTTCTTTTGGATTGTAGTTATTGCAACTGCTCTTGGTGTCGGAATGAGTTTTACTAAGGCCAAAGAATATGAAGGCGCGGGCGCTAGCAAACTAGGTTCTATTTTCCTTTACATATTAGTAGCCACTATAGGCATGAAAATGAATGTAGGAGAGCTAATCGCTAATTGGGAAACTTACTCTTCTGCAATCATAATTGGACTACTATGGATGGCTGTTCATATAGTCGTCTTACTAGTAGTGGCAGTCATTATAAAAGCACCATTCTTCTTTATAGCGGTAGGTTCTCAAGCTAACGTTGGAGGAGCAGCATCTGCACCAATTGTTGCAAGCGCATTCTCTCCAGCTCTAGCACCAGTTGGAATATTACTAGCAGTGTTGGGTTATGCAGTTGGGACAATTGGCGCCATAATTTGCATGGAATGGATGCACGTTATTTCATGAAGAAATGACCTTTAATTAATCTCTTAGCTTCTAAATACTCCTCGTTCTCAGGAATAACCCCTACTTGAAGAGGCAAGCGTTCAATCACTTCAATACTATCTGCCTTAAAAGCACTTATTTTCTCAGGGTTGTTGGTTAGCAGCTTGATTTTTTTTACACCCAAGTACTTTAACACCTCAATAGCTGCATCAAAAGAACGTGCATCCTCTTGATGACCTAATTTAACATTTGCTTCATATGTATTTAATCCTTCATCTTGAAGGTTATATGCTTTAAGCTTTTCAATTAAACCAATCCCTCTTCCTTCTTGTCTTAAATAGATTAATATTCCTCCAACTTGCTGAAGCTTTTGCATAGAAGTATCAAGCTGAGCTCCACAGTCACATCTTGATGAGCTAAAAACATCTCCAGTCATACATTCACTATGAATTCTGACCTCAACAGCTTCATTTGAGTTTGGAATGAAGTTATCTGAAACTAGAACAATAGTTGGCATTTCATTTAAATCACTCTCAAATGCTAGTATTCTAAACCCTCCAAACTTTGTTGGTAGCCTTGTTTCAACTAATGGTTTCATTGATGAAAAGATAATTCTAAGTATATAAAAAAAGCGCCAACTCATGGTGAATTGACGCTTTCTTAAGTTTCAATATTCAATTACAAATCCTCGCACGCTTGACCGTAAGCTACAAGGAATTCAAGAAGGTCGGCAGATCCTATTTCTCCATCACCGTTTGCATCAAATGGACAATCGCTCTCTCCAGTGCACTCTTCATAAATACATGAACCGTCATCATTATTTGCATGTGTAATGAAGTTAAGTGCATCTGAGTCTGTACAACCGTTAAAAATACATGAACCGTCGTCGGTAGTATTGATTGGATCGTAGTTTTCTGCACCTAGATATGTACATCCTGTTGCTGTACAAGATCCATCGTCTTCAGTTGCCTCAGGATTATAGTTTTCTGCATTTGAGTTCGTACAACCAAGAACTATACAGGACCCATCATCAACGTTTGCTCCTTCGTCATAGTTTTCTGCATTTGAGTTCGTACAGCCTAAGTAATCACATGAACCATCTTCGTCAGTTGCATCTGCGTTATAATTATCAGCTTCTGCATCTGTACAACCTGGTACTTCTAATTCATCACAAACTCCATCTTCATCACTATCGTTCACACAGTTTCCATTACAATCGAAGTACATTATTGGGAATTCACATGTTCCATCGTCTAATGTAGCAGAATCATCGTAGTTACAAGCTAGTGAATCAGTACAACCCGAACAGCTGCTGTTATCTCCACCACACACTCCACAAAGGTCATTTTGCAAACAAGAACCATCATCATCTGTTGCATCTAAATTATAATTACATGCCATGACATCAGTACAACCTTCAACTTCTAACTCATCACATATTCCATCACCATCGGTATCATTGATACATCCGTCACAATTGTAGAATTCTTCTGGATATAAACATCCAGTATCAATAACAGCATCTGGGTCGTAGTTACAAGCTTCTTCATCCATACATCCAACTCCAGGTGCTGGGAACGTTATTAACATTCCTTCAGCTTGATAAGAAATTTGATCAGCATCTCTAAACTGTACATTGATTAGAGCTGTAACAACACCCGATGTTGTGAATTGACCTAAAAGAACCTTTCCATTTACCGGAATTCCTTGTGAATTTGCACCGGGAACAACAAAGACTGAACCTCCAACAAAAGTATTTACAACAAAGTCATTGCCAACATTAAAGTCATCCAAAGAAGTCAAAGAAGCGTCGAATGCGCTATTAAGACCATCGTCGTCTCCAGGTTCTGCGCCAATTGTAAACCAACTGTCGTATTCAAGATCTGGGAACATTGGGAAGAAAGTTGGATTAATCGAACCACCAAAATCTCCTCCAAGTGGATTATTATAAAACCCATCGTCTGCTGTAGAAAGTAATTCCCATGGCGCAGTATCTGTACCGAACATAGCTGTTACTTCAACATCATCATTTGGGAAGTTAACATATAGTCTGTATGTAGCTTGTCCTGTACCAAGAGGATCCGCTGCAACTTCTTCATAAGAAAGTCCTAGAACCATACCATCTAGGTAAGTACATGAAAAATCGTCTTCAGTTGCATCCGAATTGTAATTATCAGCACCAGGACTTGTACAACCTAGCACTTCTAATTCATCACATACTCCATCTTCATCAGCGTCATTGATACAACCGTCACAATTATAAAATTCTTCAGGGTATTCACAGCTTCCGTCATCAGACAATGCTTGAGGATCGTAATTACATGCAGCTTGGTCAATACAGCCCTGACAAGTAGAATTATCTCCTCCGCAAACTCCACAAAGGTCGTTTTCTAAACATGATCCGTCGTTTACTACAGCATCAGGGTCGTAATTACATGCATTCTGATCAGTACACCCCTGACAAGTAGAATTATCTCCTCCGCAAACTCCACAAAGGTCGTTTTCTAAACATGAACCATCGTTTACTACAGCATCAGGGTCGTAGTTACATGCATTCTGATCAGTACACCCCTGACATGTAGAATTATCACCTCCACACACTCCACATAAGTCGTTTTCTAAACAAGATCCATCATCAAGTTCAGCAGAAGGATCGTAGTTACAGGCACTCTCATCAGTACAACCAAGTGTTGCCTGAGGGAAAGTAAGAGTAAGTCCTTCTTCTTGAAGTGACTCTTGGGCAGAATTTCTATATTGAATATTTACAAGAGCATCAATAATTCCTGAAGTAGTAAATTGACCTATTAAAACCTTATTATTCACTGGTAATCCTTGAGTATTCGCTCCAGGAACAACAAATATTGAACCTCCAATAAATGTGTTTACAATAAAGTCACCACCGTTGTTAAAGTCATCCAAAGAAGTCAAAGCTGCATCAAATGCACTATTTAAACCATCATCTTCTCCGGGTTCTGCACCAATAGTAAACCAACTATCGTATTCAAGTTCAGGAAACATAGGAAAGAACACTGGATTAATTGGTCCACCAAAATCTCCACCTAACAAATTATTGTAGAATCCATTATCTGACGTAGAAGTCATTTGCCAAGGAGCAGTGTCTGTACCGTAAACAGCAACAAGCTCAACATCATTTGTTGTAAACTCAACATAAAGTCTGTATGTGTTTTGACCATCTCCTAGGGGGTTTGTTGCTACTGTTTCGTATGTAAGGCCAAGAACTAAATCATTTCCACCGCCTCCAGTTGATTCACAAGTACCGTCATCGTAGTCTGCATTTGAATTATAATTAGAAGCTGCTGGATTAGTACAACCACCTGTTCCAACAGTAATTGTTCCTACCATACCAATAGCTGCGTGGTTACCTATAGAACAATCGTAATTATATACTCCAGGAATATTGAATGTATGAGAACCCATACACACCCCATTTGCATTACCACTAACAGCAGCTAACGAGAATGATTCTGGGTTGTTAAATGATACGTTAGTAATAGAGTTAACAACTCCATTTACATCGTGGAAACCACCCGTGTTTAACCATGCAATTGTCGCACCAACAGCTACTGAAACCTCATTTGGTGTGTAGCTGTAATTTGTTGCTAGAATAAGTTGATCTGCATCAGTGCACTCATCATCGTACTCACATGTACCGTCATCTTCTGTAGCGTTTGGATCGTAGTTGTTAGCCGCAGGGTCTACACAACCAGGCACTGATGCACTTCCTGGGAAAGTAATGCAATAACCTTCATCATTAAATGTATTTGCAGATGCATCATCCCATTGGAAGTTTAAACACAAAGACACTTCACCGTCAGTAGTGAATTGACCTATTAGAACTTTTAAATCATCGCCAGCTTCTGCATCATCTGAGATGTTTGGTATTAGAAAGAAAGACCCTCCAACAAATGTGTCAATAGTAAATCCATTTCCTGCTTCAAAAGAAGCGAAGTATTCATCCATTCCAACTTGCTGAATAACTGAAGTTCCATTTGAATTTTCAGATCCAATCGTAAACCAACTGTCGAATTCAAGGTCTGGGAAGAAAGTGAAAAACATTGGGTTAATCTCTGACCCCAAAGCCGAACCAACTGTAGATTGGAAGAAAGAAGTTGAACAAACAACCTCAATTGGTGCAGTTTCTAATGCGTATATCGCAACTAGCTCATCTGTTGGGTTATCAAAAGTGGCGTAAACTCGATATACTGTACCGTATTCAGATTCTGTGATTAACTCACTCTCTAAACCAACAAAATTTGCCGACGCTATTCCTGTAGTAAGCGCAGCAATTAAAAAGAGAAAAAACTGCTTCATGATTATAATTTTAAAGTTCGATTCTTATTAAAGACGCAATATCACAGAAGTGGTTGCGCGTTTTAAGTTTATTGTTTACAAATCATTGCGATTTACACAATTTAGATCCTCAAAAGCCTGCTTTAAACGTTTTACGAGAGCTTGCTCACCTTCCCTCAACCAAACTCTTGGATCGTAGAATTTTTTGTTTGGATGTTCATCACCATCAGGGTTGCCAATTTGAGATTGTAAGTATGCTGATTTTTCATCAATATAATCTCTAACTCCAGAAAGGAAAGCCCACTGCATATCTGTATCAATGTTCATTTTAATAACACCATATCCAATTGCCTCTCTTATTTCATCTAATGAAGAACCACTACCTCCATGGAATACAAAATCTACTGGCTTATCACCTAGGCCATTTTGTTCGCTTATATACTTCTGGCAATTATCTAGAATGATTGGACGTAGTTCAACGTTTCCAGGCTTGTATACACCGTGTACATTTCCAAATGCAGCTGCAACAGTGAATTGATCACTGATTTGGCGTAATTCGTCAAAAGCATACTTCACCTCTTCGGGTTGAGTATATAATCTTGAACTGTCTATGTCTGTGTTATCAACTCCATCTTCCTCACCTCCAGTAACGCCTAATTCAATTTCAAGATACATTCCCATAGGGGCCAAACGCTTCAAATATTCCTTACAAGTAGCAACATTCTCCTCAACAGGCTCCTCGCTCAAGTCAATCATATGAGAGCTGTAAAGAGGTCGACCAGTAGAATTAAAGTGCTCTTCACTTGCACTAATCAAACCATCTATCCAAGGCAGGATCTTTCTCGCACAGTGATCTGTGTGAAGAATCACAGGGACTCCATATGCCTTTGCTAAAGAATCAACGTGATGAGCTCCAGCAACAGAACCTAGAACAGCATGTTCTTGATTTTCCAATTTTAATCCCTTACCAGCATTGAAAGCTGCACCACCATTAGAAAATTGAATTATTACAGGAGAATTCAAATTTCTAGCAGTTTCTAGAACAGCATTAATTGAACATGAACCAATAACATTTACAGCTGGAAGAGCATAACCTCTCTCCTTTGCATCATCAAGAACGGCCTTTAATTCTTCTCCGTATAAAATACCTGAACGAAAACGATTTGACATTGTAGTATTAAAATTTTAGGCAAAAATATTAATGACCGAAAGGGTTAAGAAACTTATTCCCAGAAGGTTTTACACCAATAATACAATTGTATCAACCATTAAAAGAATCAATTCTTTTATGCATTATAGAAAAGAACAATGGAGGAACAAGTGAAAGTAAAATCATTCCAGGATATCCAGTTGGTAATTGGGGAGTATTTCCTGGAGAAACTAATACCTGATATGGCTTAGATGGGTTCTCGTGATGGTCTGAGTGGCGAGTTAATTCAAAAAGCACAGCTCTACCGATTTGATTGTCAGCATTCCAGCTATGACTTGGCGTTACTTTTTCATATCTATATTCACTCACCTTTTCTCTCGTCAATCCATAGTGCTCTATGTAGTTTATAGCTTCAAGAATAAAGACACTGAAAAATGAAGCGAGAGCAAAGCAACCTAAAATCACTAATCCGTAAAAATGATAAATAGCTGCAACAACTCCTATCTGTAAAACCTGCCAAACTAGAACTTCATTTTTAAAACTAATTGGACTTACTCCTTTTCTGTTTAATCTCTTTAGTTCAATTTTCCACGCTCCAACCCATCCCATTACAATTGATCTAAAAACAAAAGTGTACAACCACTCTCCTTTCCTTGCCGTTGCTGGATCATCATAGGTACCTACATTTTTATGATGACCATAGTTATGCTCTTCAAAAAAGTGTACATACAAAACAGATGTTAGGAGGAGCTTAGACAAAAACTTATTTACTTTCCCTACTCTATGGCCAATTTCATGTGCACTGTTTATTGCAAGAACACTTCCCATTGCACCCATTGAAAATGTTTTTGCAAACATGTCAATAGATGACATCTCTTTTGGCAGTACTCCAACTATAAACCAAACTACAAAACCTATCTGTACGGGAACTGTTCCATAGAGAGCAAGATTGTAATATCTTGAATTTAATGCTTCTTGAGACTCTTCTTTGGTTAGATTCAAAGAATCAGTTTTCATTACATGATCGATGAACGGAAGAATTACAAAAGCATAAAAGACTGTAGCCCAAGACCAAATACCATCGTATGTAAACGCCACCACTGTTACAAGTGGAATTGTATATACGAGTAGGTATTTTACTTTATTCATTTTTCTTCAATCTAGAAATCAACTCATCTGAAGTTTCATGAAGATGTCGCAGAGAAACCCTTGCAACACTCGCTTCATGAGACTCAGGGTAAGATTCAATTATTTGAAGATACAGCTTTTCTGCCATTTCCCTGTCATTCAACTCTGTTTCATATAAAAATGCTGCAATAAATGCACAAGTAATTTTGTTTTGGTAAAATGGGTAACCATCGTGCACATCTTTAAATTGAGTGATTGCTTGACGAATTTTTCCACTTCCTCTGAGCAAGTCTGCTCTACGCATCAAGTATTCAGGAGCAAGACTATCCTCTCTGCAGAAATTAGCATAATTAGCATAAGAAACTATCAAGTCTTGCATTAAATCTGCATCGTAATCAGAATCAACAAACGCTACCTCCTTTGACTTAATAATCTCACTGTGTTGATTGCATTCGATATTTTTTACCTCAATATCTGTTGAGCATGATGCAAGAATTATCGTTGTAATAAGCCCAACCCCCCTCATCTCAATTTTCCTTTTGGCATTCTCATTTTATATCCAACAGGCACTTTACCTAACCCTATATCTCTCAACTTTCCGTGAAGTAATCTTCTTTTTATAGGAGTTATATGGTCTGGAATCATAATGCCATCTAAATGATCGTATTCATGTTGAACAATTCTAGCTGCAATTCCTGACAAATCTTCTTCAACCAACTCCCACTTTTCATCGAAGTATTCAATTTTAATACTGACTGGCCTTTCTACCTCCTCTCTAATACCTGGAATTGATAAACAACCTTCTTCCATGACATTAGTTTCTTTAGAAAATTCAAAAATTACAGGGTTAATCATAACTCTTTTGAAATCCAGGCAATCAGGATCTCCATCCTCACCTTCTCCAAAGGGCGAACCATCAGCGACAAACATTCTAATTGATTCACCTATTTGCGGCGCAGCTAGACCTACTCCTTCAGCTTCATACATGGTTTCCCACATGTCTGAAATCAATTTTTTAAGTCCAGGGTAGTCCTTTTCTATCTCTTCTGCCTCTGCTTTTAACACAGGATCTCCAAAAGCAACTATAGGTTTTATCATGATGCAAATTTATGAATGTATTTTTGCAACATGTCAATTTTAGATTCTATTCCAGAAGCGATTGAAGAAATACGCAATGGAGGTGTGATTATCGTAGTAGACGATGAGGATAGAGAGAACGAAGGTGACTTCTTAACTGCTGCAAGAAATGTGACTCCTGATGTCATAAACTTCATGGCAACTCATGGAAGAGGACTAGTTTGCGCTCCACTTGTAGAAAGCAGGTGTGATGCTTTAGACCTCGAACTAATGGTTCAAACAAATAATGCAGCCTACGAAACACCATTTACAGTTTCTGTCGACCTACTTGGCCATGGATGTACTACTGGTATTTCAACTATCGATAGATCTAAAACAGTTCAAGCTTTAATTGACCCAAATACTAAGCCTGAAGAATTAGGTAGACCAGGGCATATTTTTCCACTTAGAGCAAAAGCTGGAGGAGTGCTTAGAAGGAATGGACACACTGAAGCTGCAATTGATTTTTCAAGGCTTGCAGGGTTTGAGCCTGCTGGAGTCATTGTTGAGATTCTCAACGAGGACGGAACAATGGCTAGATTACCTGAACTTAAAAAGATAGCAGATAAGCACAATATGAAGCTAGTTTCTATAGCGGACCTCATCACTTATAGACTAGAAAACGAGACACTTATTGAACGAACTTATGAAGTGAAATTGAATACTGAGTTTGGGCCATTCAATGCAATATCATACAAGCAGTTAACAGATGACACTGAGCATTTGGCCCTAGTAAAGGGCAATTGGGATATTGAAGAAGCAGTTCCAGTTAGGGTACATGCATCAAGTATGATTAGTGACGTTTTTCAAGTTAGCGATTTAGGTAAGGGGCCTCAACTTCAAGCAGCAATGGCAAAAATTAAAGCAAAAGGGAAGGGTGCGATAATATTTATTAATAAGCTTCATCAGAGTAGTGGAATTGCTGAAGAGCTAAAAGCTTATGACGATTACCACAAGAAAAAAAAGAACACAAGAGTTTTCCATCCGTTTGATTCTAAGGATTATGGAATAGGAGCCCAAATCGTACGAGATTTGGGTATCAGAAAAATCAATATCCTTACTGACACTCCTAGAAAGTCAGGAAATATTGGTTACGGCTTAGAAATTATAAGCCACTCTCCTCTTAGCAAGTAATTCTAAAATTATTAGACATTAAAAAAGCCCGCAAATTGAGCGAGCTTTTGTAAATAAGTGTGGTCAGATAATTACTCTGCAGCGCTTTCTGTATTTTCTTCTGCAGCTGGTGATGTTTCTGTTTTAGGAGCAGCTTTTTGCTGGAATTTACCGTACTTCTGACGGAACTTATCGATACGACCCGCAGTATCCACGAACTGAGCTTTACCGGTGTAAAATGGATGTGACTTAGAACTTACCTCAATCTTAATTAGAGGGTATTCATTACCGTCTTCCCACTTGATTGTTTCCTTAGTATTAGCTGTTGATCTGCTTAAGAAAGCATAGTCGTTAGACATATCCTTAAACACAACTGTGCGGTAGTTTTCTGGGTGTATTCCTTTTTTCATCTCTCAGAATTGGAGTGCAAAGATACATAAATCTTTAGTAATGCACGCTAAATAAAAAAGTTTGTTTGGAATAGAGTTTTATTGTTATGTTTGATTTGAATTTAAGTGAGTTTAGCATTGCGCTAAACATCAAGTGATAATTTGGTTAAGTTGGTCCCGTGCTGAAACGTCGGCACGGGATTTTCTTTTGTCTTATTTTTACAATAAATCTCAGGAATTTCATGCAATCAAGTTGGAAGTCAACACTTAGAGGGTACAATGATTATTTAGCTTTGGAAAAAGGGTTGAGTGATAATTCTATCGAAGCATATCAGCGCGATGTAAAGCAATTTGCAAGTTTTCTTTTGGAGGAATGTGGCGTTAATATTCCAAATAGATTTAAGGCCAAACATATTGAGAGGTATATCTCACACATGTACGATTTGGGCTTAGCTAGTAATAGTCAGGCGAGGATAATAAGTGGCATAAGAAGTTTCTGCAAGTACATGAGGATTGAAAAGCTTATGGACACAGATCCTCTTGAGCTTATTTCTACACCCAAACTCATTAGAAAGCTTCCAGACGTCCTAACCGTTGATGATATTGAAAAAATAATCTCATCAGTTGATATGAGTAAAAATGAGGGAGTAAGAAACAGAGCTATACTTGAGGTGCTTTACAGCTGTGGATTGAGAGTTAGTGAACTTATTAACCTTCAAATATCTCGTTTAGACATGATAGATAGTTTGGTTAGTGTTATTGGAAAGGGAAATAAAGAACGTGTAGTTCCTATAGGCTCTCAAGCCTGCCAAGCTATTGTTAGTTACCTTGAGCACTATAGGTCTCAATTGAATATTAACGAGGGTCATGAAGACACCTTATTCCTTGGAAGATATGGTCGTGGCTTAACGCGCCAGATGATATTCACCATTCTCAAAAACGCAGCAACACGTGCAGGAATTAAAAAGAAGATAAGTCCTCATACTTTTAGGCACAGTTTTGCAACGCATTTAATCGAACACGGTGCTGATTTAAGAGCAGTACAAGAAATGCTTGGCCATGCACAAATTATTACGACAGAGATTTACACCCATCTCGACAGGAGATACCTACAAGACCAGATGAATCGGTTTCACCCAAGGGCAAACTCATAGAGACCAATTTGCAACTGCTTCTGCTAGCATTTTTTCAGGATCATCCATTGTAACAGCAGGCTGATGTAAAAATTCAAGCGCTAGTGCAATTTGTGCTTGAGCTTCGTGAATTTCAATAGGAGTTGCCTTATTCGCTTTGCTAAGTTTGCCCCCCTCTTTATTCAATACCAAGGGCACATGAGCATACTCCGGCCTATCAAATCCCAAAACCATTTGAAGGTGCAAATGTGCTGGAGTGGAATCCAACAAATCCGCTCCCCTAACAATTCTTGTGACACCTGCTGCTGCGTCATCCAAAACTACAGCTAAGTGATAAGCATAATATCCATCTGCCCTTTTGATAATAAAGTCTGTTTCGCTGCCTGCTTTTGACAATTGAGGGCCTAGAACAAGATCGTCCCAAATCAATTCCTCGTTTGGGGTTTTAAATCTGATAGACCTGGCTTCTTTTCCTTTTGGAAGTCCAAATCGACAAGTGCCTGGGTATGTGGTTTGGCCTTCTAAATCGCGTCTAGTACACCCGCAATCAAAAGCTAAATCGCGATTTAGGAGATCATCAATTGCGATTTGATAATATTCAGCTCTTTGGCTTTGCCAAACAACATCTCCATCCCAATGCATGCCAAACGCTTCAAGTGTTCTAAGGATATCTTCAGCTGCACCATTTACAGTTCTAGAACCATCTACATCTTCTATTCGCACCAACCACTTTCCATCATTTGCTCTAGCGTCGCAATAACTAGCTACTGCTGCTACAAGAGAGCCAAAATGTAACCTTCCTGAAGGCGATGGTGCGAATCGGCCCACCATTAGCGAACCAGCTTGCGATACTTAATCCTCTTAGGGCCTTCGTCTCCTAGTCTCTTCTTTCTATTTTCTTCGTATTCGCTGTAAGTTCCTTCGAACCAGTATGCTGACGAATTACCCTCGAAAGCAAGGATATGAGTACATATTCTGTCTAAGAAATAACGATCGTGTGAGATTACTACTGCACATCCAGCGAAAGACATAATACCTTCTTCAAGCGCTCTTAATGTGTTCACATCAATATCGTTCGTGGGCTCGTCAAGAAGCAAAACGTTAGCTTCAGTCTTAAGAGTCATCGCTAAGTGTAGTCTATTTCTCTCACCGCCAGAAAGTACACCACATTTCTTCTGTTGGTCAGGGCCATTGAAATTAAAGCGGCTTACATAAGCTCGGCTATTAACTAGCTGGCCTCCAATTTCAATATGCTCATTTTTACCAGAAACAACTTCCCAAACCGTTTGTTCAGGGTCTATGTCATTGTGGGTTTGGTCTACGTAACCGACTTGAACAGTATCTCCTAATTCCAGCGTTCCTTTATCAGGTTGCTCCTCTCCCATTATCATTTTAAAGAGTGTCGTTTTACCAGCTCCATTCGGCCCGATAATCCCAACAATACCTGCTGGAGGCAACTTAAAGGTCAAATCCTCAAATAAAAGCTTCTCTCCATAAGATTTCTGGAGACCTTCTACTTCAAGCACTTTGTTTCCTAGGCGAGGGCCGTTTGGGATTGGAATTTGAAGTCTTGTTGACTTCTCCTTTGAACCGTCAGCAAGCATAGTCTCATAATTTGAGATACGAGCCTTGTTTTTCGCTCTACGACCTTTAGGGTTAGTACGAATCCACTCTAACTCTCTATCTAGCTCTTTTTTGCGCTTCGACTCTTGCTTTTCCTCTTGAGCTAATCTCTTTGTCTTCTGCTCTAGCCAACTTTGGTAATTTCCCTCGTATGGAATGCCTTCACCTCTATCTAGCTCTAGTATCCACCCAGCAACGTTATCTAAGAAGTAACGATCGTGGGTAACACACAACACCGTACCATTATAATTCTCTAAATGCTGCTCAAGCCAATCTATACTCTCAGCGTCTAAGTGGTTAGTCGGCTCGTCTAATAACAGAACATCTGGTTGCTTCAGCAAAAGCCTACAAAGAGCAACTCTGCGTCTTTCGCCTCCACTGAGCTCAGATATTTTTTGGTCATCTGGCGGGCAACGCAATGCATCCATAGCAATGTTGAGTTTTGTATCGAGCTCCCAAGCATCCAACGCATCTATCTTGTCCTGAACCTGAGCTTGTCTCGCAATCAATGCATCCATTTTTTCTGGATTATTCAGGACCTCATCCTCCATGAATTTAGCATTAATTTCTTCAAACTCAGCTAGAGTATCAACTATCTCCTGAGTACCTTCTTCTACAATTTCCCTAACTGTTTTGTTTGAGTCCAATTCTGGCTCCTGAGGTAAGTATCCAACTGTGTATCCATCAGCCCAAACCACATCACCTCTGTACGCCTCATCCAGCCCGGCAATAATTTTCATAACCGTTGATTTACCCGAACCGTTCACACCTATGATACCAATCTTAGCACCGTAGAAGAACGATAGGTAGATATCCTTCAATACTTGTTTTCCAGATGGTGTGTCCTTACAGACCTTTATCATGGAAAAAATCACCTTCTTATCGTCTGACATTTTGTTTATTGTTTGGTCTAATTTCAGGTCAAAGTTACTTCACCTCAGCTCTCTCCTCTATCTTTTTTAAAGCTGAAAAATACAATTAGAAGAATTGCGCTTTGCAATAGAATCAATAAGTAATGAAGTATCTCAATTTGCAACTTCTTATCTGTAATCTCTAAGCCCAAATCCATCAACTTGTAATACAAAAACGATGCTCCTAAACCCAATAAGTAACCTACTTGCTTGTTCACGTCAATACTACTTAGCAATTCCTTTTTATGTGCTACGAGAGTTTCTGCTCTAACTAAGTACCCCCCAAAAATGAATGTAAGTTGATATCCAGAGTAAATCAGCAGCGCTGAAGTAATACTGTATTTTAAAATCAGTAATGTGATTATGGTTAATAGCATCACAGTTTCAACCAACATGGAAACAGCAAAAAAGCTCTTAATATTTAGTAACCTTTCGTAGAACTTGGCAATTATCAGCATTGCTCCAGCTAGCACCATCCCCCCTACAGAATAAATTTCGGGATCAAGAGGCTCATAGATGGTGAATAATATTCCAACCGATAGTCCTGTAAATGAAGAATTAAGGAGCTTGTAAATTAGAAAATTCTTCTCAACTAACTTCATTTGGACTTAGGATAAAAGAAAAGGTCATTGATGCAAAGGTAATCTCGAAGCCCTCCTCTTGCTTAACTTCGAGGCGTGGTAAAAAAAGCTGATATACAAGCAAACAAGAACGAAGACAAAATGCGTCTTCTTGTAGCGGACTTAAATCGTAAGCTCAACAAGATTAAGAGGGGTGGTGGGACTGCAAAAATGGAAAAGCAGCACATAAAAGGCAAACTCACAGCTCGTGAAAGATTAGATCGAGTTTTTGATCAGGGTTGTGAGAGATTGGAAATAGCCGCACTCGCAGGTTATGGAATGTACGAGGAATACGGAGGTTGTCCTTCTGGTGGAGTTGTGGTTGAAATCGGACGTGTACACGGAAGATTGTGTATCTGCGTGGCAAACGACGCCACAGTTAAAGCTGGAGCATGGTTCCCAATCACTGCAAAGAAGAATCTGAGAGCTCAAGAAATAGCTTTAGAAAACCGACTACCAATTATCTACCTAGTTGATAGCGCAGGAGTTTTTCTTCCTATGCAGGACGAGATTTTCCCAGACAAAGAACACTTTGGGAGGATGTTTAGAAATAATGCCAAACTAAGCTCTGAAGGCATCCCTCAAATAGCAGCTGTAATGGGATCATGTGTAGCTGGAGGTGCCTACCTACCAATAATGAGTGATGAAAGTCTAATTGTTGAAGGAACGGGGTCAATATTCCTAGCTGGAAGCTATTTGGTAAGGGCTGCAATTGGTGAGGATATTGATAACGAAACTCTAGGTGGTGCAAAAACCCAAACTGAAATAAGCGGTGTTATCGATTATCCTTGTTCGGATGACGAGCATGCTTTAAAGACCATAAGAGATCTTGCATCACACTGGGGCAATACTCCAACGTATGCAGGATTTTCAAGAGCTGATGCAAAGGACCCCTCTGGAAGATCACCTTCGTCTATTCTACCTGAGAGTAGAACCCAACCATATGAGACAAGAGATCTAATTAAAGCTTTAGTAGACGAAGGTTCTTTTACTGAATACAAGAAAACATATGCCAAAACCATAGTTTGTGGATATGCAAGGATTGATGGATGGAGCGTAGGAATTGTCGCTAATCAGCGCAATACTGTAAAATCAACCAAGGATGGTATACAGTTTGGCGGAGTTATATACTCTGATAGTGCAGACAAGGCAGCAAGGTTTGTTATGACCTGCAACCAAAAAAACATTCCATTAGTTTTCCTTCAAGATGTGACTGGATTTATGGTAGGTACAAGATCCGAACACAACGGAATCATAAAGGATGGTGCAAAACTTGTTAACGTAGTTTCAAACAGCGTTGTGCCAAAATTCACAATTATAGTAGGTAATAGCTATGGCGCTGGAAACTACGCAATGTGTGGAAAGGCTTACGACCCAAGGCTAATTGTTGCTTGGCCTACAGCTAAGATTGCAGTAATGGGTGGAGACCAAGCTGCTAAGGTTCTACAGCAAATTGAAGTAAGTCGATTAAAAAGTGCTGGCAAACCAGTAGACAAAAAAGCTCAAGAAGAACTATTGCGAAAAATCAAAGCTAGATATGACGAGCAGACAAAACCAGAGTATGCTGCATCTAGGATTTGGGTTGATGCAATTATAGACCCTGAGGATACAAGATCTTGGATTAGTCAGGGTATTGAAGCAGCTAACGCAGCACCATCTGAAAAGCCTTTTAGGGTTGGTGTTTTACAAACTTGATTATTGAGCCCTTTCTAGTCTTTGCAAAGAAGCTAACATTGACTCATACATTGCCTTTAGGCTTTCATCTTCACAATTTTCAATTGCGCTTCTAACATTGAGTATTGCCTCGAGCAACACGTGTTCCTCGTCTATTGATTCACAATGCTCAACAATTGATAGACCTTCTATTGCTGCTCTGAAATCTCCATTTGTGGCAATTCCAGTAATGAGATCTAACTTATTTGAAGGGTCAAATCCTGCACTCCAAATAAAGCCCAAAATGTCTGCTCCTATTTCCGAACAATCTCCACTTTCCAATTCCTCAATATAAATCCCTTCTGCGCCACTAAGTTTAATTGTTGAAAGCATTGTCCTCATTCTCTCTCTTAGTGCATCCTCAGGCCTATCCCTAAACGCATAGAGCAAAGGCCTAACCCATTTAATATCACCATTCTTTTCAGCCCTGTCTAGTTCAGCTTCAACCTTACTATTGTCCTTAGAATTTAAATCTTTCATGTTGCAAAGGTATCTCTGAAAATATCTCTACAACAATCTGCAATCTCTGCAAGCATCATTGCCGTGGCTCCCCAAACCACATTTCCATCCAATTTAAATCCCGGCACCTTTATACCTTTTATCTCAAACTCAGCCCAAAGATTTTCTGAACATAATCTCTCCATACTAATAAACAGTACTTCTCCTACTTCTTTTGGATCAAGATTGAATTGAGGTTTGGATTCCAAATAGGCCAAATATGGCCTAACGTAAAATCTACTTGGTGGAATGTACAATGGTGAAAGTGCCCCTATGATTTGGGTCTTCTTTAATCTTACCCCTATTTCCTCTTCACACTCTCTAATTGCAGTATCTAAATCGCTAGTATCAGCAGGTTCCCTCTCTCCTCCTGGCAATGCAATTTGCTTTGAGTGAACGCCATTATAAGATGCCCTTTTAATCAAAACTCCTTCCCATTTATTGTCATTTGGATATATAATAAAAACAACTGAAGCTTTTCTAGCTTCCATCAAATCTTTCTCAGTGAAAGAATTTGCTCTGTAAGGAGGAGCTGCTATTAATTGGGATTTTAACCCAGGCAATCCTTTTGAGAGCACATCCATCAAATTATCAATCAATTTTTCTTCTTCAATTTTCACCCTTGCAAGGTCGTGCCTTTCTAACTTCGTTCAATGCAAATTCAGCTATTAGATGAAAAAATAGAATTTCCCTCTGTTGATAAGGCGAATGAATTAGGACTATTGGCTGTGGGTGGAGATCTAAGTCCAGCAAGGCTAATTGCCGCTTATGAACACGGGGTTTTCCCCTGGTACAATCCTGATGAGGAGATTTTATGGTGGGCACCCAAAACAAGAGCAATTATTCCACTTGAAGAGATTAAGATTCACAAGAGCATGCGTAACATTCTCAATAGAGAAATCTTCAAAGTGACTTTTGATACGTGTTTCGACAAAGTAGTTAAGGGATGCGCCACAGCTGATAGAGGAAATCCAAACGAAGGAACATGGATCAGTTCAGACATCCACAATGCATATTGCAATTTGCACGAACTTGGTTTAGCACATTCAGTTGAGGTTTGGGATGGTGAGAAATTAGTAGGTGGCCTATATGGCGTTTCTATAGGGACAATGTTTTTTGGAGAGAGTATGTTCTCAAATTCCCCAAATGCTTCTAAAGTAGCTCTTATCAAATTAGCCCAAACCCTCAAAAAATGGGATTTTGGTCCCATCGACTGCCAGATAATGAATGAACACTTAAGCACATTAGGTGCAATAGAAATTACACGAGAGGAATTTCAAAAGCTGCTTAATTATCATCTAACTTCATCACTGACAAAGAAGGGTGTCTGGACAGATGAAATACTCTAAAGTGTTTTTAAATTTTAGAAGAAGATTAGCCAAAGCAATTCTTCAGATTTTAGGTTGGAAGTTTAAAGGTCAAGATCCACCTACATCTAAAAATCAAATTATATTCATCAACGAACTAAAAGGCCAACTTGCTACTACCCAAAGAAGGTGGATGAGACATCTAACTGCTGGAGAATCATATTTCCAAAAAATTGGGGATAGAAATGGAATAGATAAAAAAATAAATCAAAAGGGTACAGTACTAATTGTTTGGCAAAAGGAGATAGAGAGAGATGAGTTAGTTTGGGTTTTAAAATTAGCTAGAAAAAAAGGGGTTGCATTGAGCGCATGCGCCTGGGATTCAACTCATAAAGCAATAAAATTCCACTCTCATTTTAAACCCTCTCCATATCCAGAAAGAGACATTAGATATCTAGAGAGATTTTTCACTTACTTCAAGAAAGTTTAATAATAATCTTCAGTATTAACAGGTTACTAACAACGATATTGAAATCGTTAACAACACGTTAATATCTGATGTGGTTTATATGGCAGATGCTTAAATTGAAAACTTAAATTGCATCAAATCTTTAACCTTAAAAACCATCTAAAAATGCACATGGACAAGTACGACTTCATGATCCTAGACATCGTTCAGAATTTCAAGCTAGAGAATCAAAATCACATAAGACTTAGTGTATTAGAAAGAAACTTCTGGAAGAGAATCGAAGCCGATACTGATTTGCATGTTGGACAAGCTAGAATTGGGGAGAGAATAACAAATCTTTACCTCGATGGACTAATTCAAAATAAGGATGGCTACACTTTAACTAAAAAGGGACGTGAGCAACTAGCATTTGCTCCTTGGAATAGAGAAGTGGTTTCATAAGAAAGCCAAAGTCTTATAATTAAGACGGATCTATTAATAAATAGAAAGGGGACGCAAATGCGTCCCCTTTCTATATGCTAAAACAAAAGTTTATTTGTCTGTAGATTCTTCTAGAATTTCTAGATTAGGATATTTCTGCTTCCAGAAATCAAGCTTACTTCTATCTTTAATAGTTATTACAGTCCTTCGATCTAGTCTAACTTTAATATTAGGCTGTAATTCTTTTTCCTTTTTCTTTCTCGCCATTGGATTTTAATTGAATTGCGAATGAACGCAACATAGGACAAAAATCTATTTTAATATCAATTTTGTTTTAATACTTTAAGGTTAATTATCATTTAGCCTTGAAAATTACCTCATCAGGTATACGGTTCCTCTAATTTCTTCAGCATCTACATCATACCCTTGGACTTTGATAACCCAATTGTACAATCCATCTGGTGCGAAATGAGTTCCTCCATTAACATTGCCAATCCATGGTTCATTGATAGTAGTACTAGTATGAACTATATCACCCCACCTATTGTACACAAATAACTCATACGATTCCACCTGTCTAGCTATAATCTCCCAGGCATCATTTTTACCATCGTTATTTGGAGTAAATGCTGTTGGGATATAAACGATTACTTCACCATAAATACGAACTGTAGCAACATCAGAACAACCGTTATTAGTGATAGTAGTGATAAATGCGTCGTACTCATCTAAGCCGTCATATGTATGGATCATGTTCTTTTCGTATCCCCAAGTACCGTCTCCAAAATCCCATACATAGTTAAATGCTCCTTCAAATGGTTCTTCCGGAGACGTAATAACATCAAACTCATAAGTACCTTCACCAAGGTTATATCTTACGATTGTAGATGATATAGTTTCGACATCTACCCTTGTTGTTTGGCTTTCTTCATAATTACAATTATCAATTACTGATACTGTGTAATTTGTTCCAACAGTAGGAGCTACAGTATATGCAAACAGATTGGTGGTGAAATTTTCCCATTGGAATACATATGGCTCCTCTCCACCTTCAATTTCAAGATTTAACGTTGTACTAGCTCCATTACATAGTACTGTGTCTGGAGGTAGGGTCACAACAAGTGGCTCATAGGGAACTTCAAAAAGAGTCTGTAAGTAAAGTGTTCTGTTGCATCCATCCTCTATATATATTTCAAATAAATGATCTATTAAAGACGTATGCCAAAGACATTGCTCGTTTCCATAATCAATACCATTAATGGTCCAATTGTATTCTACAGGAGGGTATTCTAGGTCAGGATCCTGAATTAATTCTACACACACCTCCTCACCTTCATCACATGGCACTGTGACGACTTCAGGAGTGACTGCTTCAAGTGGAGGTGTATCATAAATGAAAATACTCAGATAACTCTCAATGTTTCCACTTACTATTCTAAGCTTGAGTTCTTCTGTACCCTCGTCTATAAAATCTTGGGGTACGTTAAAACTTAAAGACATCGTATATTCTCCTATAGGTATTGAAGCTGATGCTGGCAATCCTTCAATATCATCAGTAAATGATGCTTCTGAATCATCCTCTTCTAGAATCTGAAAATCAAAAGGATAAACAGATGGAACTAGACATGGTCTACTTACAGTTATTGTCGAAACTCCACAATCCTCCCAAGCACAGTATATAACTACATCATCATCTGGATCTGGATCACAAGTTGGTGAAGCAGTGGCCTCGTATTCAGTTGCAATTGGTGAACCAAAACTCCCCTCCTCTAGAACTACTATTGATTCTAACCAGTTGTCTGAACC
>JAYZNI010000065.1:0-5287 GCA_036152255.1 Bacteroidota bacterium | reverse complement strand
AACAATGGCCTCGATATGACTACAACTATTGTTGAGCTAGAGGCCAAAATAGAAGAAGTCACTGAGGAGATTTACAGTAAACTCACCCCTTGGGAGAGAGTTTTGGTTAGTCGTCATCCAGATAGACCTTATACCCTTGATTACGTTGAAGCAATTACAGATGGTAATTTCTTAGAGCTTCACGGAGACCGAACTGTAAAAGACGATAAAGCAATGGTAGGTGGTTTTGGCGAGCTCGATGGGAGGCCCGTTATGTTCATTGGTCAACAAAAAGGCTCAAATACTAAGATGCGTCAGTATAGAAACTTTGGGATGGCAAATCCTGAGGGATATAGAAAGGCTTTGAGGCTTATGAAGCTTGCAGAGAAATTCAATAGACCAGTAGTAACATTGATTGACACTCCGGGTGCTTACCCTGGACTTGAAGCTGAAGAAAGAGGGCAAGGCGAGGCAATCGCTCGCAACCTAATTGAGATGGTTCAACTCAAGGTACCAATCATTTGCGTGATCATCGGAGAAGGCGCATCAGGTGGTGCACTTGGGATAGGCATTGGCGATAAGGTGATGATGTTAGAAAATACGTGGTATAGCGTAATTTCTCCAGAGTCTTGTTCTTCAATTTTATGGAAATCTTGGGATCATAAGGTGACTGCAGCAGAGGCGTTAAAGCTCACTGGAGATGACATGCAAAAGCTTGGCCTAATAGATGAAATTATTCCCGAACCCCTTGGTGGTGCTCACAATAATAGGGATGAGATGTATGCTACACTAAAGAGAGTTTTGATTGAAAATATAGACTCTCTAATTAAGCAAGGATCTGATAAAAGAATTTCACAAAGAATACGTAAGTTTTCTAACATGGGAGTAGTGACAGCTTAATAAAAATTGTCACACAACCTCTACTTTTTACACTATTTTTGGTATTAATTATTTGCGACTCACAAATCTAATTACTCGCATGCTACAATCAAATACTACATTCATTACAATAGCAGTAGCTATATTTTTAGCTGGCTGCGCAGGCCTTGGCTCTATGGAAAAAGCCCTAGACACAGTTGGCCTATCTGTTGAACCTGAAACTCTTATCCTTCGAGGTGGAGAAGTAGAGGTTACTATTACTGGAAACTTCCCTGCTAAGTACTTTGGCAAGAAAGTAATTCTTGAAGCTACCCCTGTTCTTGTATGGGAAGGCGGCGAGGCTGCTTTTGACATGAAAGGATTCCAAGGAGAAGAAGCAGCTGGAAACTACACAGCGGTTTCCTACGAAGTTGGAAAGTCATTTACTTATAATGCAAGCATTCCTTACGAAAGTGCTATGGAAGATGCTTCACATCTTGAACTTCGCATAAGAGGTAAGAAGGGTGATAGCGTTGTAGACTTCGAACCTTACTTCCTTTGTAAAGGTGTAATTACTACGCCAAACCTAGTTCAGCCCGACGACAAGTTCATCATTACTGCTGATCGTTTCCAGAGAACTATTGCATACACGCACAATGACGAAATTAATTACGACTACAACAGTTCTGTTGTAAAGTCTAAGGAGTTGAGGACCGACGAGTGGGCTGAAATGAAGGCGCTATTTACTCTAGTTGCTACTGCAGATAGCGTTGCTCTAACTGGAGTTACTATTGACGCATATGCTTCTCCAGAAGGAGAAATTAGTTTAAATGAAGATCTTGCTACTGATAGAGCAGCGTCTGCTCATAATTCCCTAAAGAGAGAATTGAGACGTGCAAAAATCAACACAGCTGATGATTTCGCAAACCTTGTTGCTAAGGGTGAGGATTGGGAAGGATTTAAAAAGTTAATGAAGGCATCCGATATCGCTGATAAAGATTTAATTATCCGTGTTCTAGAAATGTACAGTGACAAGAACAAGCGTGAAGAAGAGATTCGCAACATCGCTAAGACTTACTCTGAGATTGAAGACCAAATCCTTCCTTCTCTACGTCGTTCTATGATTGCTCTTAACTACACTGTTGAAGGATACACTGATGAAGAGTTGAAAGACCTTTGCATGAGTGCTCCTGAAACACTAACAGCTGAAGAATTACTATACAGTGCTACATTATTTGACAATGTAAACGACAAGTACACTATCTACTCTTCTTGTGCAACAGTTCACGCTGACGACCTAAGAGGACACAACAACAGTGGTGTTTGCTTAATGGAAATGGGACGTAGCAACCAAGCAAAAGAAGCGTTTAACAAAGCGCATAGCTTAAACGCTACAAACAAAGCAGTACTAAACAATCTTGGAGCAATTGCTCGTCAAGAAGGAAACATTGATGAAGCTGCGTCACTTCTTGCTAAAGCAGGATCAAGTGCAGAAACAAGCTACAACAAAGGACTTGTTGCCATCACAAATGGTGAGTACGGTTCTGCTATCTCAAACATGAGCGGATCAAACTCTGTAAACCTTGCACTAGCTAAGCTTCTAAATGGAGATGCTAATGGTGCTAAGACTACTTTGAACAACTCTAACGACGACAGCGCAGTTGCAAGCTACGTTCTTGCTATTTGTTGTGCTCGTCTTGGAGATGCTACTGGTGCTAAAGCTAATATTGATGCAGCCCTTACAAAGGACTCATCTCTTTCAGCTAAAGCAAGTGCAGACCTAGAATTTGCTGGAATAGAGTAATTAGAAACTATCACAGATAAAAAAGGCCCGGCATTGAGCTGGGTCTTTTCTTTTGGGCTAAAATATTTTATAGATTCTGGCTAGCGTACCATAGCACAATTCCAGCACACACGCTAACATTCATACTTTGCTTAACTCCAAGCTGGGGAATTTCAAGAACGACATCTGACGCATCGCAAGTAGAGGGCTGAACACCTCTAACTTCATTACCCATTACGAAGGCCCACTTTTCGCCGATTTTGGGCTCCCATTGATTGAGCAAAATACTTGAATCGGTTTGTTCTATAGAAGCAATATTGTATCCCTCAGATTTTAGAACTTCAATTGCTTCTAGAGCAGTTTCATGACCGCGCCATGGAACGTATTTACTAGAACCAAGAGCTGTTTTCAAAATATCTCTATGAGGCGGATGACAGGTTATGCCGCAAAGATCAATGCCTTCAATTCTGAAAGCATCGCCTGTTCTAAAGAACGAGCCAACATTATTTCCAGAGCGCACGTCTTCAATGATGAGTCTTACTGGCAACATCTCTGAATTTGCATAATCCTCAGGATTGAGCCTCCTATCCTTTTCTAAACCCACTTATTATTTTATGTGGATGTTGTATGGAATTCTAGCTTGGACTACGTCACCAGATTCAATCATCTTCACAACTGAACTAACATCTTCCAAATGCATATCATTAATCCCAAGCAATTCAAGAGCGTCTATTCTGCTTTGTATTCCTGCAAAGTCCTCAATCATAGCTTCGAATGGGTCCTTCATTTCTGGGAGATAAATTAACTCGTGCTCATCTCCACCAATTAATTCCTCAACATAAGCAATCGCATCGTCAAGATTTCCTAATTCATCAACCAGACCAATTTCCAAAGCATCCTCTCCAGTCCAAACTCTACCCCTAGCTACCTCTTCTACATCTTCTGCACTTAACCCTCTTCCTTTTGCAACCTTAGATGTGAAATCATCGTAGATGTCTATGATTACTTCGTTCATAGCGTCCATTTCATATTGAGACATGGCAAATAAACCGTCAGGAGATCCTGCGTGGTTGTGAGTCTTTATCTTATCGAATGATACACCCAAGTGTTTCTCTAATGCACCACCAATATTTGGAATCATACCAAATACTCCAATCGAACCTGTAATTGTCGTAGAGTTTGCATAAATCTTATCTGCTGCACAACTTATGTAGTATCCTCCAGAAGCTGCTAGATCACTCATACTAACAACAAAGTGCTTTCCAGCCTCTTTCAATAGAACAGTCTCACGCCAAATCACATCACTAGCGAGTGCTGATCCACCAGGTGAATTCACCCTTAATACAACAGCTTTTACATCAGGAGCTAATCTTGCACGCTTGATAGCTTCAGCAATTGTAACAGAACCTATTGTAGCAGCATCACCTTTACCAGATTCAATACCTCCAACAGCGTAGATTACTGCTACATCACCTCCAAGGTTTTCGTCATGCTCTTCTTCTCCGCCTTCAAAAACTTTCATGATAGCATCAGGATCAGACATATCTATACCAAACATTCTTTCGTCTACAGTATAATCCGTAAATGAAATTTTACTGAGCTCAACGTCATCTCCTAGCTTATCTTCTAACAAAGCATCTAACTCATCTTCGAAAAGCAAATCATCAACAAGAGAGAGCTCTTTTGCATCCTCAGCAAGACGAACAGAAATATTATTTGCCACTTCATCAATTAATTCTGCGTCGACACCTCTGCTTTCTGCAATTTCATCTCTCATTACATTCCAAAAATCACCGAGCAAAGCATACATCTGCTCCTTATTTGCCTCACTAAAATCATCCCGGATAAATGGCTCCACAGCGCTTTTGTACTTGTTGTTTGGCCCTCTTAAAACAGTAATATCAATACCTAGTTTTTCAAATAATCCAGGATAGAACATTATCTGAGAGCTAAGGCCTGCAATACTTAGCGAGCCATTTGGGTGTAGATAAACTTCATCAGCAACGGTGTTCATGTAGTAACCCTTTTGAGACATTCCCTCGGCCCAAGCCACAACCCACTTTCCGGAATCTTTGAAAGCCTCAAGTCCTGCTCTTATATCCTCCAATGTAGATGGGTAAGCTCCAGCTCCACTAATGTTGAGGAAAATTCCCTCTATATCATCATCAGACGAAGCGCGCTCTAATCCCTCGAGGATTTGGTCCAATCCCAGTTGTTGTTCTGCATTTAATCCACCTAGGTCAAACGATATATCATTTCCGCAGCCCCTTTCAATTATCGAAGTATTCATGTCAAACACCAATACGTTCGCCTTATCCTCATTAATTGACACACCACCTTCAGCACCTTCAGTAAAGGCCGTCACTAAGCCTCCAACAAGTGCTCCAACGAAGATGAAAATTAAAATTGTTCCGGCTACTACCAAGCCAACTATTGAGCCAATTGCTGAGCTCACTACATTTTTCAAAAATTCCATAATTGCTAATATATAGACTTATCTTGCTCAGCCATGAGGATGAGAAACGTGTACATAGGTTTGGGCTCGAATATTGGAGAAAGAGAATTGGCACTAAACTCAGCAATAGCAGCTATTGAGGCCGAATTAGTAGAGAGTCGATCTATTAAGTCATTAACAACATCTAACATTTATGAGACTGAAGCTTGGGG
>JAYZNI010000064.1:0-18491 GCA_036152255.1 Bacteroidota bacterium | reverse complement strand
TGCAATCAATAGTGATAGAAACAATCAAAAGCTCTCCATTTAAATCTTGAAAATGTGATTGTTTTAGATGTGTATGATTGTGGTTTTGCTAGCGATTAAAATAGTTTACAAATGACGATTACAAATTGATTTCCAAGCTTACAGGGCAGTGATCTGAACCGCGAATTTCATTGTGTATTTGAGGCAATCCAGTTTGATTCAAAAACCTATTACTAACCAAAACATAATCGAGTCTCCAGCCAATATTCTTTTCTCTTGCACCACCTCTGTAACTCCACCAGCTATACTTCACTTCTTCAGGATTAGCATCGCGCCAAGTGTCAGTAAATCCAGCTCCTAAAAGCTCAGTAAATCCGTCTATTTCCTTTTGGGTATAACCTGGAGTTTTGTTGTAATTTGACTTGGGCCTAGCAAGATCAATAGGAGATTGGGCTACGTTTAAATCACCACAACATATTACTGGTTTTGTAGCGTCTAATTCTTTCAAATACTCTTTAAAAGCGATATCCCATTCACACCTAAAAGGCAGTCTTTTTAAACCAGATGACGAATTTGGGGTATAGACTGTTACAAAGTGAAAGTGTTCAAATTCTGCTCTCAATACTCTTCCCTCTGTATCAAATTCTGGAATACCTATTCCTGCTTTTACTTCAAGGGGTTCTACTCTAGTTATTATCGTAGTTCCAGAATATCCCTTTTTAATCGCAGACGTACTATAAACATTATAATCCTTTAAAGAGGGCAGGCCAAACAAAGCTTCCCTTACCTGATCATCCTGTGCTTTAGTCTCCTGTAATCCCAAGACATCAGTATTCATAGACGACATTATCCCGTCAAAATCCTTTTTCACAACAGCTCTTATGCCGTTTACATTCCAGCTAGTAATTTTCATATTGATGGTAGAAAATCTCTTTTAGTAGTTAGTTTTTTCGCTAATTCTAGTACGATTTCAAGCGAGCCAAATTCAACAAAAGAAGACCCTACTTGATATAAATGATTTAGGTATTTATTAGATTCGCTAAACTCAGTTGATGCCTCCATTTTCAAGAATTGCGGTCCATCTGGGCACGGATGAATTCTGTATAACGAAAAGGCATTTTCCTCAGCAGAATATGAAGCTGCGATCATGCCGTGTATATCATGCCCAAGCTCAATTAATGAAGGATCCCTTAGGAAATTAGCATTCCAAGGCCCAACATATCCCATGCTGAAATAAGGGTAAAGCCAAATCCTATGTGGAATGTCTAAGGCTAATAATTTTTCGGAAAGCTTATGAATGTTTGCTCTGATCTTTTGAGCATTTGTTTCCTGAGGGTCAAAATTGTCATAAGATATCCAACGTTTAGAGGGCGCGTAGTACTGCATTTGGCCTAACTCAAGCTTGTAATCAAAAGCGCTTGGTAAGTCGAGAACGTAGCCTGGATAATACCATCTTCGGCCTGTATTAATACCAAATTCAATTTCCTTAAACATTGTAACCTTCCCCAAGCTCCATTTTTTGTAATCCTCGTCGTATAAACATAAAAGACTTGCCATTCCTCTGTCCCCTAGATCAAAATAACTCACTGCTACCAGCTTATCTACATCGTAGACACAAACCTCGCGCGTATCAAAGACTGTTGAATCAAATCCAGCGTTTAAATAATCTTCAAGTGTTTCGTGAATGAATCCCTTGAACTTATGCTTGTGATCTTCATACAGCTTCTCCTTTTCAGGAGTTGGCTCAGCATGACCATAAGTAATTCTAAATCTCTCCTCAGCCTTTCTTAGAAGCTTCTTTTGGCTTTTTCTCAGCCGAAACATCTCAATGTTCAACCTAATATTAACTACAGAATATATTTCGTCATCAATGCAAAGAAGGTCCATTTTATAGAGCATGACCGCACCCCTAAACCATCCAGATGCTAGGTATTGGTCATACCTGGCTCTAGAGAGTTTTCTAGGGAAATGGGTTTGTACTAGCATAGTTTAGAGCCACTTTTTAATAAATCGCGATAGAGCGACCGTAAATTTATTGAAAGGAGGAAATGTGAGAGGAAGCACGTTTGGCCTATTTGTTGAATCAACAAAGCTTCTCAAGTTGGAAAATTCATCAAAGCTTGCTTTTCCATTTGATCTCCCAATTCCGCTTGTTCCTATGCCGCCAAATCCCAAACCGGGGTTCGCGACCTGAATCACAACTTCATTTATAGCAGTACTTCCAGCTTTTGTTCCTTCTACAAATTCTTCAATTTTCTTGCGCTTTGAGCTAAAAATATAAATCGCAAGTGGATTTGGATTTTTCTCAACGATTTCAAACACTTCGTTAGTTTCTCTCCAAGTAATGATTGGTAAAACAGGGCCAAAAATTTCTTCCTTCATTATTGCCATATCCGTTGTGCAACCTGTTAGAAAGCACGGTGCAATCATACTTCTCTCTTCTCCTAGTTCTAGCACCCCGCCTGGAACATGAAGTTTAGCACCATCCTTTACGGCATCTTTAATAAGTTTTAGGATTCTGTTGTAGTGATGCTTATTTACGATTTTCCCTAAATCCTGGCTATCAAGAGGATTTGGACCATACATTTCGTAGATATTGTCCTCGAATCTTTTGACAAATTCGTCATCAATTCCTTCCTCTAAGAGAAGGTAATCTGGCGCAATACAGACTTGGCCTGCGTTTAAATACTTTCCCCAAGCAATCTTTTTAGCAGCGCTCTTCAACCTAGCAGTCGAATCAACAATAACAGGACTCTTCCCTCCAAGTTCCAAGGTCACAGAGATAAGTTGCTCAGCAGCAGCTTTCATGACAAGTTTCCCGATTTTGGTTCCACCAATAAAGCAAATGTGGTTGAAGGATTGAGTGGTTAATTCAGCAGCAACATTCGGCCCGCCAAGAACAACTTCAACTACATCCGGACACAAAGCGGCTTCTACAACAGTTTTAATAGCATCAGACGTCTTTGGTGTATGTTCAGAAGGTTTCAGAACCACTTTGTTTCCAGCTGCTAGGGCGGTAATCAATGGCCTAAACGTCAATATCACCGGAAAATTCCACGGCGATATGATAAGCAAGCGACCTTTTGGTTCGGCCTTCACGTACTGCCTTATCCCAAAGAGTGATAATGGAGTAGGAGCCCAACGCTTACAAGCCCACTCGTTTATGTTCTTTAGGCAGTATTCAACTTCCTTTTTTAAAGGATAGATTTCCTGTAAAAGGGCCTCAGGTTCAGGCTTACCCAAATCCTCTTTCAACGAGGCAAGTAATAAATCCTGGTGTGATTCAATAGAAGCCCAAAGAGCTTTAATATTCTCAATTCTTTTCTTCATTTACCCTCTTGTAAATCTCTTGATGAATTTCAATAACCTGTTCTAATACCAAATCTTTTGGATTGTTGAAGATAGTAAAGTCTGAACGGTTAGCTCTTTCATCATCAGAAAGTTGCTTTTTCATGCGTTCAATCACTTTTGGTTCACTTATTCTGTCCCTATGCATAACCCTCGTTTTTCTGACATCTTTTGAAGCATTCACACAAATAACCACATCACAACCTTCGTTGGCACCACTTTCAAACAAAATTGCAGCCTCTCTAATAGCATATGGAGTGCAAGAAGGTAAGCTTTTAGCCCAAGTAATAAATCCCTGCCTCACAACAGGATGAATTAATTTGTTAAGAAATTCAAGTCCTTCGGAGTCAGAAAAAACTAATGATCCCAATGCTTGTTTGTTTATGTCAACAGACAATCCGTCTTCACCAAAAACACCAACGCCCAGACCAAATCTCCTTATTACTTCCTCCCTTACATAAGAATCGTTTTGATATATCTGATGAGCGAATTTATCAGCATCAAATCTTGGAATCCCCAGAGTTTCAAAAATTCTTCCAATAGTACTTTTTCCAGCCCCAATACCTCCAGTTAAACCCACTGTGAATATTTGTTTTTTCTTTTCTTCAAAACTCATGCTGTAAAGGTGGGGAATCCTTACGACCTTTGCACAACTGAACACAAGAATATTTAAAAATGGCCCATCTAGTTGCACCATCACTTTTAGCCGCTGACTTTGGAAATCTTCAAAGAGACGTTGAATTTGTTAACTCAAGCGATTTAGATTGGTTTCACATTGATGTTATGGATGGAGTCTTTGTGCCAAACATAAGTTTTGGTATGCCTGTTATCAAGGCAATTTCTCAGCATGCAAAAAAACCACTTGATGTTCACTTAATGATTGTTGACCCCGATAGATATCTTGAAGAGTTTAAGAATCTAGGCGCAGATGTGCTTACTGTTCACCTAGAAGCTTGCACTCATTTACACAGGACTCTAAACGCAATTAAGGATTTGGGAATGAAAGCAGGAGTAGCCTTAAATCCTCACACTCCTGTCCAAACCTTAAAGGACGTTCTAGCAGAAATAGACTTAGTTTGCTTAATGAGTGTTAATCCTGGTTTTGGAGGCCAAAAATTCATAGAAAAGACTTATGATAAAGTAAGAGAGCTAAGAGCTATGGCAGATGAGGTAGGAGTGGAACTAATGATTGAAATTGACGGAGGTGTTACTCCAAATAACGCTTCAGCATTAGTTGAGGCAGGAGCAGATGTACTAGTTGCAGGATCATCAGTATTCAAAGCGTCAAATCCAGCTGAAGCAGCAACAGCAATTAAAAACGCTTAACAGCCCTGTCCGTATTGTACTAGTAGTTCAAGCAAGTCTTGAACATTGGTTGTGCCATCTGCATTTATATCAGATAAGCAAAAAGTTTGGCATCCGTAAGAAGAAAGAAATTCTAGTAAATCGTCGCTTCCAACATGTCCTGAATTATCTATGTCTGCAGATAAATCAAGACCTATAACATCAACGCTAACGTTACAAACCTCTTGCTCTTGATGGTATACTATTGCAGTATATGTTCCAGGCGATCCCGCTTGAAAATAGTTGTAGCCAGATACCATTTCACCCTGCGAATTAATCCATTCAACTGAACCTCCATCCCAAGGAACTGCAACTTCAAAATCTGCAGTGCCACTAATACAAAGGTCAACGGGTGCGTTGTCAAAATTTTCACAAGGAGAACTTCCCTCAATAAAAACCATTCTATCATGTTCTTCAACCTCTTGCCAATAATCAATGATTCCGCTTGGCCATTTAATTCTAATTTGGTCTACAAAGGGAGTAAGGTCGTTGAAATCATCTAAACCAAAATGTTCGTATAAACTTTCTTGGCCAAGGTAATTCTCGCCACATTGAATCACTCTTGTTTGAGTAAGATTATTGTCAGTCACATCAATCCAAGCTCCAATACCCATAGTATTGCTGATAGTTCCTTGTATTCCTAGCTGAATGTATTTTGGAGGAGCATCATTAAAGCCAGAATTCATCCAGATTCTAGCTTTGTGATTAAATGTGTTGTGAACTACAAAGTCAACCCAGCCATTTCTGTCGAAATCACCAGTTACTACGGTGTTTGAGTTTAGATAATCTAAAGCGAATACATCCTCGCCAAAAGGCTCCATTACGTAATCTCCGTCTTCTTCAGAAAAGGGTGGGTTAAAGACGAATGGCCCATTATTTTTATACAAGTAGTTCTCTTGGAATGGTTCTAATGGCTCGCTTTCAGCGACAAATAGATCTAAGTCAGTATCATTGTCTACGTCCATCCATGCAGCGCCCCAACAGTATCTAACAAAGTTCAAATCGTACTGTTCTGATGCTTCATGGTATTGGCCTGATTCTGATCCGACGAGAAGTAATGAGCCAATTCCATTATTTCCTTCAACAGTTGAAGTCATAAAGATGTCTTGATAGCCATCCTGGTTGAAGTCTCCCATTGATGCAGTCATTGCATCAAGAACAACATTTGCACCTGTAGAAGAAGCAATCTCATGAAATTGCCCATTTCCTTGATTATGGTACAATGCGTTTTCGCCGTTTTTGTCATTTATCACATATAAATCCTGCCACCCATCTAAATCCCAATCATACCAAATAGATTGGAAAGAAAGCCTAACGTATGGGTTGATTTGGGCTTCATTGCTTACATCTGTGAAGGTAAAATCTCCATTATTCCTCATCAGGACATTCTTGTAAACAGGATCTGTCAAAAATGGATTTTCAATGTATCTACAAATGTGGACGTCTAAATCGCCATCATTATCGTAATCACCCCATGAAGCACCTGCTGTTGCAACTGAATCTGTTGGAAGTCCAGAACCGTCAGATACGTTTATAAAAGCTGTATCGCCTTGGTTTTCTAACAAATACATGTTGCCGTATCTATCAGACATAAAGAAGTCTAAGTCGTAGTCTTCGTCAATATCTACCCACTGAATTGCCTTAGTTTCTGCAACTTGAATAATGGGTAACGGCATCATATCAAACCCATCCCCATTATTAGTCCAAACCCTTACAGCACCGTCACTATTCCCAAATACTAAATCGTCCCAACCATCTCTATTCCAGTCAGCAGCTGATACACCTGCACCAAATTGACCATCCCAATTATATTGAACTATTCCCCAATCAGGAGCACTATCTTGGAAAATTTGGGACAGGGTTAGCGAAGGAAGAAAAGATAGAAATAGTATGGGGTAAATGTATCTCACACTTAAATCAAGGTTCTATTTCTGCTGTGATATCTGACTCTAAAAGCGAAGTACACATGGGTTCAAGCTTTTCATACGATCCGCTTTTAACAGTGCATTTTACATTAAAGTGAATGATTACAGCACATTGTTCTGCTTGTAATACCGTGGGATTACACACGCTTACAAGTCTTTCTATTACGTGGTCAAATGTATTGTGATCGTCATTGTAAACTACCAAGGACCAATCCTCAGCGACTTTCACATCTACTTCAACTTCTTCTTGAGTTTCTATTTGATAATAAATTTTCACATCACAAAGATAAGGCGTGTTTTACAGGTGCAGTTGTATTTTTGCATCATGGCAGAAACCAGTAGACACTTTATTCAGCAAATGATAGATGCTGATTTGGCTGAAGGGAAGAATGATGGGAAGGTGCATACTAGGTTTCCACCCGAGCCAAATGGGTATCTTCACATAGGACATGCTAAGGCAATTTGCATAAGCTTTGGGCTTGCAGAAGAATACGGTGGATTGACTAATCTGAGATTCGACGATACCAATCCTATAAAAGAGGATGTTGAATACGTTGATGCAATTAGAGAGGATGTAAGTTGGTTAGGATATAAACCAAATGGAGGAGAGTATTTTACAAGTGATTACTTTGAGCAATTATATAACCTTGCATTGAGACTAATTGATGATGGAAAGGCGTATATAGACGACCAAAGTTCAGAGGATATTGCAGCCCAAAAGGGAACGCCAACAGAGCCCGGTTCACATAGCCCATTCAGGGATAGATCCCCCGAGGAAAACAGAGATTTATTCGAAAGAATGAAGGCTGGAGAATTCGAAGAAGGTTCAAGGGTGTTGCGAGCAAAAATTGACATGTCAAATCCCAATATGCATATGAGGGATCCCATCATGTACAGAATTATGTATGCAACACACCATAGAACTGGAGATGATTGGTGTATTTACCCTATGTACGATTTTGCCCATGGTCAATCTGATAGCATTGAGGGAATTACCCATAGCCTTTGCTCATTAGAATTTGAAGTGCACAGACCTCTATACGACTGGTATATAGAAAACCTTGATATTTTCCCATCAAAACAAACTGAGTTTGCAAGACTAAATCTGAATTATACCGTTATGTCTAAGCGAAAGCTTTTAAGACTAGTAGAGGATGGCGTTGTTGACGGTTGGGATGATCCCAGAATGCCTACAATTAGTGGACTAAGAAGAAGGGGTTATACACCAGATTCAATAAGAGAATTTATTTCAAGAATAGGTGTGTCTAAACGTGAAAACATTATCGATGTAGGCCTGCTAGAATGGGCTCTTAGAGACGATTTAAATAGAGTTGCTCCCAGGGTTATGGCTGTTCTTAATCCGATTAAGCTTGTAATAACAAACTACCCAGAGGATAAGGTTGAATGGCTACCATCAGTAAATAACCCTGAGGATACAGAATCTGGTACTCGTCAAATTCCTTTTGGTCGCGAATTATGGATGGAGGCTGATGATTTTAAAATTGAGGCAACCAGAAAGTGGTTCAGACTAGCTCCTGGAAAAACTGTACGCTTGAAGAGCGCATATATCGTTGAATACGAGAACCACATTTGTGATGATAATGGAAATGTTGTCGAGGTACACGTTAAGTATTTCGAGAACTCCAAGTCTGGCTTTGACACAAGTGGTATCAAAGCAAAGGGAACGCTTCACTGGGTTGAACAAAGAAATGCAGTTAATGCTGAAGTACGGCAGTATGATAGACTATTTGCTGACGAAGCCCCTGATGGACATAAGGATAAAGATTTTACAGAGTTCTTGAACCCAAATTCTCTTGAAATTCTCAGAAATTGCAAGATGGAACCGTCTTTGTCAGATGCTAAGCCAGGAACAACATATCAGTTTACAAGACTAGGATATTTTACTCCTGACTCAAAAAATAGTAAGGACGGCGCTCTAGTATTTAATAGGGCTGTTACATTGAGAGATAGTTGGAAGGGCTAAACCCTTTTCAGCCCCATTTCTTTACCAAGCTTAAGCATTAACTCAAATGCTTCTTCTTTGTCATTCTTGATATCGCCTTCTAGAATGGCCTCTTTTATTGCCTTTTTAATGTCTCCAATAGGTCTAGAAGGAGGAATGCCAAACTCTTTCATTATCATTTCTCCAGTAACCGGTGGTTGGAAATTTCTAATGCTGTCATTTTCTTCTACTACCTTAAGCTTTTCTACAACTATGTCGTAGTTCTTGAGGTATTTAGTGACTTTTGCTTCGTTCTTGCTCGTTATGTCAGCTCTGCATAGGATCATTAGATCGTCAATATCATCTCCTGCCTCATAAAGCAATCTTCTAATTGCGCTATCTGTAACTATGTCTTTAGTTAGTGCAATTGGCCTAAGGTGAAGAAGTACAAGTTTTTGAACGTACTTCATTTTAGAATCAAGAGGAAGCTTTAGCCTTTTGAAAATTTTGGGCACCATTCGAGCGCCTCTGTCTTCATGACCATGGAAAGTCCAGCCGTGTTTGGGATGGAACCTCTTGGTTGGAGGCTTTGCTATGTCGTGAAGAATAGCAGACCACCTAAGCCAAAGATTATCAGACTTTTCGCACACATTTTCCAATACTTCTAATGTGTGGAAAAAGTTGTCCTTATGAGTAATTCCATTCTTTTTTTCCACTCCTTTTAGCGCAACCATTTCAGGGAAGAATTTTTCGAGCAATCCTGTTTTCAAAAGGAGCTTAAAACCAATGCTTGGCTTATCTGCAAGTATAATCTTGTTGAGTTCAGTGTGTATCCTCTCCATAGAGATGATTTCAAGCCTATCAGAGTTTTTAGAAATAGACTTTAAACTCTCCGATTCAATAACAAAATCAAGCTGTGTAGCAAACCTGATAGCTCTCATCATCCTAAGAGGATCGTCGCTATAAGTAATATCAGGGTCAAGTGGTGTCTTAATAATTCCCAGATCTAAATCCCTAAGACCACCGAAAGGATCAATTAACTCACCGTAATTGCCCTTATTTAGGCTTAGGGCCATAGCATTTATGGTAAAATCCCTTCTGTTTTGGTCATCCTCTACAGTACCATTTTCTACAATTGGCTTTCTACTTCCTCGTGTATACGACTCCTTTCTTGCACCTACAAATTCAACTTCGAAATCACCGCAATTAAACATTGCAGTACCAAAATTCTTGAAGACGCTAACTTGCTTTATACCAAGCTCTTTTGCAGCTGCTTTTGCTAGTGCAATTCCACTTCCTTCTGTAACAATATCTATGTCTTTACATGGTCTTCCAAGAATTAAATCACGCACAAAACCACCTATAACAAAGGCCTTTTCACCCTTATCATCTGCAACCTTACCAACAGCCTTAAAAACCTTGTTTTCTAATGCGCTTTTGTAATTCATACTATTTGCGTAGAATCTTAAACCTTCCCTCAGTATCGAAGCTTACCATGAATGATGGGGGAGTGTTTAATACTTCAGATTTACGATGTGAACTTACGAAATCTACACCAACAGCGATGCTAGAATCAATATCGCTAAAGGATTTTGGTGTAGGTACTCCACTTAGGTTTGCGCTTGAGCTAGCAATAGGTTTTCCTAATCCTCTAATCACGAACTCGCACCATGGTTCATTAATACGTCTAACCGCAAGTGATCCCCCTGGTCCTAAAATGCTTGAGTCTACACCACGACCTCCAGGCAAAACTATAGTAGTAGGTCTATCAGCTGCATCGTACAAATCCCAAGCTGCTTCAGGAACAGATTCTACATGGTTTTGAATCATACCATCATCAGAAGCTATTACTAGAATAGGTGTTCCTTCATCGCGACCTTTTAATGATCTAAGCTTTGCAATCGCATCAGAATTAGATGCATCACAAGCCAAACCCCAAACCGTATCAGAAGCGTGGAGAATTACGCCGCCAGCTCTTAAAGTTCTCACGGCCTCTAAGGCGTCATCACGCCAAGGTTCTACTGCCTTTTTGCGAGCCAATCTTCTACTGCTTTTTCAATTCTATCAAGTGGAGTGCTAGACGCATCACCTTCAAACTTTGACCCAGTTACCTTTTCGTATAACTCAACATATCTAGAAGTCACTAGGTTGAGGAAGTCGTCGTCCATATGAGGGGTGGTTTGGCCTTCAAGCCCCATAAAATCGTGATCCATTAGCCACTCTCTAACGAACTCCTTGCTTAATTGCTTTTGGGGTTCACCCGCATCTTGACGCTCTTGATAACCTTCAGCATAGAAATAACGCGAGCTATCAGGAGTGTGGATCTCATCGATTAGCATGAGTTTTCCTTCCTTTAGGCCAAACTCATATTTTGTGTCAACTAATATCAATCCTTGCTCAGCAGCAATTTCAGTTCCTCTTTGGAATAATGCTCGAGTGACTCTATCTAATTCTTCGTAGAGTTCTGAGCTGACAATTCCTTTAGCAACTATGTCAGCAGGAGAAATGTCCTCATCGTGGCCTTCTTCAGCTTTAGTTGCTGGAGTAATAATTGGAGTAGGGAACTTGTCGTGCTCCTTCATGCCCTCTGGCAATTCAGCACCACATAATTCTCGCAATCCCTTTTTATATGTCCTCCATGCGTGGCCAGTTAAATAGCCTCTTATTACCATTTCAATCCTAATTGGCTCTGCTCTGTGGCCTATTGTAACACTAGGATCTGGCGTTGCAATTTTCCAAGTTGGTACAATGTCGCTAACTGCATCTAGAAATTTTGAAGCAACTCCGTTTAAGACTTGACCTTTGTATGGAATGCCTCGTGGCATTACTACATCAAATGCGCTAATTCTGTCAGATACTACTGCAACTAATAAATCGTCGCCTATTCCGTACATGTCTCTGACCTTACCGTGGTATGCTGAGGTTTGGCCTGTAAAATTGAAATCCGTTTTAGTTATAGGTGTTGGAGAACTCATTTACCTTCTTTTTTTTCAAATGCTGAAATAATTGTTCTTACTAGTCTGTGGCGCATAACATCAACTCCTTTAAGCCTTATAATGCTGATCCCATCAACTTTGTTTAGGGCACTTAGAGCGTGAGCTAATCCGCTTTTCTGTTTGTTTGGCAAATCTACCTGACTTTCGTCTCCTGTGATAATGAATTTAGCATCTCTACCCATTCTTGTTAAAAACATTTTCATTTGGGGTATAGAAGAGTTTTGGGCTTCATCTAGGATGACAAAAGCTTTATCAAGGGTACGTCCCCTCATAAATGCTAAAGGCGCAACCTCAATGACTCCTTTATCCATGTGTTCTGCAATTTTGTCATAAGGCAGCATATCGGTTAGTGCGTCGTAAAGAGGTTGCAAGTAGGGGTCCAGCTTTTCCTTTAAGTCTCCAGGCAAAAAGCCCAAATTTTCTCCCGCCTCTACAGCTGGTCTTGTAAGAATAATCTTCTTGACTCTTTTGTCCTTCAGTGCTCTTACTGCCATGGCAACTGCAGTATAAGTCTTACCTGTTCCAGCAGGACCCACGGCAAATACCATATCGTTTTCTTTAATTGCCTCAACTAATTTGTGCTGATTTGGAGTCCTAGCCATAACTCTATGTCCTCCTGGACCATGAACTAAAACATCATTTTTTCCTGCCTCTTTCATGATGGTTTGCTCATCAGATTTTACCAATCTGTGGACGTCATCAATTGATAATGAATTGTATCTGTCGACGTGCCAAACCACCATACGCATTACTTCCTCGAACCTTCCAATATCTACTCTGTCTCCCTTGATGATAAAATCATTTCCACGGGCTACAATTCGTAATTTTGGGAACTTATCTTGCAGGGCACGAAGGTTCGAATTTTCGTTACCTAGCAAAACAACTGGATCTAATCCTTCGATTGAAATTAAAGTCTCATGCATGTGGACGACAAAAATAACGTCCCCACCTTACTAAAGTGCCAATAATTACACTAACATCTGATTATGGACCTGAAAGGTTTTACGCAGGCATACTCCGCGGTGCCTTGCTTGCTGCTGTTCCAGATGCTAATGTTGTTGATTTAACTCACGATGTAAGGAAGTTTAGCCCAAACGATGCTGCCTTGATTTTAAGGTCAAGCGTAAAGCATTTTCCCAAGGGCACCATTCACATTATTGCAGTTTCAACTGAAGCCACACCAGAAAATCCTCATAGAATTGTCCGAATTGAAGACCAATATTTCATTGGAGCAGATTCTGGGACATTCCATTTGATTTTTGGAAAAGAGCCAGACGCAGTTTTTGATCTCAGTAATTTGATGGCTGATTTTGATTACCCTACATTTCCAGAGAGATCATTATTTGTGCCAGCAGCAGCACACCTAGCAAGAGGAGGAATTCCAGAACTTCTTGGTCGACCAGCAAGTCTTGTGAATTCTAAAAACCTTTTGAAACCTGTATATGCTGATCACGTGCTCACTGGGCATGTTATCTACGTTGATGGTTATGGAAATTGTATCACTGATATTGATAAAAAACTGTTTAAGGACGTTGGCACAGATAGGAGTTTTGTGATTGTTATGAGGTCAAGTCGATCAGATATTAGAAAGATTCACAATTCATATTCAGAGGTACCCATTGGAGAGTCTGTAGCTGTGTTTAACCATTTGGGTTTACTTGAAATTGCTATAAATAGAGGAGCCCCGACTAGTGGCAACGTTGGTGCTTCGGGTCTTTTAGGTATCAAGTTGGATGACGTGTTAAGAATTGAATTCGCTCAGTAATGGAAGGGGAACACATAGTTAGAGTTGTTAGGTTGACATTTAGTAAGGAGACTATTGATGAATTTAAAGTCCTATATAAAAAGCATGAGCATGATATTGCTTCACAGCCAGGTTGTATGAAAGTTGATTTGGTTGAGGATGCATCAAATCCTTATGTGAGAGCTACGATCAGTAAGTGGAAGGATGTAGATAGCCTAAACTCATATAGAGATTCGAAATTGTTTGGCGTAGTTTGGCCGGCCACTAAGGCGCTATTTTCTGCAAAACCTGAGGTTTGGACTTATAAAGCTAGATCATGAAGGCATTGATTCTTAAAGAAATAAGGAGCTTTTTCAATTCGTTGATAGGCTATGTTGTGATTTCAGCATTTCTATTGATGTTGGGTCTGTTTCTTTGGGTTTTCCCTGGCCCATGGAACATTCTCTCAAGTGGGGTGGCTACTATGGATTCGTTTTTCACGTTAGCGCCATGGGTTCTTCTTTTTCTAGTTCCTGCGATTACTATGCGTTCTTTCTCTGAAGAGCGCAGAAGTGGAACTCTTGAACTGCTCCTTACTCACCCTCTTTTAGAAGGCCAAATCATCCTAGCAAAGTTCCTTGGCGCTCTCTCTCTGATAGCGATGTCTTTACTGCCTACTCTTTCATTTGTTTGGGTTATAGGGGAGCTAGGTAATCCAGTATGGAATCTAGACCTTGGAGGAATTTGGGGTTCGTATTTGGGATTATTCCTGCTCGCTTCAAGCATGGCAGCTATTGGAATTTTTTCTAGCACAACAACAAAGCAGCCACTAGTAGCATTCCTAACAACAATGATCCTATCAACCGTAGGATATATTGGGTTTACTGCACTAAGTGATTTTTCGCTACTTGGGTCTTGGGATTATTTATTTGCTAATCTAGGGTTTGAGGCACACTACAGGTCTCTTAGTAGAGGTCTGATAGATTCAAGAGATGTTGCTTATTTTATTTTCATTGACGTTTTATTCCTTCAACTTGCCAGATATATTCTTGCTGTTGAAAGAGGTAGAGTAGGAAGGGAGCTAACTAAGTTGAGTATTATTCTTGCAACTTCGTCAGTCCTGTTCTTTGCCATCCAACTAACTGGTTTCAGTTTAGATGTAACAGCTGAAAAGAGGCATACGCTAACTCAAGGATCTATAAACCTTCTTGAGAAAATGGACTCTGGAAGGTCTGAGGCAGTGGTTACTTGTTATCTGTCAGGTGATTACCCTGCGTCTTGGAGGAGGTTAGAGATTGCAATTAGAGAAAAGCTAGAGGACTTTTCATCTCATTCAAACGGAAATCTAAGATTCCAATTTGTCGATATATACGAATCTGATGATAGACAGACTATAGGCCAAAACGAAAACAGACTCCTCGAACTTGGACTTTCCTTCACTCGCATTGGATATGAAAACTCTGGAGGAAGGACATTCCAAAATATTTGGCCCGCAGCATTGATAAGCTGCAATGGAAAAGATGTCCCTGTTCAATTCTTTATGAGCGACACTCCTCAGCCAACAGATGCGATGATTCAGGGATCAATCAATTCAATTGAATACCAGCTTTCGTCAGCTTTAAATAGAGCTCTAACTCAAGACAGAAAGCAAATTGCCTTTATAGAAGGACATGGTGAGTTGCCAGAGCACGAAGTTGGTGATTTTGTTATGTCTCTCGAGGAAAATTATGGTGTAACAAGGGTAGAAATTGACGGCAAGCTTAACGCTCTTTGCGATAAGCTTGAGGGCATGAAGTATAGGGTTACTAAATTTGATTTGGCCATTATAGCTAAACCAGATTCTGCGTTCTCTGACAAGGACAGATTGATTTTGGATCAGTATTTAATGGCAGGTGGTAGGATACTTTTGATGGTTGATCCTGTTCTTACAGATTTGGACGCTTTAAGGTCAGCCCAAACCACTTTAGCTGTTGATAACGATTTGGGCTTATATCATCAACTTTTTGATTACGGTGTAAGGCTCAATAAGGATTTGATTCTTGACCCTCAATGTGCGCCAATTGCATTTGACGCTGGACCTCAAGGGAATCAAAGAAACTATCAGCTTTTTAGTTGGTATTTTGCTCCACTTGCAATACCTCAGGTTTCAGACCAAATAACCCACCCAATTACAACTAATCTTGACCCAATTCACTTCGATTTCGTGTCAAGTATGGATACAGTTGGAAGTGATCCAAATGTGAGAAAGACCGTTTTGTTAAGTAGTTCTTCAAGGTCGCGGAAACATTTAGCTCCTGTGAGAGTTTCCAGCGCAGTAGTTGATCTTAAGCCAGATTACTTTACAACTCATACAACTCCATATTCTCCAATGGCTGTACTATTAGAAGGTAAGTTCTCTTCACATTTTACAGACATTATTCCTCCTGGATTACTATCTGACCCAGAATTTGCTTTTAGATCCGAAGGAAGACCTTCAGCAATAATCGTAATTTCTGATGGAGATATTGCTAGAAATAAAGCATTAGAAACCCCTCAAGGATGGCAAATTTATCCTCTTGGGTACGATAGATATGCCGCAGACGTAGTATACGACAACAAGGAATTCTTATTAAATGCCGTTAACCATTTGTTAGATGAAAATTCAATGATCTCAGTAAGATCCAGAGCGATTACCTTAAGGTCATTAAACGATGAGTTAATATCTAGCCAAAGACTTGGTTGGCAAAGTTTGGCCTTAGCACTTCCTTTAATCTTTGTAATACTGATCGCTGCAATTCTTTTGAAATATAGACAGTATAAATACGCTTAATACATGAAATCAAATCTCAAACTTTTCTTCATTTTAGTACTTGTAACTGTAGGTACTGGAGTCCTTTGGTATTTAGAGGACAATCCTGGAAATATTGCAGAAAATGATCAGGCGGAGTTTGCTATTGAAGACACTTCAGAGGTTGTTAAGATTTTCATTGCAGATAACTACGGCACAACATTGTTAGAGAGGGAGAAGGGTGATGAGTATTGGGTTTTGAATTCTGAATTTAAGGCAAGGAAATCATCAACTGATTTGTTACTTAAAACCTTTGACAGAGCAGCGGTTAAAGGTGCTGTTCCTGAGAAAATGAGAGGTACAGTAATTAGGAATTTAGCTAGTTCAGCTAAGAAGGTGGAGATTTACACTGGTGGAGATGAGCCAGAAAAGATTTGGTATGTAGGGTCTGCTACCCCAAACCATACAGGGACTTATATGTTGCTTGAAACACCTAGCGAAGGGAAGGCAGAGGAGCCATTTATTGTGCACATGGAAGGCTTCACAGGCTTCTTAACAACTAGGTTTTTTACAAATGAGGACGAATGGAAGTACACAGGCATCTTCTCTTACCCAAACAGGACACTTCAAAGCATTTCATTTAACGACCATAAAGAGGAGCACAAGTCATATAGATTAATTTCTGATACAACAGGCGTACTTGATCTATACATAAATGAAGGGAAGGAGATTGGTTATAGCGATACACTTAGAGTGCAAGAGCAATTTCTAAGGTTTAAAAAGGTTCACTTTGAATCATTTAACAGCAGATTGACTGTAGAGCAGGAAGATAGTCTCAAACTCACAAACCCTGATTTTTCAATTACTTGCACCGACATTGAAGGTGTAGCAACTTCAGTTTTCCTCTACGAAAAGGATGAAGAACAACTTTATGGTGTAACTGAAGATGGTCAGGTTGTCTTAGTCCAAACCTTTGTGTTCAACCCACTAATTGTTGGAGTTCACGAATTGCTTCAGATTAACTAAATAGCTGGCTTGCAAATGCATCCCAAGATTTAGCCTGCCTAATCTTATCGTATTCAATTTGGACTTGCGAGATATTATTGTCTTGCATAAGCCAATTCTGTATTTTTTCAGCAAGAAGGGAAGGATTGTTTGGCTCAACTAATGCGCCTGTTTTTCCCTCTACAATTGAACTTCTTAAATCTCCTGTGTCTGTAGCAATAATTGGTGTATTGTAATGTATTGATGTAGCCACAACACCACTCTGAGATGCCTGTTTATAAGGAAGTATTAGGCAATCTGCAGAACAGAAAATATTAGGTAGCTCAGAATCACTAACAAATCTGTTTATCAAGTGAATTCTATTTTGAAGATTCAATTTTTTAATTATTGAATCGTACTTACTCCAGTTATCATATGATTCTCCAGCAATAAGAAGCTCTGTTTTTTCGTCTAATTTGCCAAGAGCTTCAATCAAACAATCTAGCCCCTTGTAAGGCCTTATTAGCCCAAAAAACAAAAGCAGATTCACATTCTCATCTATGCCTAAATTCCGTCTGGCAACCGCCTTATCCTTTGCAGCTGGGTAGTGGTCGTATAAAGGGTGAAATAGAACATTGCAATTGATGTCTGACCTAAGTTTCATAACTCCATTCTTCACAGAATCGCTAAGAACTACACATGAATCTACTGCCTGTAAAAATCTCTTAGTCAACCACTTGTCAACTGCCTTGCCATCATGTGATGACGCGTTGTGCATTAAGGCGACAATCTTAGTTTCTGGACTTAGTTTCTTTACTCTTTTTGCAACCCCTCTTAGAGCAGGTGCCAGTGAAGCATGCCAAAATGGAAGTAACAACACGTCTACATTACCATATTCTAAAATTTTATTAGCTGTCGATTTCCATGACCTTGGATTTATTGAATCTAATGGTGCTTCTTTTTTGTTTGGAGCCGGCTGTCCTTTTAGGGTTTGGGCTTCGCCTGGAAAAAGAAAAGAGGGGTATTGACGACTCCAATTGAAACAATTTACTGTGTGTCCAGCCTTTTTTAAAGAAATTGCCAGCCTATCATTAAAAGTGGCTATGCCTCCTCGATAAGGATGGAAGGTGGAGGCGATGGCAATATTCATGCCGTAAAGATAATATCTTTGTAAGATGGATGCATTCTTAGTTGACGGAATTAGAACTCCCATTGGGAATTTAGGTGGAGCACTATCTACAGTGAGGACCGATGATTTAGCTGCACTTGCAATATCAGAACTACTAAGACGCAATAGTGTACTTGATCCATCTTCCGTTGGTGATGTGATTTTGGGATGCGCTAATCAGGCAGGAGAGGATAATAGAAACGTTGCGAGGATGGCATTGCTTCTTGCTGGAATGCCGTATTCTGTGCCAGGTGAAACAATTAATAGATTGTGTGCTTCAGGTTTAGCTGCAGCGGCAAATGCCTCAAGAATGCT
>JAYZNI010000063.1:0-16347 GCA_036152255.1 Bacteroidota bacterium | reverse complement strand
ACTCACATGCTGCATCAATTTCAGCCTGAAAGCAGTTCTTAGACTGCGCAAGCATAGTAGATGCATTAATCTTTGCTCTGTATTTACCTGCAACTAAATCTGCAGCTTTCAAGAAAATACTAGCTCTTTCAACATATGAATACGCAGCCCATTTTGTACGAGCTTCTAATGCTGAATCAATTGCGACTTGAACATGAGAAGCATCTCCATAATTAAAGTGGCCTAAAACTTTTGCATGGTCATGAGGAGGTGCCATAGGTCGCTTATCAGACGTTCTTACTTCCTTTGAACCAATGTACATTGGAACATCAATGGGTTCTTGATTGTACATTTTATTGTACATAGCATTGAGTTCTTCTCTCTCTGAAGAACCAGGTGCATATGAAAGAACTGGTTCGTTTACCGGATATGGTACTTGAAATGTGCCGTGAGCCATAATTAAAATATTTGCACGCAAAATTACTTACTCCAATGCTTGCAGAGCTAAGGTTTAGTAATTTTCGAGTGAATTTTTCAAATATGCATTGTAAAAACACTCTTTTCAACCTTGCCACTTTCTCTATTTTGTTTATGTTTATTGGGATTCAAGTCCAAGCCCAAACCTATATCAACGAATTAATGGCCAGCAATCAAGAAGCCGTTTACGACGACTTCTTTGAATTTGACGACTGGGTAGAGTTATATCACGAAGGTGGAGTTTTGAATTTAGCAGGTTATTACTTGAGCGACAGGGAGGATAATCTTACTAAGTATGAAATACCTTCAACTAATGCTGGTATAACAACAATAACACCAGGCGGTCATTTGGTTTTTTGGCTTGACAACGATACAGAGCAAGGCGAGGACCACACAAATTTTAAGCTTAGCCCTGATGGAGAAGGAATTTTCCTTACCGAACCAGATGGAGTGACAATAGTTGATTCAATTGTGTTTCCCCCTCAACAAACAGACATAAGCTACGGAAGAGAATGCGATGGCTGTGAAGATTGGATCTACTTTGATTTCCATACTCAAGATGATGATAACGTCTTCGTATCACCGGAAACACAGATATTATACATAAACGAAGTTTTAATTGATAACGAAAGCAACTTAGTAGACGAAGACTTCGACCTTGACCCTTGGTTCGAGATTTACAACCCAAACTCATTCCAAGTCAACCTTAGCTCATACACTATATCTAATGATGTAGGCCAAACATTTACTCTACCTTCAAACATGCCATATGATTTAACAATAGAAGCAGAAGGTTTCTTATTGTTTTGGCTTGATGGTGAGCCTGAAGAAGGTGGACACCACGTTGGATTTGTACCCTCAACAGAGGCTAGCAACATAATCTTGACTGGACCAGATGGTGAAGTTGCTGATAACTTTGAATATGAAACGAGTAGCCCAAACACAAGCTGGGGCAGGCAGATTGACGGCGGCTCGTCGACACAATGGTTTGACATACCAACGCCAAGGGTTTCAAACACTTTATTCATCATCCAACCAGGACCTGTTGTTATAAATGAGTTACAATCTGTTAATTTTCTTGACACCGCAGATTATACAGGCGCTTTCGAGGATTGGTTTGAAATCTACAATACTGGAGATCATCCAGTAGATATTGGAGGTTACTATTTCACAGATAGGCTAAACCAGCCAACCAAATACAAGATTCCAGACGACATTCCAGATTCTACAACTATAGCTCCAGGTGAGTTTGTGTTGATTTGGGCAGATGAAGACAATTCGGAGGGCTGGAATCACACAAACTTCAAATTCAACAGCGATGGAGAACAACTTGTTTTCAGATCGCCAGATGGGTTCACAATTGCAGATTCAGTTCATTTCAGTGGAATTCCACTAGATTACAGTTGGGGTAGAGATCCCGACGGATTTGGTACTTGGAGAGAGTTTGTGATTGGAGAAACTACACCAGAGGATTGCAACGTATGCACCACTGCGCTAGAAGGATTAAACGCAAACCTACAGTCTGTATTCCCTAATCCCACATTTATTGGAGGCGTCTTCACACTTGAACAAAAGTCTGCTATTTACGACATGCAGGGGAGGTTTAAAGGGGAGTTTGGACCTGGGAAAATAAATTCTGGCAAGATAGGTGAAGGGGCTTTTCTAATTCAATCAAATAATAAAGTCCAAATACTTGTGATTGAATAATTTGTTCCTCTCCATTTGAGTTTATATATTTGCGCCCCCTTAGTGGATTTACATGGGCAAAAGTGAGGATTGTCCCTTGATGAATAGTCTGATTGTCATCCTCACAAAGACAAATCATACAAATACATATGGGTCGCATGAGCGAAGAAACACCCAAAGCTGAAGGCGCTAAAGTAGAAGAAGCGATTCAGGAAGTAGCAGTTGAAGAGACTGCACCAACGGCAGAAAAAGCTGCTCCAGTAAAAGAAGTAATACCAACAGAGCCTCGTGAGTTAGCACAGCCATCTGAAGATTTCGATTGGGAATCAATCGACAATTCTGACGATTCAATATCTGACGAAGAGCGAGCTAAGCTTGAAGAGCTTTACGCAGCTAATCTTACTCTTATTGAGGACAAGCGAGTTGTTTCTGGAACAGTTGTTACTGTAGGCAAAAAGGAAATCGTTGTAAACATTGGCTACAAGTCTGAAGGAGTTATCTCTGCTTCAGAGTTTAGATACAATCCGGACCTAAAGCCTGGAGATACTGTTGCTGTATTTGTAGAAAAGCAAGAAGATGCTCACGGACAACTAGTAGTTAGTCACCGTACTGCACGTGTTTACGAGGCTTGGGGTAAGATTAACCAAGCAAAAGATGAGGATCTAATCATACAAGGTATTGTTAAGTGCAGAACTAAGGGTGGTTTGATTGTTGATGTGTTTGGTCTAGAGGCATTCCTTCCAGGTTCACAGGTTGACGTCAAGCCTATCCGTGATTTTGACGAATACGTTGGAAAGCAAATGGAATTTAAAGTGGTTAAGATCAACCACGAGTTTAAAAACGTCGTTGTATCTCATAAAGCTCTTATTGAAGCTGAGCTTGAAGAGCAAAAGCGTCTTATCATCAAGGGTCTTGAAAAAGGCCAAGTACTTGAGGGTACGGTTAAAAACGTTACTTCTTACGGAGTATTCGTAGACCTTGGTGGCGTTGATGGACTAGTTCACATCACTGATATGAGCTGGGGACGTGTTGGCCATCCAGAGGAACTTGTTGAACTAGACCAAAAGATCAACGTAGTTATTCTTGATTTTGATGATGATAAGCGTCGTATCGCTCTTGGTATGAAGCAACTTACATCTCACCCATGGGATGCTCTTACAGAAGAGTTCACTGAAGGGTCTAAGGTTAAAGGTAAGGTTGTTGTTATGGCTGATTACGGTGCATTTATCGAAATCGCACCTGGCGTTGAAGGACTTCTTCATGTTAGTGAGATGTCATGGTCACAGCATTTACGTAGCGCACAAGACTTCTTAAAAGTTGGTGACGAAATCGAATGTGTTCTTCTTAGCATTGATAGAGAAGAAAGAAAGATGTCACTCGGTCTCAAGCAGCTTACTAACGATCCATGGGAAGAAATTGAAAAGCGTTACCCGCTTGAGTCAAAGCAAAGGGGTAAGGTTAGAAACTTCACAAATTTTGGTCTATTCATAGAGCTTGAAGAGGGTATCGATGGATTAGTTCATATTAGTGATCTTAGCTGGTCTAAGAAGATTAAGCACCCATCAGAGTTCTGTAATGTAGGAGACGAGATTGAAGTGGTTGTAATGGAACTTGATAAGGAGAACCGTAGAATGAGCCTTGGACACAAGCAAATCGAAGAAAACCCTTGGGAAGTATTCGAAACTGTATTTGCTGTCGGATCATCTCACAGCGCTACAGTTGTTAAGATCGAAGGAACAAACGCTATAATCGCACTTCCTTACGGACTTGAGGGTACTTGTCACATAAAGCACCTAAACAAGGCTGATGGTGAAGCTCTCAAAGTTGACGAGGCAGCTGACTTCATAGTTCTTGAATTTAACAGAAATGCAAAGAGAATTACTGTAAGTCACCTTCGTACTCACGAAGAAGGTCCAGCTAAGAAAGAGCGTAAAGCAAAATCAGGAGGGTCTAAGTCTGGTGCTAGTAAACGTATGATGCAAGAGATTAACTCTGCAACGGAAAAGAGCACTCTAGGTGATCTTGATGTACTTTCTCAACTCAAGGCGTCAATGGATGCAGCACCTGCTGTTGAAGAGGCTCCTGCAGCTGAAGAAGAAAAAGAAGTGAAGAAACCAATAGCTAAGAAAAAGGCCGCTACAAAGAAGACTACAGCAAAAAAAACAACTGCTAAAAAGACTGCTGCAAAGAAGGCAAAAGCAGAAGAAGCAGAAGGTAAGGAAAATGCTGAGGCTTAATCCTCAATTTTCAATGCATGAAAATAAAAGAAAGGGAGGCGTCGGCCTCCCTTTTTCTTATCACTATCTTTGCACTGATGGAATCACAAGTTCTAATTAACGAGGAACAATTCGCTCTAATATTAGACAGGCTTGCGCATCAATTGCTCGAGCATCATGACTTTTCTGAAACTGACCTTGTAGGTTTGCAACCAAGAGGTACGCGAGTGTCTGAAAGACTGGCAGTTAGACTTTCTGAATTATTGGACGGAAAGGAGGTTAGATGTGGTGCAATGGATGTCACCTTCCATAGAGATGACCTAGGTAGAAGAGACAAGCTCATTGCTCCTCAAGAGAATAATATGGAATTCTTAGTTGAGGGCAGAAAAGTGATTTTAGTTGACGATGTTTTATTTACTGGGAGAACTATTAGGGCGGGATTGGATGCGCTTTTGGCCTATGGTAGGCCCAAAAAAGTGGAACTCGCCGTTCTAATTGATAGAAGATTTAAAAGAGAGCTTCCGATAGAGCCAACATACATTGGACAACAAATTGACAGCATATCTGATCAGTATGTTGTCGTAGAATGGTCAGAAGAAAATTCAAGTGATAGAGTAATCCTGTTTAATGCTAAACCGTAATGAGTGATCTCTCGATAAAACACCTACTAGGGATTCGCGGAATGACTCGCGATGATATTGAGACAATTTTCATCACAGCCGCTGAGTTTAAAGAAGTATTAAACAGACCCATTAAAAAGGTTCCATCATTAAGGGACACGACGGTAGCTAATCTCTTCTTTGAAAATTCTACTAGGACAAGGCTTTCATTTGAATTAGCCCAAAAAAGACTTTCAGCAGATATAATTAACTTTTCCGCAGCCAGCTCTTCAGTTAAAAAAGGGGAGACCTTAGTTGATACTGTGAATAACATTATTGCGATGAAGGTGGATATGGTTGTAATGAGACATCCCCACCCTGGAGCCCCTCATTTCTTAGCAAACAAAGTTGATACTACGATTGTGAATGCTGGCGATGGCACTCACGAACACCCAACCCAAGCTCTTCTTGACAGTTTTAGTATTAGAGAAAAGATAGGTAACGACTTAGAAGGAAAGAATATCGCTATTGTTGGCGATATAAGACACTCTAGAGTAGCTCTTTCAAACATTCTCGCACTAAAGATTCAAGGCGCTAAAGTGAGAGTGTGTGGTCCCGCTACACTTATCCCAAAGCACATAGCCAGCCTTGGTGTAGAGGTGAGTCACGACCTTGATGAAACTTTGATTTGGGCTGATGTGGTTAATATGCTAAGAATTCAGCTTGAAAGGCAAGGTGATTATGATGCTATCAGGTTTTTCCCTTCTATTAGGGAGTATACTATGAATTTTGGCCTAACAACAGAACGACTTGAAAGATTGGATAAGAAGCTAGTAATTCTTCACCCAGGACCAATTAACAGAGGCGTAGAAATTTCAAGTGAAATTGCAGATAGTGAGCATGCTATCATCTTAGACCAAGTTGAGAACGGCGTTGCTACTAGGATGGCAATTATGTATCTCCTAGCGAATAGATAGCATATCTTTGACGGTTTTCTCATGAAAGTTCATATAGAAAAATTAGAGGCAATTACGATTTTTACAATTGAGGGTGAGGTTGAATCTGATGAAGATTTAGCCAAAATAACACTTGCAATAACTAATTGTGAAATTGGTCATGAGAATATAATTTTTGACTTTAGTTTTTCAGGTTTAAAATCCTTTGATTTCATTGATCATATTCAATGTCAGCAAGACATTGCTCAAAAGTCTTTAGTATTATGTGGAGTTAATGAAAATCTCCAATTATCTTTAGACAAGAAATTTGAAGAAGATTACTTTAATATTGTTCCAACTAGAAATGAGGCCGTTGATATGGTTTATATGGAAGAGCAAGAAAGATCATTCTTAAGTTAAATTTGAAATATAAAACTCATGAATAAAATTTACTCAACATTGCTTGCTTTACTCGTGTTTACAGGCAATTCTTTTAGTCAATGTGATATTGACTACGACTTCGGAGATGCTGGATTTGGTGTTAGCCCAGACAATGCTTTGGGAGAAACTTTTATGAATGGAGAAGTTGGTCTTGATTACTACGATGTACTTCATATTCTTGTGCCTGAATTTGCTTCAGACGTTGATGAGATATATCCTCCGACACTTCCAATCGATTCTCTATACTTGGACTACGTTACAGTTCAAGACACTACGACCAATGAAGAAATACCTCTTGCTGATTTAGGCTTGGAAGTAATCTGCAATAATAATGGTGATTCAGGATTAGAGTGCTCATTCCTTGGGGGAGAGCAGTACTGTGCATCTGTACAAGGGGTGCCAACAATGGCTGGAGTTTATCAAATCAATTTGTATGTAGTAGGATGGCTTACGATTGGTGTGCCATTTAGTGTGCCGATTACATTCTCTCAATTTATTTTGAATATTCACTGTAATCTAATTGAAACACCAGTTGTTTTAGATGCAAATGGAAATGAGGGAACACTTGGAAGTGTCGATATTACTCCTCTGGATGGTGTAAATGTACTTTCATACCAGTGGGTAGATTCTGATGGAAACATAGTTGGAACAGCTGAGGATATCGACGGTCTTGAGCCTGGTGTATACAGTGTATTTGTAGAAACTGAAGACTGTACAAGCGAATACGAAAACATTGTAATTGTTGATTCTTCAATTGAATGCAACCTTGCAGCAACATATGAGATTACTGATGAAATTCCAGGTGTATCAATGGGGTCTGTCGACTTAACAATTACTGGTGCTAACGGAGAAGCTTCATTTGTATGGACTGATAGTTCAGGTTTAACATTAAGTACAGACGAGGATCTTGAAAATGCTGGTGCTGGAGATTACGAAGTAACTATTACAGACGAAGATGGATGTATCCTTGTTTTAGACAATATTTCTGTTGGAGTGAATTCAGTAGAGGATACAGAATTAAACGGATTTTCACTTATGCCAAACCCAGCAAACGATTTAGTTTCTGTTCAGCTAGATACTGATGTTCAAACTAATATTGAAGTAAGAGATCTTAGAAGCAAAATTGTTTACACAGAACAAGTTGTAAAAAATACCATAATAGAGATTAGTTCTTGGAATCAAGGTGTATACTTCATGACTATTTCAAATGACCTAGGAAGATCATCTTCTCGATTAGTTATTAAACGCTAAAGTGAAGAAATTTGAATTGACAATATTGGGGTGTGGTGCAGCAGCGCCCACCCCTTATTTTTTGACCACATCTCAGCTAGTCAATATTCATGATAATCTAATTTTAATTGATTGTGGAGAGGGGACACAATTAACACTGAGAAAGAACAAGACCAAATTTCAAAGGATCAAGTCGATTTTGATTAGTCACATGCACGCGGATCACACGTTGGGCTTGCCGGGGTTAATAGCTAGTATGAATCTTTTAGGTCGAAAAAAGGATCTTAATATATACGGTCCTGAAGAGCTAGAAACAATGGTGAGAAAAGTTTGGCATTTAACAGGTACACATATTGAATTTGAAGTTCACTTTTACGTCACATGTTCTAATGCGCCCAGTATTATAATAAATGAAAGTTCCTTTACTGTAAAGTCCTTTCCAACGAAGCATAGAATTCCTACTTGTGGATTTGTTATATCTGAAAAGAAAGGTGTTTATAAACTAAAACCTAACATGAGAAAGAGGTTTAGGCTAAATCACTTAGAAATTCAAAGGCTAAAAAGAGGAGAGGATATTGAGATAGATGGCGAATTGCAGTTTAATTCAAAATTTTGTAATCCTCCTGATTCAGCTAGATCATTTGCTTTTGCGGCAGATACATCTTATAGTCAGAAGGTGGTTGATGAAGTTACAAATTGCACACTATTGTATCATGAAGCAACATTTGAGAAAAAAGACGATAAAATTGCCAAAAAGACCTTACATTCAACTTCTGAAGATGCTGCAAAAGTTGCAAAAGAGGCAAATGTTGGATCATTGCTAATAGGGCATTTTTCTAATCGTTATAGAGATTTAAACACTTTGCTTAATGAAGCCAAAGAAGTGTTTAAAAATTCAGATTTATCTCAAGAAGGTAAGACTTATTCAATAGGATAATTGTCTTATTTTTGCTATCTAGAATCATTCCAGATAATGTCTAAATCAATAATTATAGCAGATAGTAGTACAATTGGTAAAATTGGGCTACGTGCTGTAATTGGTAAACTAGATGGATTTCAAGTTATAAATGAAGTTGAAACCTCATCTGAATTACTTGAAAGCTATAACACATCAAACCCTGATCTTGTTATTATTGACTTCTTAAGCGAAGGTTTTGATATAGACGTTATTGTGAAAATTAAAAGGGAATATGTAGGCTCAAAGATTCTTGCTGTAACCCCAATGCAGAGTAGCCAAACATTTATTCACGCTATGAGAGCAGGAGTGGATAGCTATATTAAAAAGAGCTGTGACCTTCAAGAAATTACAGATGCTATTAAAATCACTTCAAATGGAACCAGCTTTTTCTGTGGTAAAATCTTAGAAGAGATTCGTAAAGCATCAATTGATGTTGATGATCTAAGTAATGTTGATGAGTTCCCATGTGATGCTATAGAGCTTAGTAAAAGAGAAAAGGAAGTGCTTTATCTAATTTCTGAGGGCAATACTAATAGTGAGATTGCTGATATATTATTTCTTTCATCTCACACAGTTACAACTCATAGAAAGAACATTATGATAAAGCTTGGAGTTAAGAACACAGCAGGAATTGTAATGTATGCTGTGAAATCTGGAATAGTAAGCCCAAACAAGTTTCTTTTTCAAGCTTCCTAACATCCTATAAACATTGTTGATTCAGAAGCTATAATGTCATTTTAACGCTATTTACGTGCTCAAATGTGAATTTCATTTGCAATGACCCTATGAAATTCACGACCTTTGCAACCCGATAAATGACCAAGATCATGATTAAAATGGACACTTCTTTCGAAATTAAGCACTGTGAAAACTCGGCAATTGACCAAGTAGATTTTAATAACATTGCTTTTGGAAAGGTGTTTTCAGATCACGTGTTCGTTATGGATTATAAGAATGGCGAATGGAATAGAGGAGTCATTGAGCCTTTTGGCCCTATGTCTATAAGCCCTGCAAGCATGGTTCTTCATTATGGACAAGCAATATTTGAGGGTATGAAAGCATATCGTCAACAGGACGGAAGTGTTAGCTTGTTTCGTCCTGGTGATAACATTAACAGATTCAACCTTAGTGCAAAGAGAATGAGTATGCCGGAAGTTCCTGCAGATATTTTTATGCAAGCTTTAGTTGAACTTGTTGGTCTTGATAGTGACTGGGTACCCTCTTCTGATGATGCTTCGCTTTACATTAGACCATTCATGTTTGCAACTGACAGCCACGTTGGAGTAAGAGCCAGTCATTCATACAGATTTATGATTTTTACTTGTCCAGTTGGAGCTTACTACAGCAACCCGGTTAGAGTGAAAGTTGAAACTAAATACACAAGAGCTGCTGCTGGTGGAACTGGTGCTGCTAAGGCTGCTGGTAATTACGCAGGAGCTCTTTACCCAACTAAACTTGCAGGAGAAGAGGGATACGACCAACTTCTTTGGACTGATAGTGCAAACCACACTCATATTGAAGAATGTGGAACTATGAATGTTGCATTCGTAGTTGATGGTAAAATGCTTGTACCTTCTACGAGTGATACAATTTTAGATGGTGTTACAAGAAAGTCCGCGATTCAAATTGCAAAGGATTTAGGAATTGAAATAGAGCTTAGACCAATATCTGTAGCTGAACTAAGAGAAGCCGCAAAAGAAGGTAAGCTAAATGAGGCTTTTGGCCTTGGTACAGCGGCTACTGTATCGCTAATGTGTACAATTGGTTTTGAGGGTTGGGATTTTAACTTACCTCCAACTGACGATTGGACTGTTGCAAAGAATATCAGAAAGTCACTTGAAGAATTAAGAAGAGGTTATTCTGATGACCCATACGGTTGGAATATTCCAGTATAAATTATGGATCGAACAGACTCAATAGTATTAGCTGCTGGTTGTTTTTGGTGCGTTGAAGCTGTATTTACAAGAATAAATGGCGTTTTGAATGTACTCCCTGGCTACACAGGTGGTAGAATAGCTAATCCTACTTACAGAGAAGTATGTAGTGGACGTACTGGGCATGCTGAAGTTGTCAAAGTAACATTCGACCCTGAGGTTATTGATATCGTAAACCTGTTTTCAGTATTCTTTGCAATCCATGATCCAACAACTTTAAATAAGCAGGGTGGAGATGTAGGAACTCAATATAGATCAGCAATATTCTCTGCCTCAAAAGTCCAAAGAGATATAGCAGAAGCTGCAATTCAAGCTGCTAACGAAAGTGGAAATTGGACAAATCAAATTGTAACAACAGTAGAAGACCTCGAAGAATTTTATTTGGCAGAGGATTACCATCGCGAGTATTTTACTAAAAATGAAGAGGCGCCATACTGCAATGCAGTTATAGCGCCTAAACTTTCAAAGTTTGAAAAAAAATTTTCAGAGTTACTCAAGTGATTCTAATCTTTCTATTTCACTATCACACATATTTATTATTTGAGTACGAGCTAGATTATCAATCTTACTATCAGCTTTGGCCTTTTTCTTTAAGAACCTAAACATTGCAGCCTTTTTGATTTCATAAGCTACAAATACTGAGTATTCACCATTATCTTTTAAATATTTCTCTTGTCCAATTTTTCTCAAGTCACCAATGGTTGTGTTTGTTATCTCACGAGCCAATGATTCAAATCTTTCTATTGCTTGATTAACATGTTCACCTTGAACATCTTGAACATATGCATCAGAAACAACTTTAATATTTGTAGTCACCTGTTGAGCCAAATACTTATGAGCTTCAACCTCAGCTTTTGAAGAGGCAATATTATCATTTGAACTCATACCTTTTCCAACAGCTCTGAAATATCTAGCATTTGAAGTGTATTTCTTTCCAGAAAATGGTTCTTTTACCTTAGTTCCATTTGATAAAGAACAACCTGTAGCAAGCAAAAAAATAAAGGATAAAATAGTAGTTGATAATATTTTCATAATACAATTTTACGAAAAGTAAACAGTAAACGTGCAACATAAGGATAGGCATGTACCTTTACAGAGTGAAATGGAAGGATCACATTAGTAAATTTGTTTTAGGAAGGTATAAGGATGAAAACCGAACTAGAAAGGGATGTAGTTTAAAAAACGCTGAAAGTGTTGGTCTTCTTTATTTGGAGAGGGATCGTAAATTTTATCGGACTATAAAAGACATTGCAAAATTCTTACATGAAGTCCACGACGTCAAAAGAGTATCAATGTTTTCATTTGTTGATGCTGATTCTAAAAGAACTCCAGGATGGTTAGTAAGAAAACTAGATAGTGGCTATTTCTGTAAATCTGATTTAAATTGGTATGGTAAGCCCAAAAAAGAAATTGACCCTTTTACAGAGGTTGAATTCGACATTCTTTTTGACTTAGAGCTAGAACCAAACCTTCCTTTAAAACATGTTTTAAATTTGTCTATGGCTCAAATGAAAGTGGGACCGGAGCAAAAGGATTGGCCATTTAGAGACTACGACGTTAAAATTGGAAGGGTTGAACATAAACCAACTGAAGACGGATTGGAAGTAGATCCATTTGTAGTTTGGAAAGAACAAATAGATAGAACATTTAATTTCATATCAGAAGCAAACATAAAATGATAAATCTAAGTGGATTAGGAGTGGCAATGATTACTCCATTTAATGAGAACGGGGCGGTAGATTATCCTGCATTACAGCGTAATACAGAGCATTTAATTAACTCTGACGTAGATTTTTTAGTTGTACTTGGGACAACAGCTGAAACACCTACTTTAAGTCTAGAAGAGCAAAGAAGTGTCTTAGATTTCATTATAGAATTGAATAACAAGAGGCTTCCAATTGTTGTTGGATTAGCAAGCAACAATACTGCTGCTCTTTGTAAAAGGATTGAAGAATTTGACTTTAATGGTGTCGATGCAGTTTTAAGTGCATCGCCTAATTACAATAAACCAAGCCAAAAAGGGATTGTTGAGCACTTTAATAGGGTAGCAGACTCTTCTCCAAAACCGGTAATTCTTTACAATGTTCCTTCAAGAACTGGAAGCAATATTACTGCATCTACGACTTTGGAATTATCTAAGCACAAGAACATCATAGCTATTAAAGAGGCAAGTGGTGATTTATCACAAGTTGATGAAATATTAAGGTCTAAGCCTGAAGATTTTCAAGTGTTCTCAGGAGATGACGGATTAACTCTAGCTATGATTTCTTCTGGTGCTAATGGGGTGATTTCTGTAATTGGTAATGCTATACCTAAAAGGTTTGGTTCTATGGTAAATCAAGCGTTGTTTGGCCAAATTGTAGAAGCAAGGGAAATGCATCACAAATTGAACCCTATTATTGAAGCAATATTTGAAGAAGGAAATCCTACTGGAATAAAATCTGTAATGGATATTATTGGACTGTGTAGTGATGAAACTAGACTTCCGCTTGTTAAAGCAACAAAGCAGCTGAGAGATAAACTCTACAGCTGCTTAGCAGATTTAGATGTTGAAATAGCTTAGGTTTTCTATAGCAATTCTTTTGCTTTAGACACAATGTTACTTGCTGAAAGCCCGTACTTCTCCATGAGTTGTGCGGGTTTTCCACTTTCACCAAAACTGTCGTCAACAGCTACAAATCTCATTGGAGTAGGGAGGTTTTCAGCTAATACTTGAGCTACACTCTCACCCAGCCCACCAAATTTTTGGTGCTCTTCTGCAGTTACAACCTTACCGGTCTTTTTAGCACTCTCAATAATTGCATTTGAATCAATAGGCTTAATAGTGTGCATATTGATTACTTCAGCACTAATTCCTTCTTCTTTTAATTGTTGGGCAGCTTGTAATGCTTCCCAAACCAAGTGGCCTGTAGCAATTATTGTCACATCTGTACCAGTCATTAGTACATCTGCCTTTCCAATCTCGAATTTGTCGCTCTTATTGTAGAACACTGGAACTTTGGGCCTTCCAAATCTTAAATAAACAGGCCCGTGGTGTTCAGCAATTGCAAGAGTAGCCTGTCTTGTTTGCTCGTAGTCAGCAGGATTTATCACTACCATATTTGGTAGCATCTTCATCATGCCTATATCCTCTAAAATCTGGTGTGTTGCTCCATCCTCACCTAGAGTAAGACCTGCGTGAGAAGCACATATTTTTACGTTCTTTTCGCTATAGGCAACGCTTTGGCGTATTTGGTCGTAAACCCTTCCAGTTGAGAAGTTGGCGAATGTGCCAGTAAATGGAATCTTGCCACCAATTGTCATTCCTGCTGCCATTCCTATCATATTAGCTTCAGCAATACCAACTTGGAAAAACCTGTCAGGATGTGAATCCCTAAATGCATCCATTTTGAGTGAACCAGTTAAATCGGCACAAAGAGCAACAACATCGTTGTTTTTCTCTCCAAGCTCAGATAATCCTGCGCCAAATCCGGATCTAGTGTCTTTAGATTCTGTAGGATTCAAATTTATTTTATCAGACAATTCATTCATGGATATTCAGATTTTGGGTTGTTCCCGATGTGATTGTGAAAGTTTTTCTTATACTGTATTTAGAAGAGTGAGCTTGTCTCGCTCTAAAAATTATCGTGTAGGTGCCTGGCTGTAAGGTATACCTTCCAGAAGGATTGCCGTTTCCAAATTGTACAACGTGTTCTAGTGTTGTTGCATCAACAATACTACCATATCCAGAAACAGATGATTGAAGCATTAGAGCGCCAGGTGCTGCAATAGTAACAGGCACAATGTCGTCTTCTTTAATTTCAACTCCTTCAACTCTTGTAATAGGAGTGGTATGAAACACTATGTCGTAAGTACCAGTTAGTAATCTTATTGACGAGCCTATATTCATTGTATAAAATGATTCGCACTCCCCAGATTCAAATAAATCAACACTAATTGACCCATAATCAGTTCTTCTTGTCGTTGGGAATTGAGGTGTTACAACACCATGGGACATGTTTGGCACCGAAATAATATTATGCCTTCCTGGAGCAAGATTTACTTCTTTCATTCCTCTTTCTGGAAGAGTATGGACTTTTAACTCGTATGTAGGCAAAGGATCCAGATAAAAGGTATCAGTCAAATTGTTATAACCTAAAGTATGTATTACCTGTGGCCTATGTGCACCTGATCTAACATCTGTAAAAGTCATAGGGACATCAGTAATCGTTGGCTTACCACGATTATCCAATAAGTCAACTTGTACAGTTGTATTGTGAAGTGCCTGTTCTAAGACCAAATCAAGAACAGACTCAAAAACATCAGGGTTGGATGCATCGTAGAAATTCCCAACACACATTAGACTTTCTTTGTGCTTATCATCTATACCAATTCCAATTATGAATGGTTTGACTACAATTCCTTTTGATTGAAGCATTCTGCTAACAGCACATGGATCTTCATTGCAAGCTTCAATTCCATCAGTAATTAATATTATGATGTTTCTTCCTGGTTCTAATGGAAAGTCTTCAGCCGCTTTTTCTAGTGATCTAGCAATTGGGGTAGTACCTTGAGCTCTTAACCTTGAGAGTTCTTGCTTAATGATGAGATTTGACCCGTTTTTAATAGGGACAACTAATTCGGTATCATCACAATCTTGTTGACCTTCTACATGCATTGTTTGGTGACCATATGCACGTAATCCTAATTCCAAATCTGGTGTACCATAAAGTGCAGCAAGTGATGTTGAAAGAAGCTTAGTGGCAAGGGTAATTTTTCTTTCTCCACTCCAAAAGGCATTCATACTATTTGAAGCATCAAATACAAAGAGAATCCTTGTTGGACCATCTGTTGCCTTTTCTGAGCTGTCATAGCTTAGGAGAGCTTCTTTAGAAGTGTTTTGGGCTAAAAGCTCCGGATAGGAAAGTAATAAGACCAAAAGAATAACAAAGACCTTCATTTGGGCTTTGAAAATTACATTTATGTATTTATTGTTGTCCAACGGAGTTTAGTAATCTCCAAACGTCTCCTCTAATTGAGAAAGTGCGTCAGCTAATTGCTCATCATTTGGAGCAACACCATGCCACTTGTGAGTTCCTTCCATAAAGCCAACGCCCTTGCCCATAACAGTTGCCATTAAAACAATGCTCGGAACACCTGAGCCTCGCCTAGAATGAGCCTCATCTATAACTCTTTGAATATCATCTAGATCGTGTCCATTGCATTCCATAACATGCCAACCAAATGCATTGAATTTGCCTTGTAAATTAGAAAGCGAAAGAACCTCGTCACAAGGACCGTCGATTTGCTGTCCATTGCAGTCAACAAATGATACGATATTGTCTACTTTATTGTGGGCTGCATACATGGCTGCTTCCCAGATTTGGCCTTCTTGAAGCTCACCATCTCCATGAAGAGTGTATACCCAAGTATCTTCACCATTTAATCTTTTAGTTTCAGCAGCTCCAATTGCAAGACTTAATCCTTGACCTAATGAGCCAGAAGCAACTCTTATTCCTGGTAGACCCTCTTCAGTTGCAGGATGGCCCTGTAATCTGGAATTAATCTTTCGGAATGTTGCAAGCTCTTCAGTTGGGAAAAATCCCCTTCTTGAAAGAACACTATACCAAACAGGACTAATGTGTCCATTTGAAAGGAAAAACAAATCTTCTCCTTTTCCGTCCATATTAAAATTAGACGGATCAATATTCATTGTATCAAAGTATAATTTCGCTAGTAATTCAACGCATCCAAGAGAACCTCCAGGGTGGCCAGATGAAGCCCCGTGGACCATTCTTACAATGTCTCTTCTAATCTGTGAACAAAGGGCAGGAGTAGCTTGTGTGTTCATTTATATCAGTGGTTGTTTTGGTATACTTTTTTGTGCGGTACAAAAGTACTTAAGTGGACCTG
>JAYZNI010000062.1:0-13197 GCA_036152255.1 Bacteroidota bacterium | reverse complement strand
ATAGCAAGGTCCGTAACCTGAGCACCACGTGCACGCATTGCAGTAAAAGCCTCGTGACCCGGAGTATCTAAGAAAGTGATATTCTTTCCATCGTCCATTTTAACAGAGTATGAACCAATGTGCTGAGTGATTCCTCCTGCCTCACCGTCAATTACATTAGCATTTCTAATATAGTCAAGTAGTGAAGTTTTACCATGATCTACATGACCCATTACTGTAACAATTGGTGGACGTTCAACTAGATCCTCGTCCTTGTCCTCCTCAACTTCAATCGAGTCTTCAAGATCTGAGCTTACAAATTCAACTTCATAGTCAAAATCCTCAGCAATCATAGTGATTGTCTCTGAGTCCAAACGCTGATTTATAGACACCATTATGCCTAACATCATACATGCAGAAATTACATCGTTAGGCGACTTATTCATCATCGTAGCAAGCTCAGCTACTGTAACGAATTCGGTCATCTTCAAGATGCTTTCTTCTAACTGCTGTTGTACTAATTCGTCCTCAGTACGCTCACGAATGTTTTTTCTCTTTTCTCTACGAAGCTTCGAAGATTTAGACTTTTTTCCTCCACTAAGACGAGCAAGTGTCTCTCTGATTTCCTTCTGGATATCTTCTTGACTTACCTCCTTCTTAACGTATACAGCTTTTTGCTTCTTTTTATTCTTATTGTTTTGGCGAGCTTGATTTGCCTGCTTTTTAACGTCAACCTTCTTAACCCTTACTCTCTTTCTCTTACCATCGTCTGAAGATTTTTGCTTCTCAACTGGAAGTTCAATTTTTCCAACAACCTTAGGTCCTGAAAGTTGTTCAACATTTGCCTTAACTACATCAGGAGCATCCTCAATAGATACTTCTTCTTGTTTTTCAATTGGCTTAATGGCTGACTTTACAACGATTTTTTCTGCCTCTAGCTTTGCCTTAATTCTTGTCTCTTCAGCAGCAGCTCTCTTCGCTGCAGCTTCCTTTTCTTGTGCCTCAAAATCTACCTTGCCAACTACTTTAAGTCGACTGGCCTTTAGCTTTGGTGCTTCTGAAGCTTGATTTTCTTCCTTCTTCTCTTCTTTTGCTTTCTCATCTTTAACCTCATCTGTCTTGAAGATGTTAAGGTCGATTTTTTCAGCTGAAGATTCAGGCTTTTCTACCTCTCTCTTTTTTGTACTTGCTAGGCTGATGTTTTCTCTGTCAACATTAACTGTTGATCGTTGAGCTGCCTCCTTGGCATCTTTGTCGCCTTGGAAATTGCTAAGCACCAGAGCATAAACCTCAGGGTCCAACTTTGTGTTTGGCTTAGCCTCAACTTGAATTCCCTTTGAGTCTAGAAAATCCACAATTGTGCCTATACCTAGATTGAACTCTCTAGCAGCTTTACTTAATCTTACTGGTTTATTTGCGTCAGCCATATGCTTTTTTATCGTTGGGAAAGTTAGGGATTAATACATGGAGATCTTTAATTATTCTAGCTCCTTCTTTAAAATCCTCACAACTTCTTTTACAGTTTCAGCTTCTAAGTCAGTTCTTGTAATTAGACTTTCTTCATCGATTTCAAGAACAGAGCGAGCAGTGTCGCAACCGATTTTAATAAACTCCTCAAGAATCCAAGTATCGATTTCATCGCTGAACTCCATCAATTCTACATCGTCCTCTGTTTCGTCTTCCTCACGGAATACATCAATTTCGTATCCAGTTAAAAGACCTGCGAGCTTGATGTTGTTTCCTCCTTTACCAATCGCCAGGCTCACCTGATCTGGTTTTAGATATACTTCAGCTCTTTCATTCTCACCACTAATAATAATAGAAGTAATTTTTGCCGGACTAAGAGCTCTCTGCATGAGGAGTTCTTCGTTTTCAGTCCAGTTGATTACATCGATGTTTTCGTTGCGAAGCTCTCTTACAATTGAATGGATACGAGATCCCTTCATGCCTACACATGCCCCTACTGGATCTACTCTGTCGTCATAAGATTCAACAGCTACTTTTGCTCTCTCACCTGGTGAGCGAACAATTTTCTTAACCGTAATCAATCCATCATAAATCTCAGGAACCTCTTGTTCAAATAAGCGCTCAAGGAATTCAGGAGCTGTACGGCTCAAAATAATTCTAGGTGTATTATTGCGAAGTTCTACTGCCGCAACAACAGCTCTAACGGTATCACCCTTTTTAAAGTAATCGCCTGGAATTTGGTGTTCACGAGGCATGACAACTTCGTTGTCGTCGTCATCAACGAGAAGAATTTCGCGCTTCCAGATTTGGTATACCTCAGCAGTAACAACTTCTCCAATTCTATCCTTGTACTTCTGGTAAATTTTGTCCTTCTCAATATCCATGATACGCCCTACTAAATTTTGGCGCAGAGAAAGTACCGAACGACGTCCAAAAGACTCTAGCTTAATCTCCTCAGACACTTCCTCTCCCACTTCAAAGTCGTCCTCAATTTTGAGGGCGTTGTCAAGAGAAATTTGAATGTTATCATCTTCAACCTGACCATTTTCTACAATCTCACGATTGCGCCAAATTTCAAGGTCACCCTTTTCTGGGTTGATAATGACATCGAAGTTTTCGTCAGAGCCGTACTTCTTAATAATCATATTTCTAAAAACATCTTCAAGGATTGCCATCATAGTCTCCTTATCGAAATTTTTGAATTCTTTAAACTCGCGAAACGAATCAATTAGGTTCAGTTCCATTGTACCTTATTTAAACGATATTATAATTTTTGTCCATTCTAAATCACAGGTTTTGAAAATGTGTTCGTTTTCAACCCACTGTTTTGCTTTTCTTCCTTCGATACGCTTTTTCTCACGCGTCTTTAAGACCAAAGACTTAACACCTCCATCTTTCTCCTCAATACTAACTAATTCGCCTTCTACCATCTTTCCAACATTTGGAAGAACCATAACCTGCTTACCAATTAGTTTTCTGTATTGACGAAGAACCTTTATTGGTTGATCTAAACCCGGTGAACCTACGTCAAGCGAAAAGTCCTCCACATCTCTATCTAAAGATCCTTCGATATGACGACTTAAAGCCATGCAATCTTCAATGGAAGTTCTGTTATCGTTATCAAGGGAAATGCGAATTACATTTCCTGCAGCGACTTGAACATCCACTAAAAAGCCAGAAGTTCCATCAAGGAAATCCTCAGCTAATGCGCTTATGGTTTTTACGTCTATCATTTTGAAAAGTTTAGAGCATAAAAAGGGGGCTCATGCCCCTCACATTTTGTTCTCTTCTCTATTTTCGAAGCAAAAGTAAGTAATCTTTCTGTAAATACATGCAAAAGCATAGCACAATATCCCGAACTTCGCTTACGTAAGAGATGCAGTGAATTCGCAATTGAGTAAAATATCGAGGTGTTTTATGTGTTGGGTTATTGCATTAGTGAGCTTCTCACTTGATGGCAATGCCCAAGAATACAGACCTTTAGGCATCTGGAAAGACTTCTTACCATATGAGTGGGTTGAAGAAATAGCGCCTGCGGATGGAGTCGTTTATGCAAGGACTAAATATGCTGTTTTTAGCTATCACAGCGAAACAAAGCAGATAATAAGACATAGTATTGTCCAAGGAATAAGTGCAGCAAATCCCTCAGCTATAGCGGTTGTGTCAATTAGTGCACATAGCAATCACGTACTCATAATCGGTTACGAAGACGGAAATTTAGATTTGATGATTGATGGTGAAGTCTACAATATGCCAGACATAAAAAACAGCAATCTTTTAGGTGACAAGTCTGTCAGAGATATTTTCGTCGACGGGCCCAACGCTTATTTAGCTACGTCTTTTGGAGTTGTAGTCATAAATGTTAGTGATGTAGAGGTAAGTGATACATGGTACATCGAAGGCCAACAAAACTTACTAGGCGTTAGTGGAGTATACAAGCATAATAATAAATGGGTGGTGTCTACCGATCAGGGTGTATACGAAGCTGATGTAAATCATCCATTTTTAACTAGTTCGGAGGCATGGACTAAATGGGAAGATTTACCAGAGGATCCAAACATACAAGTCAGTGAATTAAACTTTACTTCGAATAGAATTTTTGCTCACCTAGGAGATCAGTTCGCAGGGAGACTTTGGTATAAAGAAGGAACGCAGTGGTCGCTTTTAAATGGTTGGCCTCAGGAAGGGGATAGACTCAACGGAATGGATTCAAGAAATGACACTCTTCTCATTGGTCTTAAACACAGCGTAGCTCGATACGATGAAAATTTGAATCTAATTGAAGAGACAAACGAGTTGGGTACTTGGATGAAAGTGAACGATGTAGAGTTTGGGGTAGAAGAGGAAACAACTATTTGGATTGCTAGTGAATTTGGTGGCCTAGTAAGATTTATCCCAAACCCTACCCCAAATGGTACTGAAAATGCTGTTTTCTTTCCCGAAGGCCCTGATAATGCAAGTTCGAGGAAGCTAGATTGTTGGAATGACAACCTGTGGTTTGCGACAGGAGGAGTTGATGTAATTTGGGATGGACTTTACAATTCTGACGGTGTTCACGGACTAGTAAACCAAGAGTGGATAGATGTTACATCACTAGATAGTGAAAATGAAGTTAGTGGGCTTAGAGATATGATTGATGTTAGCATTGATCCATTAAACCCAAACCACGTAATGTTCGCCTCTTGGGAAGAAGGCATAATTGAAGTCCTAGATGGCGAAATGATTGAAATCTACAACCACACAAATTCTACTGTTCAAGAAGCTGATTTTGGTGGTGGGCCTAGAACTGGGATTGGAGGGGTTGATTACGATGTCTATGGAAATCTTTGGTTTACAAATTCATTCACCGACACCCCCCTTCAGGTTAAGCTTGCAGGTGGTGATTTCATCCCAATGGATCTAGGTGAGGATTTAAACCTAGACCAAAACATAGGTGGGCTTAAGTGCACATACGACGGAAGATATATTTGGGCACTTCTGCCTCGTGGCGGGGGATTAGTGGTCTACGACAACGGTGGGACTATTGAGAATTTATCAGATGATAATTGGAGATTTTTAAACACTGGCGAGGAGTCGGGTTCTCTTCCTTCTAATTACGTTTACTGCATAGAAGAAGACCTTGACGGAGAGATTTGGATTGGCACAGCATCTGGACCTGCAATATTTTATCGTTCAGAAAGTCTGTTCAATAATGACGAAAACACAACCGCATCTCAGATTCTTATCCAACAAGACGGCAACTACCAATACCTCCTAGAAACTGAAGTTATAACAACTATCAAAATTGATGGTGGAAATAGAAAGTGGGTTGGCACAAACGGCTCTGGAGTTTATGTCCTTAGCGCAGACGGCCAAGAGATAATGCACCAGTTCACAACCAATAATAGCCCCTTGCCAGATGACAACATTTTAGACATTGCAATCAACCACAGGAATGGCGAAGTATTTATCACAACTGATAACGGAACTGTTTCATATTTAAGTGAGGCGAATAATTGGTCTCCGGAAATGGAAGACCTCTTTGTATTCCCAAACCCAGTAGACCAATTCCACATTGGGCCCATTACAATTGATGGCCTAGCATACCAAACTACAGTACATATTACTGACGCTTCTGGGCGAGTAATCGCTGTTGAAGAGTCGCTTGGTGGCCGTGCAACTTGGGATGGCCTCCTTGATGATGGTACTCGCGCCCCTTACGGCGTTTACATGGTTTTTGCAATTGACGATGACGGCTCAAATTCTGCCATGACAAAATTTGCAATTACGAGGTGACTTTGGGCAATGTCTGATTTAAAAATCATAGGGATTGAGTCGGAGCTTTCATGGGAAGACCCCGCTGCAAACCGATTGGCTTTTGAGCCAAGGATTCGCGAAGCAGCTGACCGAGGTTGCGAAATTATCGCCCTTCCCGAAAATTTTACCACTGGATTTTCTATGAATACTGAATGTATTGATTCTTGGGAAAGTGGCGAAACTTTATCTTGGATGAAGGGGCTTTGTGCCGAATTGAATATCGCTCTTTTTGGAAGTGTTGCATTTAAAATACATGATGGTTCAGCGCGAAATAGAGGCTTGTTTGTTAGACCAAACGGAAAATACAATGTCTACGATAAAAAACATTTATTTACCCTCGGCGGAGAAGGTGATAATTACGTGGAAGGTGATCAAAAGGTTGTTGTAGAGTACAAGGGCTGGAAGATTCTACTGCAGATTTGCTATGACCTAAGATTTCCTGGGTTTGCACGTAATAAGCCCGAAAGTTTGTACGATGTAATTATTTATGTAGCCAATTGGCCTGAGCCTCGCATTCACGCATGGAGGACCTTGCTAAAAGCTAGGGCGATAGAAAATCAGTGTTATGTGATGGGAGTAAATAGATGTGGGTTAGACCCTTTTGGCAATGTGTATACTGGTGATAGTTTAGGTTCAGATTTTATGGGGTCGGTTTTGAGTAAGGGACCCATGGTTGAACTAAGCTGTGTAAGAAGTCAACTAGATAGGTTTAGGAAAAAGTATCCCTTTTTGTGGGACGGGGAGTGATTTGTCCGGAATGTTATCTTTACGCTACGCTGATAGGCGATAGTTTGGGAGTATTACTTAGATGATCACTTTTTTTATTAACTTGATTTTAAGAAATGATTAATGTCCTTAAACTCCGTTTTTCATTAAATCATCCTACACTTTTTTTCAATTCAAAAAACCCCACAAAAATTACTAGTGCGGTTGTTTTTTGGATTTAATTTTTATTGGTTGCTTACTTAAAAGCGCTTACTCCAGTAACATCCAATCCTGTAATCAACAAGTGAATATCGTGAGTCCCCTCATAAGTAATCACCGATTCTAGGTTCATCATGTGGCGCATGATGGGGTATTCGTTCATGATACCCATTCCACCTAGAATTTGGCGTGCTTCACGCGCAATCTTAAGAGCCATGTCTACGTTGTTTCGCTTGGCCATAGAGATTTGCGCACTTGTTGCACGGCCTTCGTTGCGTAGTTGACCTAGGCGGAAAGTTAGAAGTTGAGCTTTAGTGATTTCAGTAATCATTTCGGCTAATTTCTTTTGCTGAAGTTGGAATCCTGCAATTGGCTTTCCGAACTGATGGCGCTCTTTTGAATAGCGCAACGCTGTGTCGTAACAATCAAGGGCTGCACCAATAGCACCCCAAGCAATTCCGAATCTCGCAGAATCTAGACAGCTTAGCGGTCCACCTAGCCCGGAACGTCCAGGAAGGATGTTTGATTTTGGCACTCTAACATTGTCAAAAATCAATTCACCTGTATCTGATGCTCTCAGGCTCCACTTGCCTTTCATTGTAGGAGTAGAGAAACCTTCCATTCCACGTTCAACAATTAAGCCATGGATTCTGCCTTCTTCATTCTTAGCCCAAACCACAGCAACCTGTGCGAATGGCGCATTAGAAATCCACATCTTCGCTCCGTTTAAGATGATGTCGTCACCGTCCTCAAAATAGCTAGTTACCATTCCTCCTGGGTTTGACCCGTGGTCTGGTTCAGTTAACCCAAAGCATCCAATCCACTCTCCAGTTGCAAGCTTGGGAAGGTATTTTTTCCTTTGTTCCTCAGTACCGTATTTCCAAATAGGGTACATTACAAGTGAGCTTTGAACCGAGGCAGTTGAACGTAAGCCCGAGTCGCATCTTTCTAATTCTTGCATAAGAAGTCCATAGGAGATTTGGTCTAGACCTGCTCCTCCGTATTCCTCAGGAATATATGGCCCAAAGGCACCTATCTCTCCAAGTCCTGGGAGAAGGTGCTGAGGAAATTTGCAGTTTTCTGCAGCTTCCTCAATGATGGGGCTTACTTCTTGCTTTACCCATGCTCGGGCTGTATCGCGAATCAACTTATGCTCTTCAGTTAGAAGATCATCCATGTTGAAGTAATCGTGTCCTTGGTATAAATCTGTACGCATTTGAAAAATATTCACTGCAAAGTTAATCTACATTGGTCGCTTCATAGACTTTATCCACCTCTAAAACTCCTTCTTGATATGCTGAGACTGCAAGTCTATCAGCAACTTCGTTTAATTCGTTTCCTGCATGTCCTTTAACCCAAACAAAATCAACCTTGTGTTTGGTATAAATCTTTAGAAATCTCTTCCAAAGGTCGGGGTTCTTCTTTTTTGCAAATCCCTTCTTCTCCCAATCAAAAACCCAGCCCTTTGTAATAGCATCTACAACGTACTTCGAATCTGAGTAAATAGTAACATCAGTACCATCAAACTTTAATGTCTCTAAAGCAATTATGACAGCCAAAAGCTCCATACGGTTGTTGGTGGTAAGCCTAAACCCACCACTCATTTCCTTTCTGTGCTCACCAGAAAGCAGTACTATACCATATCCACCTGGGCCAGGGTTTCCGCTGGCTCCACCATCAGTATATATTGTTACTTTAGGCATTTAGATTAGGTGTTGGGCGTTTGATGTAAAAAGCTTAACTGCGATTGACAATAGAATTATCCCAAACACTTTCCTAAGGACACCAATTCCTCCTTCACCCAAAAGCCTCTCGAGCTTTCCTAGAAATTTTAGAACCAGGAAAACCATTGCCATATTAAACAGAATGGCAATTGTGATATTGAGTTGGTCGAATTCTGCTCTCAATGATAGTATTGATGTCATACTACCTGCTCCAGCAATGATTGGGAAGGCAACTGGAACGATCGTCGCAGCTTTCATAGATGAAGTATCTTGTTTGAAAAGTTCAACTCCTAAGATCATTTCCAATGACATAAAGAATAGCACAAACGAACCCGCTACAGCGAAGCTGTTTATGTCCACTCCTAAAAATGTAATTATGCCTTCTCCTATAAATAGAAAGGCAAGCATTATACCCAATGCAACAATTGTAGCTCGGCCAGGATGAATGTTTCCCGCCTTGCTTTTAACATCCATCAAAACAGGGATGGAACCAACGATATCAATCACAGCAAAGAGTACCATTGTACTCTTCATTATTTCCGTCGTGTTTAACTCCATTTTTAATCGTTAATCATTGCCTCAGCAATACGTGGGTAATAGTGATGCTCCAAAGCTAGAACTTTCGAAGCAATTTCTTCAGCAGACTCACATTGAGATATGTCTACTTGAACTTGGAAAACTACATCCCCATCATCGTAGTCCTCAGTTACTTTGTGTATGGTCATACCTGATTTATCGTCGTCTGATTCAAATACAGAGTTATGTACATTCATCCCGTACATGCCTTTGCCTCCGTGTTTTGGCAAGAGTGATGGGTGAATGTTCAAAATCCTATTATCATAAGCGTCAATAATCTCCAACGGTATTTTCAACAGGAAGCCAGAAAGCAATATCCAATCAATGTTTAAAGAGTACAGTTTTGCTAGCAACTCTCCTTCTGCCATTTGGGCTTTGTTGAAATGAAAGGTTGCAACACCAAAATTTTCTGCAATTTCAATTACTCCCGCTGTTTTGCGGTTTGTTCCCACAGCAGTAATCTCAATTTCAGAGTTTCTTAAAAAATATTCGATTAGGGATTTAGTATTACTTCCTGTTCCAGATGCAAGAATTGCAACTCGTGTCATTTGGCCTACTTATTTTATTTAATCGCAACCCATTCAGACATTTTCTCCTCCATGGTACCACAATCTGTAGCAAGCAGTTCAAGTTCATTTTCTGAAATTAAACTGATACACATCATTCCGTTATCGCCCCTTGAGAGGAAGACGAATGTTTTGATTGGGTATGCGTCTGAGCTTTTTGCATCAACTAAGGTTTGCCCTATATTGTTGCAACGCTCAATCATAAAAGATCTCGCTTGCTCGAAAGTAAACTTTGTGTTTTGAGGTTTTGGCTCTGATGGTTGACCCGACATGTCAGACAAGCCCAAAATCACGTCCTGATAATCGTTGATATTCTTTTCCAAACTATCATTTCGAGAAGCTAATTCCGCAACGAACTCGTCTTCTGGATGGTAGTACTTTAGCACTCTGTGTAACCTGTCACAAACCTGAAGCGAAAGCTGCCTTTCTTCTTCTGTAGCTGCAAAATACTCTGGCGCAAGACTCAAGCTGTAAGCTATTGTTTCTTCGGCCTGAGTATAGAGATCCTCTGTAAGTTGCTTAGCCGTTGAAAGGGCGTGAGCTTGTTCCTCCTCACTAAGAATTCCAGCAATTTCTGTTTTAAGTGTGTCGCTATTTGAAATCTTTATATACGTTTCCACGACAGGCATAATTACGCGAGAATATGGAACATTCTGCTTTGGCGTTCCCCTGAGGATTTCATCTAGAATAATAAGTGCTCTCTTTGGATCTTTTTTCTCAACCAACGCCTCACTTAGGTTAGACATCTGTAAGCGAACATTAGTCACCATGCGCCTATTATTCTCATCCATATAGATTCCGTGATCCAAATTATCCATTCCACCCCAAACCCACTTTTCCATTACGTTCTCAAACATGAGGTCTGTTTCAATACCGCCTATGATGTTTGGGTTTGGATTTGTCGGGTACTTAATCGGAACAAGTCTATAAGCTAGGCCTTCAAGTCTGAAATAATCCTGAAGCCCTATATAAGCATCACCACCAGTGGTTACAGCAAAATAGACAGGGCGCTCCCAATTGTTATTTGCAAGAATTGAAAGAACTGCAAGTTGATTCTTGAGGACATATTGAAGTGGCTTTCCATTTCCATCCTTAACAGCCCACTTTAATTCGCTTTCGATTTGTCCTTGTTCTTCCTCATTTAAGAATCCCAAACTCTTCACATGTTCTGCATCAATCGGTATGCTAAACTTATTTGAAGGGAAATACTGGTAGTTCTTTGTGCCAAAAGTTTCCACATTATTGTCATCTAAAGCAGTTTCAAAGGCAGTGAGAAGGTTAACATATTCATTGTTTGGCCTAAGAAGAACAACGTCTCTAGTTCCCTGTCTATACTGTTCTTCGGTCATCTCAATTGGTAGTGGCTCACTTTCGTATGCTTTGCGGCGCATTTGATCAATGTACCAATCCGTATTTAGAAGACTTAGGTTGCAAACTCTAACATCAGTTCTCACTCCTTCCACCTCTTGAGCATACCAAAGTGGGAAGGTGTCATTATCGCCATTTGTAAATAAGATGGCGTTTTCCTCAAGAGAATTTAAATAGTTCTTTGCGAAATCAACTCCTGTTCTTCTATGAGCTCTAGAGTGATCATCCCATCCTTCGAATCCCATCAGAGCAGGTACAGTTATAAGCAAACTAACTAAGGTTATCGCTTTGGCATTATCCTCGAGTTTAAACTCCTTCATTGCATAAGCGATTGCATAAAGGACAGCGCTAACCAAGGTGATGAAAAGAACGCTAAAAGAGAGTGTATTTGGGGCGCCTGTTACAAATTCTAATAACAAGAAAAGAATGCCTGCTCCTGCTGGAAGAGCAAATCCTTTTGCCAATTCTTCTATAGTACATTTTCGAGCTGTTTCGAAAAGTGCTAATACGCTTAGTCCAATCCACATAGCGAATGCATAGAACGATCCAACATAAGCGTAATCTCTCTCACGTGGTTGCATTGGGGTTTGGTTTAGGTAAACCACAATAGCAATTCCAGTCATAATAAATAGCAGAGCAACAACTCCTGCTCCTCTTGGATCTCTCGTCGTTTGGAATACAAGTCCAATTAATCCTAAAATTAGAGGCAAGTAAAAGAACTTGTTTAGCCCTTTATTTTCCTTCATTTCAGTAGTTAGCTCGCTTCTATTACCAAGCCTAAACTCATCTATTGCATTGATGCCTGTTAGCCAATTTCCGTCCATAAACCCTCCATGACCTTGAACATCGTTTTGCTTTCCAGCAAAATTCCACATGAAATATCTGAAGTACATCCAGCCCATTTGATAGTCTGCAAAGTATCTGAGATTTTCTCCCATCGTTGGTTGCAACTTCTCAAGCGTATTATCTAATCCAGCTAGAGCTGATTGTTGGCTTTGGTAGTCTTTTGCGCGGCTTGCTTGCTGCTCATAATACCTCTTTTGGGCATTCAATCTCTTCACAAATGGCTTACCGTATTCCAAACCACTTTCAAGCTGTTGCACTATCAAATCAGTCAAAGCCTCCTTTGATCTAATATCGTCAAGTGGGGCCAATTTCATCGAACCAGATTGGGGATCTCTAACCACAATTTCATTTGATGAACGAACTTGGTAATCGTCACTTAATCTTTGGCCATAAGAATTAAAAAGCTTTTTAAGGGAAAGCTCAAGTTTTTCCTTTGATAGCTTCCCGCTCAGAATATCATTTTCAATATGCATGATGAACTGACGCTTGTTCATCTCTCCTTCTACAAGGGGACTAGTGTATTTCAAATACTCATTAAATCCTTTGTAATTACTCCACCTCTTATATTCTTTAATATGCCTAGAATCTGAGGAATACATCCTAGGGAAGTACATTGTAAACCTGCTATCGTAGTTGGGTACTGAACCCTTTTTCTCACCAGAGTTTACATATTCCTCAACTATTCTATACTTGTCATTAGCCTCTTGCTCTAAAAAATTTAGCGCAGCCAATTCGCTCTTAAAGGACTTAATTCTTTTATCTCTTATGCCTTTATTTTCCTTAACAGAATAACTTTTAACCCAACTCTTTGAGCCATCATTATACTGTTGTTTTAAATCTAAAGGCGTATCCCAAAACTGACCTAATGCAAGTGGCCTATCTCCGTACTGTTCCCGATTTAAATACTTCAGTAACTGGAAAAAATTCTCAGGATCATTTTCGTCCATTGGCGGATTCGCACTAGACCTAACTACAATAGTAGTAAATGAACTGTAGCCAATTAAGATCATGGCTAAAGAAAGAATAATAGTCTGAATAGCTTGTTGAATTCGAAGACTTATAATATAATTAACTAGAGTTTTTCTGATTAAAACATACAAAGGGGTTACAATCAATGCAGCCGTTATAGTCACAAAAACTATTGGTAGATCTGGCAGAGAAATTGATATGACTAAATAAAGAATTGCCGCAACAGGTGCACAAAGAATGGCTAAAATTACTTTCCCTATAGATATATTTATTCTTGTTTTTGTGCTTGTTAGGATTAATAAAGAAATGATGGTAGACGCAACTAAAGTGATATACACATATATCCCAGTATTAAAAGGTAAGCCTAAATCATTTACAGCATATAGTTCAAATAAACCAGCTAATTGTATCAACCCTTGAATTACTCCTACTTGTATTAGCCCTAATAATAAAATAGATATAATGCCTGTTATAATTAATCC
>JAYZNI010000061.1:0-11568 GCA_036152255.1 Bacteroidota bacterium | reverse complement strand
ACCTTGACGTTGTCATAAAGCCTAATATGTCCTTCGGAACAGGTCATCACGATACTACGTGGATGATGATTAAAGCCATATTGGGTTTAGACTTAAATGGAACTGTGATCTTAGACATGGGATGCGGAACTGGTGTACTTGCTATCGTAGCCAAATTGTTAGGCGCAGAAAAAGTTTTGGCAATTGACATAGAAGAAGGCGCCGTTGATAATACAGTAGAAAACGCAGCATTAAACGGAATTAGCATTGACGAAGACTTCACAATTGATTGTGGTGCCTCTGAGCTTTTGGCCTCGAAGTACAAAGGATTAAACAACATCATACTAGCCAACATCAATCGAAATGTTCTCATAAAAGACATGTCTACGTATAATAAAGTACTAAAGCAAAGAGGCTCAATTGTATTTTCTGGATTTTTCACAGGTGATGTGGATACAATGAAAAAGGAAATCCAAGCTCTTAATTGGACAATTACATCAACTCTTGAGCGCAATGGTTGGGCGTGTATTATTTGTGGGAAACCTGCACTTTAGTCTTAAAAACTCTACTCAATTAAATCATAACTTAGGACTTGATGCAGAAAGTCCTATTTATCGTGTTTACAATTTGGTTTACAGGCATCTCAGCCCAAACCGAATTACCAACTCTTGGCGCATTTTTAAAAGATTTAGAATCTGACCTTTCTAAAAGCGTTCCTATTCAAGCCAAATGGCTAAGCTCAGAGTTTACGAATTCCTTCAATAGCAGCTCTGCTACTAGAGCAATGCAAGACACAGTAATTTCTACTGTAATGCAACTTCAGGAGACTAATATCAAGTTGTCTACTGGAATATTTGGTTATTTAGAAGGAGTAAATGCTCAACTAAATTCTGATTCGATTAGAATGGAGATTTGGAATGGATGGCACAAATCTATTATTTCCCTAAATGAAAATAGAAGGTGGCACAAAAAGCTTACTGCTTATTTAGTTTTATCAAAGGATCTCCTCTCAGAAAATACAATTGCTAATTCCAAAGCATCAATTTGGCAATTCGTGGAAGGCGATATGAGTATTGGGGTTGATTCAATCCCTTTTGTTCAAGTCGATAGTGGAACTCTTGTTTGCTATGCAAAAGGTGATAGTGCATCAATTAGAAATACATCAGGAAGATTTTTACCTACTACAGGCCAATGGCATGGTCAAGGAGGTCAGGTACACTGGGAGGGCACAACTTTCAATGATTCAACACAGTTTGCTGTACTTAACAATTACAAAATCAAACTAAACGGGAGCACTTTTAAATGTGGTCCAGTAGAATTTTATACTGATTTATTTAAAAAGCCCCTTACAGGTGACTTAATATTTAAGGTTCAAAAAACTAATACACCAGAAGAGAAAATATACCCAAGATTTGAATCAGATTCAGAGAAATTGTTTTTAGAAAATTTCTTTCCCAACATGGATTTCGAGGGTGGAATTGTAGTTAAAGGTTCCAGATTAGATGGTACGGGTGTAAACGATGAAAAGGGACTTCTGAAAATTTACAATTCTGATACATTATTCATTAAATGTTCCATAAATGATATTATGTTTAGAAAAGATGGTTTTGGGTCTAAAGATTCAGAACTGGCTATTTATCTGGAAAACGACAGTATTTATCATCCAGGTTTAAGCGTTAGATATGATAAACCTTCAAATAAATTGATGTTCATTAGAACTGAAGAAGGCATAGGAATGCAAGCTTTTGAAGATTCGTATCACAAGATAGAATTTCAGGTAGAGGCAATTACATGGAATGTAGGATCTCCAAATCTTTACCTTGGATCGCTTTTACTATCAGGAAGAGGAGTTGGAATATTTAGGTCTGTAGCCAATTTCGACAAGAGATCATACGATTCTATGATGGGAATTGCATCTATCCACCCGCTTTCAGAGCTAAGGCACTTTATGAAGAATAAAGCTGGTAATGGATTTTATATTAGCGAATATGCCTATCACTTAAGACTAAGCGAACCAACAGTTAAGCTTATGCTAATTGATTTGGCATTACAAGGTTATATTAGTTATGACGTTGAGGATGGATGGTGCGAATGGCTGCCTAAAGCAGATAACCATCTTAAGTGCAATAAGGGCAGAGCTGATTACGACGTTATAGCTTTTAGATCAGAAGTAGGAAATGGTGCAAACGCTGTGCTTGGTCTAAATAGTAAAGTATTAGATATAGGTGGTATTTCTCCATTTAAGGTAAGCGAAGCCCAAGAAGTGGTGATTACTCCAGAAAAAGGCAAAATCAAAATATCAAAAGACAGAGATTTCACCTTTGCAGGCAATGTGAAAGCAGGAAAATTTGAATTTAACGGAAGTAATTTTGAATTCGATTACTCAGCGTTCCAAATTAATTTAAATGCTGTAGAAAAGATGCATATAAGGGCAGAAATTGATGGTGAGTTCAATCCGTCTGGAAGACCCAAAACAAGGCTGATTCGAAATACAATTGACGGAATAACTGGCACTCTTCAAATAGATGATCCTTCAAACCGCTCTGGATGGAGATCTCATTTATACCCACATTATCCTGTACTAACTTCAACAGGACCATCATTTGTCTACTACGATAATTATGCAATTCACAAGGGCGCATATCATAAAAACAGATTTAGATATGCTCTTGATCCCTTTGAAATTGACTCATTAGACAATTTTGTTAAGGATAATGTTAGATTCTCTGGAGAATTACTAGCGGGAGGAATTATTCCTGATTTAGACGTCGATCTTAGGTTAATGGATGATTTCTCATTAGGATTAGAAGCGTCAAGTCCACCAGAGGGTTACCCTCTTTACAGAGGCTTAGGAACCATTACCGCAGAGATGAAGCTCAATATGAATGGACTTCAAGGAACAGGTGTGATTGATTACCTATCATCACATATTAGCGGGGATAATATGGTTTTAGTTCCTGATTCCGCATTTGGACTCACAACATCTTATGTTAACGAAGCCATTTGGGATCACGTACCGTCTGTAGAAGCGGCTGTAGCTGAATTTGCACTTCATTCAGACAAGGAAATGTTGGATGTTAGATATGACCAAGAAAAACTAAAGTGTTTTGGTGAAGATGCAGACTTAATGGGGGCTATACATTTAAATCCCCAAGGAATGACAGCTGATGGAGAATTTGAATTTGAGGATGCTAGATTGAGTTCAAATCTGTTTAACATGAAGGAAAGAGGAATGTTAGCAGACACAGCTAATTTTGAAATCATTGGCCATGATTTGAATGCACTAGCTTTCAAAACAACGAATGTTCAAGCTGAAATAGATTTTGATGAAAGGATAGGTGATTTTGTGTCCCATTCAGGATTCACTCAAATCGAATTACCTGCAATTAGGTACTTGTGCACCATGGATAAGTTTAGATGGTATATGGACCTAGACCAAATCCAGCTTGATAACACTTTAGCAGATGCTGAAAATGAGAATTTCATTTCAACACATCCAGACCAAGACTCTCTTTCATTCGCTAGTAAAAGTGCATTATACAAGGTCGGTGCTGCTGTAGTCGAATGTCATGATGTTCCATTAATAAATGTGGCAGACGCCGAGGTTATACCGGATACTGGCTATGTAGTAGTTAAAAGGGATGCACAAATGAATCCACTTTACAATGCACAAGTGTTTACGAATAGAGAAACAAGGCATCATAGACTATTTGAAGCTACGATAAATATATATGGTCGAAAAAACTATAGAGGGTCTGCTCAGTACTTGTATAAGGATGTTAATGAAGTAGAGTGGCCAATATATTTTGATCTGATAGAAGTTGATTCAGCAAACACAACAGTTGCACTTGCTAAGGTTCCTATATCCCAAGAATTCTACCTTGACCCATTTTTTGAGTTTACGGGTAACGTGACATTAAAAGGGGAAAGAGAGCATTTGGAATTTGATGGTGGAACAAGACTTGCAATCAATTGCCCTGATTTTAATAGGGAGTGGATTGAATTTACAACTGTTATAGATCCAGCCAATATTAAAATTCCTGTAAACGAATTAATCGTAGAAAAAGGAAAAGCCCATCTTGACGCAGGTATAATGTTATCTGATGACAGTCCTTACGAAGCTTATTCGTTATTCTTTAATAAAAAGCCTGATAGAGGGGATCATTCTATTTTCAAACCAGAGGGATATCTGAGATTTGATAAAAAGAAAACCAGGTATGTAGTAAGTACAGATGCAAAATTCGAAAACCCCAAATCTTCTGGATCACTTACAGAATTACCAGAATCTGGGTGTGGTGTTTATTCATCGGGAAAATCTAATTTGCCATTTAACTTTAATGTAATTGAGCACGAATTTATTGGCGATGCTTGGGTTACTGAATCTAATAAAATAGAGATGAGGGGAACCTTGCCTTTAAATCTATTTATGAATGAAAAATTAGTAGACTATCTAGCAGATCAACTTAAAAACGCTTCCTCTGCTCAACCAGTTGATGTTAGTTACAATTATGAATACGGGATTACTGAAATGGCTGGCGAAGAGATTGCTTCTGATGCAATGAAGGCTCTTACAAAGGATGGCTATTTTAAGAAAATGCCCAAAGAGATAAAGAGAACCATTGTATTAACTGATCTTGATTTTTACTACGATAAATTCGAAGACTCATTTATTTCAGACGCTAGAATTGGTATAGCTACAGTTGATGATAAGTCTATTTTCAGAACAATTCCAGGAAGGGTTGAGATGCAGAGAAATAGAGGAAGGGATATTCTAAGAGTTTATTTCCATATAAGCAATCAACATTGGTATTACTTTGAATACGATACATACTTTAAATTTGAGACAAGTGATTTGGCCTTTATTGAAATTTGGAATAAACTAAAGCCAAACCAAAAACAACTTGTTAATCCTGATTCTGAGAAAAGTTTAAAGATGCAAATTTCACGAATGGGGTTAAGGGATGATTTCGTTGATAGGTTTAGAGATTTTGAATAAATGAGCACTTTTCCTAAACTGTTTTCAAGCATAAAAATTGGCAATACTACTTTGCCGAACAGGATCATTATGGGGTCAATGCATACAGGGCTAGAAGAGAAAAGAGGTGGTTATTCAAAATTGGCTGAATTTTATGCAGAGAGGGCTAAAGGAGGTGTTGGGCTAATTGTAACTGGCGGAATTTCACCTAACAGGGCTGGAGTTACAGTGTTTGGAGGGTCTAGAATGTCAAACTTCCTTCATGTTAGAAAACACAAGTTTATAACTGAAGCCGTGCATAATGAAGGTGGGAAGATTATCATGCAAATCCTTCACGCAGGTAGATATGCTTACACGCCTTTTTGTGTTGCTCCATCTGCAATTAAAGCTCCAATAAATAAGTTTAAGCCCAAAGCATTAAGCTCAAGAGGTGTAAGAAAAACTATAAACGATTACGTTCATTCAGCAAAACTTGCCCAAAAAGCTGGTTATGATGGAGTAGAGGTTATGGGTTCTGAAGGATATTTAATCAATGAGTTTATAGCATCAGAAACCAATAAGAGAACAGACGAATGGGGAGGTTCTTTTGAAAATAGAATAAAATTTCCCATTGAAATCGTAAAGCAAATAAGAGAGGAGCTGGGCCCTGATTTCATAATCATGTACAGACTCAGTATGCTAGACTTAGTTGCTGAGGGATCAGATTGGACTGAAGTTGAGGAATTAGCTGTTAAAATTGAATTTGCCGGTGCGGATGTGATTAACACGGGGATAGGTTGGCATGAGGCAAGGATACCAACAATTGCTACCATGGTGCCTCGAGGTGGATTTGCCTTTGTTACAAAAAAACTAATGGGAAAAGTTGGCATTCCTCTAATCACAACAAACAGGTTTAACGACCCAGTTGATTGTGAAAAGGCATTGCAAGATGGTTGTTCTGATATGATTTCAATGGCAAGGCCTTTCTTAGCAGACTCTCATATTGTTTTAAAGTCTAAAAAAGGCGAAACTGAAAAAATCAACACGTGTATTGGTTGCAATCAAGCTTGTTTAGATCATTTGTTCAAAAATAAAATTGCTTCATGTCTTGTAAATCCCAGAGCGTGTGATGAAGGAAATTGGCCTAGTATTCACAAAATATCTAAGCAAAACAACATAAGTGTTGCTGTTGTTGGAGGTGGACCTGCGGGATTAAGTTGTGCCTCAGAATTGGCACATTTGGGCTTTAGTGTAACCCTATATGATAAGTCATCAGAATTAGGAGGTCAGTTTAATTTAGCCAAAAAGATTCCAGGTAAGACAGAATTTTATGAAACTATCAGATATTTTACTGATAGACTAGAATCTCTTGGGGTAAATATTCAGCTAAATACAGAGGTGAGCGTATCCATGCTTACAACTCACAACTACAGGCATATTGTAATTGCTTCTGGTGTTGAGCCAAGACCGTTCAATATTGAGGGAGCAGATAGGCCAGAAGTTGTAACATATTTAGATGTACTCAATGAAAAGGTTGTTGTTGGGGAAAAGGTTGCAGTTATTGGTGCAGGTGGAATTGGCTATGACGTTGCGGATTATTTAACTTACGATAGTGATAAAGAGGGATTTGCTGAGTCTTGGGGTATTGACCTTGATTTAAACCATAGGGGCGGTTTAACTGAAGCAAGACGTACAAATTCATTAAGGAAGATTCATTTATTACAGAGGAGTCCAGGTAAGCCAGGAGGTAAGCTTGGGAAAACTACAGGATGGATTCACAAATTAACTTTAAGAAATAGGGGAGTTATAGCATGGGGTGGAATTAAGTACAACAAGATTGATGACCAAGGTCTTCACATTATTCACCCAGATAAGGGTGAGGTAATCTTGGACATTGATAATGTTGTGGTTTGTACTGGCCAACTTCCTTTTGCGCCCCTTGCAGATCCTCTGATTGCAAAGGGAATGGATGTCCACTTAATTGGTGGTGCAAAGCTTGCAAGAGGGCTTGACGCCCAAAGAGCAATTCGTGAAGGATTGGAATTAGCCTCTAAGCTCGCAGACGGCGTTGTACGTCAAGTCCCTTAATTCGTTAACGTTATCTGATATAACTGGGTCGCCAAACTTGACAACAATTGGCTCCTTTTGCTTGATGAACTTAATTGCTCTTGGTGGAAATCTCTTATGCGTTCCAGAAATATGCATTGGAATAACTGGTGCTTTTGCCTGTACTGCAAGATGAAAACCACCCTTTTTAAACGGAAGAATTTCCCCAGTTTTTGATCTAGTCCCCTCTGGGTATACAACGACAGATCTACCGTTCTTGACTGTGTTTACTAGAGTTCTAATTGCCTTTAGAGAAGACTCTTTATTACCTCTTTCTACGAACACTGTGCCTACTCTTGCATTTGCTTCGCCTAATAGAGGTACCTTTCTAATGCTTGCCTTTGAAAGAAAAACAATAGGAGTGGGGCACGCTACAAAACATGCCGTAATATCCAAGTCACTTGAATGATTGGACATTAAAATTGCCCCCTTTTTGGAATCGAATAATTCTGCTGCTTTGGGGCTGATCTCAACTTTAATTGGTGCTCCTATTATCCATTTAAGCATGGGGGTAGACCAAAACCTTTTGGCATATTGTAACAATACAAACTCTGCACTCCTAGGAAAGATCATCAGCGTGATTACAGCCAAACCACACCAAAACATAGAATAAATGACTACTATTAAGCTTCTTATCATTACAGGTGAATTAACGCATTAATTTCATCAGTACTTATTTCCCTTACTTCACCAGGCTCCATATCTTTTAACTTAAAAGGTCCAATAGATTCTCTAATTAATCTAAGTGTTGGAAAACCAGATTGGGCTGTCATTTTTCTTACTTGTCTGTTTTTACCCTCTGTAAGTGTTATTGATATCCAAGTATCTGGAATATTCTTTCTAACACGAATAGGAGGTACTCTATCAGGATAGTTTGGTTGAGGATCTAAAATTGAAGCTTTGCATGGCTTTGTTTTAAAAAACCTGCCCTTAATCTTTAGTTGCATTGGTGACATAATGGTTCTCATGTCGCTAAATTTAGGTGTCCCTTCAACTTGTGCGTGATAAGTCCTAGGGTGTCCATTTTCAGGTGAAAGCAATTCTGAATTGAGCCTTTTATCATTTGTAAGTAGCAACAGCCCTTCGCTATCTGTGTCTAACCTGCCTACAGAGTATACATCAGAGGGCCAATCAAAATCAATGTCAGCAAGTGATAAATGCCCTGCTTCTCTGGTGAATTGACTTAATACGCCAAAAGGTTTATGTAATAAATAATACTTGTACAACGCAGGTAAATTCTTAGATAGACACAAAATTAACTATGTGTTTGTTAATTTTGAATCACGGTTGACTTCATCGCCTCGATTTTCGGGGAGGAAAGTCCGGACAGCAAAGAGCACCGCACTCCTCAAAAGGGAGGGCTACCAAACGTGGTAGTACAGACAGTGCTAAAGAAATTTATACCGCCGATGGCTCTTCGGAGTACAGGTAAGGGTGAAAAGGTGAGGTAAGAGCTCACCAGCAGCAAAGTGATTTGCTGGCTTTGGTAAACCTTGCGGGCTGCAAGACCATGTAAACTAGTGCCTGAGAGCTGCTCGTTCGAACTAGAGGGTAGGTCGCATTAGATCAATGATGAAGCCGCACCCTGCGGAACAGAATCCGGCTTACACCGTAACACGAGGGGGATCTTTAATTAGGTCCCCCTCTCCATTTTATAATCGTACATACTATTTGTATTTCTTTCACTATTTTTGCCACCTAATTAATAAGTGAAATGTCAAACGTGAAATTCACCAAGCAAGAGCTAAAAAAGTTCGTAGCTCACTATAATGCTGAAAAAAAGGAACTTGAGAAAAAATTAAATCACGTAAATGAAATGCTGGCTAAACTCAGTGGTGATGTTGTTATTTCTAAAAGCAAAGACACAGTAGTAAAGCTAACTGCAAAAGGAGAGGTTGCTAAGAAAAGAGGACCTAAAAGTGTGTGGGGAAAGTTTATAACTAATAGACTTAGAGCAAGAAAGAAGCCAATGTCTTATGACGAGTTGATTGATGATGCAATGTCTCTCCACAAAATTTCTGAAGGAAGAAAGGCAAACGCAAGAGCTAGCATACTTAATGCTGCATTTAGATTGAGAACTGTATCTGGTGAAATAACTTCAGTTGGGAGAAAGGGTAGGAAGGAAAAGCTAATTGTTAGAACATCTTGGTTAAATTCAGATGGATCTCTTCAAGAACCATATGCAAAAGAATTCAAGAAAATAAAAGGGGGAAAGGCTGAAAAAGTAGATATGTCTACAATTCCAGCCTCTCAATACGGGACTTCTGAAGAGTAATTACCCTAAGAAAGGGTATCTGTAGTCTTCTACAGGTACTAAAGTCTCTTTAACCGTTCTAGGACTAACCCAACGAAGCAGGTTCAAAGCAGAGCCTGCTTTGTCATTTGTGCCAGATCCTCTTGCTCCACCAAATGGTTGTTGTCCAACTACTGCTCCGGTTGGTTTGTCATTTAGGTAGAAATTTCCTGCTGAATTTTCTAGGGCATTCTTAGCTTGACTCAAGGCATATCTATCTTGAGCAAAAACAGCCCCTGTAAGAGCGTATTCGCTTGTAGAATCAACTAATTCAAGTATTTCTTTAAACTTTTTAGAATCGTAGACATAAATTGTAAGAACAGGACCAAAAATTTCCTCAACCATAGTTCTAAACTTTGGGTTAGAAGTAACAATTACTGTTGGGTTAACAAAGTACCCCTTCGATCCATCATAATCTCCACCAGCAATGATTTCGCAATCGTCTTGCTCTTTTGCCCAATCTATGTATGATGTGATTTTTTCAAATGCTCTCTTGTCAATTACAGCATTAACAAAATTGCTAAAATCATCTGGCGAGCCAACTTTTAGAGTTGCAACTTCACTAACTAGCTTTTCTTTTACTTCAGGCCAAATATCGTTTGCGATATAAGATCTAGATGCTGCTGAACACTTTTGGCCTTGGAATTCAAATGCTCCTCTAACTAGACCAGCAACAACAGCATCAACTTTTGCACTACTATGAGCAACTACAAAGTCTTTTCCTCCAGTTTCACCTACGATTCTTGGGTATGTCTTATATTTAGCAATGTTCTCACCAATTGTTTTCCAGAGATGACGGAACACAGCAGTGGATCCTGTAAAGTGTAAACCTGAGAAATCAGGGTGATTAAATACAACATCACCTGCAACTGGACCATCTACTGTAACCATATTGATAACACCGTCTGGCACTCCTGCTTCTTTGAATATTTTCATTAATACATGTGCACTATAAATCTGAGAATCAGCTGGTTTCCAAACTACCACATTACCCATTAACGCCATGCAAGCAGGTAGGTTGCCAGCAATAGCAGTGAAATTGAATGGCGTAACAGCAAATACAAATCCTTCAAGAGGCCTGTATTCAATTCTATTCCAAATTCCATCTGCGCTTTCTGGTTGCATTTCCATTATCTGCTGACCGAAGTAAGCATTGAATCTCAAAAAATCTGTCAACTCACATGCTGCGTCAATTTCAGCTTGAAAGCAATTCTTTGACTGAGCGAGCATAGTCGATGCATTAATCTTTGTTCTGTATTTACCTGCTACTAAATCTGCAGCTTTTAAGAAAATACTAGCTCTTTCAACATATGAATATGCTGCCCATTTAGTACGAGATGCTAAGGCTGAGTCAATTGCAGCATAAACATGAGAAGCATCTCCATAATTAAAGTGGCCCAAAACTTTTGCATGGTCATGAGGAGGTGTCATAGGTCGCTTATCAGACGTTCTTACTTCCTCTGAACCAATGTACATTGGAACATCAATAGGTTCTTGATTGTACATTTTATTGTACATAGCACTGAGTTCTTCTTTCTCTGAAGAACCAGGTGCATATGATAGAACTGGTTCGTTTACCGGATATGGTACTTGAAATGTGCCGTGAGCCATAATTAATATATTTGCACGCAAAATTACTTACTCCGATGCTTGCAGAGCTAACGTTTAGTAATTTTCGAGTGAATTTTTCAAATATGCATAGTAAGAACACTCTTTTCAACCTTGCCACTTTCTCTATTTTGTTTGTGTTTATTGGGATTCAAACCCAAGCCCAAACATATATTAACGAATTTATGGCCAGCAATCAAGAAGCAGTTTACGACGACTTTTTTGAATTTGACGACTGGGTAGAAATTTATCACGAAGGAGGAGTATTGAATTTAGAAGGATATTACTTAAGCGACAGAGAGGACAATCTTACTAAGTATGAAATACCTTCAACTAATGCTGGTATAACTACAATAACACCTGGTGGCCATTTGGTTTTTTGGCTTGATAATGATACAGAGCAAGGTGAAAACCATACAAATTTCAAGCTTAGCCCAGATGGAGAGGGAATTTTCCTTACAGAACCAGATGGAATAACAATAGTCGATTCAATTGTTTTCCCCCCTCAACAAACAGATATAAGCTATGGAAGAGAATGCGATGGCTGCGAAGATTGGATCTACTTTGATTTCCATACTCAAGATGATGATAACGTCTTCGTATCACCGGAAACACAGATATTATACAT
>JAYZNI010000060.1:0-6689 GCA_036152255.1 Bacteroidota bacterium | reverse complement strand
TATATGATGTGTTGCCAAATTCTCTCCCTAGAGTAGGAGGTATAATAACTTCTGTAGTCCAAACCCCTCTTTCTCACGTTAATCTTAGAGCTATACAGGATAATATTCCTAATTCTTATATAGCTGACCCATTGTCAATAGATTCTATAGCGAGTCTGCTCAACAACTACGTGCATTACAAAGTATAAAACGACCATTTTGAGATTCACGAAGCGACATTAGACGAGGTAAACGAGTGGTATGATGCGATTAGACCCACAGAGGAGCAAATCCCAGAACGCGACCTAAGCATTACCCAAATCCTACCTCTAGACTTCATTGAATTTGATATGTCAGCAGCATTTGGAGCGAAGTGCACAAACGTGGCGACGATGAGGTCGTTTGGTCTTCCAAGCGGTACAATACCTAATGGGTTTGGTATTCCATTCTACTATTATGATGAGTTTATGCAGTTCAATGATTTCTATCTGGAAGCCCAAGTCATGATAGAAAACCCTGCATTCCAAAACGACATCAACTTCCGTATCCAACGATTAGAAGATTTCCGAGAAGACATAAAGGACGCACCAATGCCTCAATGGATGTTGGATGATTTACAAGCTATGCATGATGATTTCCCTCCAGGAACAGCTGTAAGATGCAGGTCCAGCACGAACAACGAGGACCTTCCAGGCTTCAGTGGCGCAGGACTTTACACATCAAGAACCCAACACCTTGACGAAGGTCACATCTCTAAGTCAATCAAACAGGTGTATGCTAGTATGTGGAATTTTAGGGCATATGAAGAGAGAGACTTCTATCGTGTTGACCATCTTATGGCAGCCATGGGAATTTTATGTCACCCCAATTTCGAAGAAGAAAAATCTAACGGAGTAGGAATTAGTATCGACCCCATTTATGGAACCCAAAACACGTTCTACCTTAACACACAGGTAGGTGAGTCGTTAATTACAAATCCAGATCCAAATTCAGTTCCAGAAGAGATTCTTCTTTTCGAAGACCCGGAAGAGGGGTCTGGATATCTTGTTTTGAACCTATCAAATCTTGTCGAGCAGGGTGAACTGGTAATGGATCAAATCTATTTAGACCAAATGAGAGATTACCTCTCTACCATCCACGATGAATTCGCCATCCTATACGATGTTGAGGGCATTGAAGGATTTGGGATGGATATAGAGTACAAGGTGACAGCTGAAGATCTATTGGTAATCAAACAAGCAAGGCCTTGGGTGTCTTTTTGGTCTGACATAAAGGCGGATAATGATTTGGACTTTGCCGAATTTGTTAGCCCCTCGCCCTCAGCAGAACTTGGAAGTAGCGAAATAGTTATTGCAAATATTGCGAACACAGGCCTCAACGACATGTCTGACTTCGAGCTGACTCTATTAGTCAATGATGAACTCATAGAAACCCAAACAATAGAAGAAACTATAGAACCATTCTCGAGCGCAGAATTTGAATTTACTCTACCACAAGATTTCTCTCTAATAGGAGATTACAATTTAACAGGAATCGTTACTGATGAAGACGATGAATATGGGAACAACGACACTCTTGTATTTGTGCTTTCTAAGAATCACTCTTTAGACGCAGATGTATATTTGAGCCAGATTGATATTCTTTGCGATAATGAAATCCAAACCAACATACTATTCACTAACCTTGGCGATGAAACCATCAATGCTGTTGAGTTTGAACTCTTTGTAAACGGAGAGAGCGTTGGTACTTTCAACGAGGAAGTAGACATTTCTTTTCAAGATCAAGAAATGGTGCTAGCTTCCTTTCCCAACATCCTTCAAGAATCAGATAACGAAATTTCAGTAACCCTTCTCAGTGTCAACGCAGAACAAGATGGAGAAGTGATGAATAATACTTCATCTGCGACAATTGATGAAGATGACGAATCAACATTTGATGAGATCACCCTGATTATCACACCAGATGATTGGCCTTCCGAAACAACTTGGGCTGTATTCGATCAATGGGAAAATATTATTGCTGAAGGAGATATAAATAACAGTACGGATGTGTTTACCGAGCATATTTGTATTGACTACGATGCTTGCTATACTTTGTTCGTATACGATTCATGGGGAGACGGAATATGCTGTGCTGGCGGTTGGGGTAATTTCTTTGTCCTAAACTCTTCAGGATACATCATTGTCGATAACGATGGTGATTTTGGTTATGAAGCTCAAGAACTCATTTGTCCTTCAGGAGGAGGGTGTAGCATTACTGCAGATATTAATGTTACACATTCTATCGACAACGATGGATCAATTGCCATTTATGCATATGCAGGTATAAGCCCATATCAGTATAGCATTAATGGAGGTGATTCTTTCTCGAACAACAACAACTTCGAAAACCTAGAACCTGGTGAATACGAGGTTGTTGTTAAGAGTGATGATAATATTTGCCTCTATGAGGAATTAGTAACTATTGAATATTGTACTCTTACATCCGTAGATATTGATGTCACTCATGTCACTTCAGCAGTTGTTGCTGATGGAGCAATCATATTTACTCCAATATCTGGAAATCCCCCATATTTATATAGCATTGATGGAGGCCAAAATTTCATAGAAAATAACGAGTTTTACAACCTAGCTGTCGGGTCCTACAACGTCATCGTAATGGATGCATCAGGCGCCTGTGTATTCGAAACTACTGTCCCAGTAGATGTAACAAATGTCCTCGATGACCTCAACCAAAACCTCACAACCTATGTAATCAAACTCTACCCCAACCCTACAAGTGATCAAATCAATATCGAATTCAGCTCATTAGCAGAGCCCCTCGATGAGATTAATGTTGTCGTTTATGACAACTGGGGAAGGCTGATTGATACAGGTTCGATTTTAGGTGGTTCATATGGCTCAAATACTTTATACTTGAACGAATTTGTCCCTGGAATCTACTATGTGAAGTGCTTCAACAATTCTATTGAGAAATATTTTAAGGTGGTGAAGATTTAGTGGAATATCTAATGTATTGGATTATCTTTATAATATGCAACCACATATTTTACTCCTTATATTCTTATCCTTTTCATCTTCCATTCTGGCCCAAACCGCTGCTACACTCCAGCATGCCGGAGAGACTAGGGAATACTTATACTACCTTCCGTCGAGTTATGATGAGTCTCAGCAGTATCCGTTGATGATAACTTTTCATGGGGGTGCTGGAACGATGGAGGATCAAACATATCTATTCTCTACTGAGTTGGCAGAGCAGGAAAATTTTATTGTGGTTTATCCTCAAGCATTACCAGACCCAAATGACGGAAATTCAACGGTTTGGAGCCTGGTAAATTCAGGAACACTACCTTACACGTTTGAAAACCCTCACGATGACATTGGGTTTGTAAGTGTATTAATCGATGAGATGGTAGCAAACCATAGCGTTGATATTGAAAGGGTGTATGCATGTGGATTTTCAAATGGTGGTGGATTTTCGTTTGACCTTTCATGTAGGCTCAGTGAAAAAATTGCTGCTGTTGGAGTAGTCGCTAGATCCATGTACGTCGAAACTCGTGATGAGTGTAATTATACTCATCCTATGCCGACAATTACAATAAATGGTACAGATGATTTCTACGAGGGAATAACATATGAAGGTGTATTGTATTTTTTGGGTTACAATAGCTTAAATGAATTTTTAGCTAGCTCTGTGAACGCTTCTTTAGAACCCACAATTACACCTATGCCTGACCTTGATTCTTCTGATGGTTCAACAGTTGAATTACACCAGTGGGATGGAGGAGATAAGTGCATATCAATAGAACACTACAAGGTAATAAATGGTGGTCATTCTTGGCCAGGTTCTTACTGGTCAAACCAGGATATAGATGCGTCACAAGTGATTTGGGATTATGTTTCACAATACAACCTAAATGGGTTAATAGATTGCGCATCAAATGTTGAAGATCAGTCATTAGAAAAATTGACTATTTATCCAAATCCTGCAACTAATCAAACGACATTCTCTTGGGATTCTTCATTAGGTTCTCAAGCTCTCCAGATTTACGATTTAAGTGGTAGAGTAGTTGCTAATATCAATAAAATTCAAAATTCTACTTTAATTGAATTAGATCTAGAATCTGGAGTTTATATAGTCGTTTGTGAAGAGTTTACTTCAAAGCTTGTAATTAAGTAATTCATCCAAATCCAACCTCAAGCAAGTTCACAACAGATGTACATAGCGAAAGTATTGCCGTAGTAAGAGATGTACCTTAAGTTTCGTTCGTCCTATTATATTAAATGGCTCACAGAGCATCATCTAAATTGAAGAATGGACTATTGGTACATACTCTGTTGAAATCAATCATAGAGGTACATGAATTAAACGATAAATTATTGTAGAATAAGTGGATAAAAAGTATTTAGAGAAACTAAGTCCTGAGGAGAAATATGTTATTGCAAATAAGGGAACTGAACGTCCTTTTTCTGGTGAGTATAACGAACATTATAAAGAAGGAACATATTGCTGTAGAGCATGCGGAAATAAGCTTTATAAGTCGAACTCAAAATTTAGTTCGGGATGTGGTTGGCCGTCTTTTGATGAAGAAATAGAAGGGTCTGTAACACGATACAGAGACACTTCCATTGGGATGATTAGAGTAGAAATATGCTGTGCTAATTGTGACGGTCACCTAGGTCATGTCTTCGAAGGCGAGGGCTTCACTTCAAAAAATATCAGACATTGCGTTAATTCTTTAAGTCTTAAATTCAAGGCAAAATAAATTAAAATGACGCACACTACTCTGACTAAAGAAGAAAATAGAATAATATCCATTAGAAAAGGAGTAAAAGAGGATTTGTCAGAAGTGGTTGATATGATTAAAGAATTAGCCGACTACGAAAATGCCTTAGATGAGGTTGAGATTACCGTTGAACAATTGGAGAAAGACGGCTTTGGTGCGCACCCTTATTATTGGCTTCTTATAGCAGAAGTTGATGGTGAAATTGCTGGTTTGGCTTTTTATTTTATAAGGTATTCTACTTGGAAGGGTAAATTACTTTACTTGGAGGATTTTGTTGTGAAAGAAAAGTTTAGAAGGCAGGGGATAGGGACTTTGCTTTTCGGTAACCTCAAGCGAAAGGTGGAGGCAGAGGGGCTAGCTGGTTTGGTTTGGCAAGTGCTCGACTGGAATGAGCCAGCTATAAAGTTCTACGAAAAGCACGGAGCCCAAATCTCCTCAGGATGGCTCGACGGAAAACTTTAAGAAGCCACAAAGCAACCCTATAATTTTCTAGCCGTCTAATTTAAAGATGATATATATCTCATGCCTTAAGATTGTCTCAAGAACTCTTTCTAATCCATGTTTAATCTTAAAAACCTATTAGCATGGTACATATTTTACTCCTTTTAGTTGTTTGTTCTTTCTTTGTAATCCTTGAATTTACTTGGGATGACATGCTAATCAAGAAAGAGGTAAAAGATGAAAGTATTAAGAATGAGAATTACTAAAGCCAAATATTTTTCTATCCTTCTATCACTCCTCTTACTTAGCCCAAACACAATTGCACAACTCACAGGTTGTGCAAGTATAGACCTAGGTCCAGATTTGAGTGTAGATTGTACTGACGGGTGCGTTCCCTTGAGTGCTGATGTTCAGCAAGTAGGTCAAACTACTCAATACGACATCATCTCCATCCCAAATAACCCTCCATATCCCTATGACCAGGGAACTGTTGCTTTTGTTGGCGATGATGATATATGGAGTGAAGCAATTGACCTGCCATTTGACTTTTGCTTTTTTGGAAACACCTATGATGAAATTGTGATCGGGGCAAACGGAGTGTTATCGTTTGACCCATGGTTGGCTGGTGGAGATTGTGCTTGGGCTTTTGACCAACAAATGCCTAATGCTGTCGGCGTTCCATACCAAAATTCAATAAATGGAGCTTACCACGACATAGACCCATCTTTAGGAGGAGAAATCAGATATGCAGTACAAGGAGATTACCCTTGTAGAACCTTCATAGTTAGCTTTTACAACGTACCTCACTACCAGTGTAACAGTATTTACACAACCCAACAAATCGTACTATACGAGACGACAAACATCATAGACGTTTATATAGATGATAAACCAACTTGCAATAGTTGGAACAGTGGAAACGCTGTAATTGGAATCCAAAATCCAGCTGGGACAATTGCATATGTTCCACCAAATAGAAACACTGGGTCTTGGTCTGCATCTAATGAAGCGTGGAGGTTTTCGCCAAGCGGTGCAAGTGTTTATGAAGTTACTTGGTACGACGAGGTAGGGGTTGAGGTAGCGACTGGTGATAATGTTGAGATTTGCCCAACACAGAGTACAACCTACACTGCAGAAGTAGTTTACAATATATGCGACGGAACTCAGATAGTTGAAACTGACGAAATTTTCGTGGAAATGCTTGGAGAGGTGACAACTTCTTTAACTACTGTGGTGTCGTGTGATCCTGTAAGTTGGAATAACGTCAACTACAACTCAACAGGGGTTTATACGTACACTACAGAAAATTCTATGGGATGTGATTCCGTTGCAACTCTTGACCTGGTGGTTCACCTAGCAACTTATTCTCTCACTACTGCTATTGAGTGCAACGAGTACTTTTGGAATGGTCAAAACTATAATGAATCAGGCACATACCAATATATTTCCATGGATGTAATAGGCTGTGATAGAGTGGATAGTT
>JAYZNI010000059.1:0-25003 GCA_036152255.1 Bacteroidota bacterium | reverse complement strand
TTTTATACCACCTTCTATTTTCATTTAGAGAAATAATGGACTTGTGCCATCCGTCCCAAATCTCCATCCTAAGTGAATCAGAATTTAGTTGAGCATTTACTCCTTCTAAATAACCAAATATTCCAGTAGACAACTTGATATTAGTCTCCTGAAGTTGCATTACAGTAGAAATTACTGTGTCTTGCATTGCTCTAGTAGCAGAGCTACTATTGAAGGATTTCGTAAACTCTGAGCTTAACCATTTGGCTTGATTAGGAAGGCTTTTCGATAGATCAGATTCTAAATCTTTTAAAAATACGCCAAGAGTTGGTAATTCGGTTTGGGCTGAAATGCCTGTAAACCAAAGTGTAAACAAGATAAATAGGACTTTCTGCATCAAGTCCTAAGTTATGATTTAATTGAGTAGAGTTTTTAAGACTAAAGTGCAGGTTTCCCACAAATAATACACGCCCAACCATTTCGTTCAAGAGTTGATGTAATTGTCCAATTTAGAGCTTGGATTTTAATTTTCATTATTTCTACATCTCCAGAGAAAAATCCAGAAAATACAATTGAGCCTCCTTGCTTTAGCACTTGGTTATAGGAAGACATGTCGTCTATGAGAACATTGCGATTGATGTTTGCTAGTATGATGTTGTTTAAACCGTTGTACTTCGAGGCCAAAAGTTCAGAGGTACCACAATCAATTGTGAAATCTTCGTCAATGCAAACTCCGTTTAATGCTGCGTTTTCTATTGTATTACCAACGGCACCTTCTTCTATGTCAATGGCCAAAACTCTCTCTGCTCCCAGCAATTTGGCTACAATAGCAAGCACACCAGTGCCGCATCCCATGTCTAAAACCACAGATCCTTTTAATTCTAAACCCAACATGGCTTTTATCATCATCCAAGTTGTGTCGTGATGTCCTGTTCCGAACGACATGTTTGGCTTAATAACAACGTCTAGTAAGGCATCGGATTTAGTGTGAAATGGTGCCCTAACCACCACCCTATCCTCTACTTTGACAGGTTCGTATTCTTCCTCCCACTTTGCGTTCCAATTTTCAGTTTCTACTATTGATTCAGCCCAAACCATATCATCAGCTATTGCCTCAAGTTTTGCCTTAGCCTCATTCAATAAATCTCTATCGATATTGAGATTTGGGATATGTGCCATAAGACCAAATTTTGTAGTCTCAAAAACCTCGAAATCCAATTCTGACAAATAAGCAATTGCTATTTCCCTTGCAGGAAGAACTGGAGTAAATTTTATGTCCAGTTTTAAATAATCTTCTCTTATAAATTCCCTACTCACCTGCTGCTTGGATGATTTGACAAAAATCACTTGGATTAAGTGATGCACCACCAATTAAACCACCATCTACGTCCTTATTTGAAAATAATTCATTTGCGTTAGAAGGCTTACAACTTCCACCGTAAAGGATTGAGATTTGGCTTGCTCTCTCAGCCCCAAACTTCTTTCCAAACCATTGTCTAATAAAAGTGTGCATCTCGCCTGCTTGCTCAGCTGTAGCAGTCCTGCCTGTTCCAATAGCCCAAATCGGCTCGTAAGCGATGACAAACTTCTCAGGGTCTACATCTGAAATATTTGAAAGTGCAGAATCTAATTGGCCTGCAATCATTTCTTGATGAGTTCCTGCGTCTCTAATTTCTAATGGCTCACCACAACAAAGGACAACTCCAAGTCCAGCCTCGATAGATCTAGAAATCTTTTCAACCACCACTTCATTTGAATCGCCGTAGTATTCTCTCCTTTCAGAGTGGCCAATCAAGGCAAAATCTACTCCGCAAGATTTTAGCATTTCAGCTGTGTATTCTCCAGTGTAAGCCCCTGTACCTGTTGCGCTTACGTTTTGGGCTGCTAGGATGATGTTTGTTGGTTTAACATCAGAAAGAGATGCTAAAAACGGAGCTGGAGGCGCTACCATTATTCTCACATTTGAAGGCATTGAAGTTGCCAACTCACTCATTTCGCTCATCCACTCACGTGACTCGTTGATAGATTTATTGCTTTTCCAGTTTCCTGCTACTATGTTCCTCATCATATTTGGTTTGTGCAAAGATGCTGAACTCTGAGTCAAAGACAATCATTAAAAACATCCTTCAATCAAATTGGGGGTATAATTCCTTACGTGAGCACCAAAAAGCTCCTGTGTACTCTCTTGCGTCAAAATCAAATACAATTGCTCTTCTGCCAACTGGAGGAGGTAAAAGTCTTTGTTATCAGTTGCCTGCATTATTTCATGGAGGACTTTGCCTAGTTATTTCTCCCCTTGTGGCTCTTATGGAAGACCAAACTAAAAACCTAAAATCATCAGGGATCAGGGCTTCATCTCTTGCAGGGAACATTGGAAATGATGGTATTGATAGAATTTTGGAAAATGCATCCTTGGGTAAATTAGACTTTCTCTATCTAAGCCCTGAGAGAATAGAAAATCAAATGTTTCAAGCTCGTGCTCACAAGCTTGATGTTAGAACCATTATTGTAGATGAAGCACATTGCATATCTCAATGGGGACACGACTTCAGACCTGATTATCGCGAGATCAAAAATCTCAAAACGCTATTCCCAAATGCAGTTTGGGGTGCATATACAGCGACTGCAACCGAAGATGTGCTGAGAGATATTGAATTGCAATTAGAACTTGATAACCCTCAAGTATTTCGATCTTCCTTAAGGCGATCAAATCTCAAATACAGCGTTAATCTTTGGGGCGACCCTGAGGTTGAGATTCTCCACGAATCGATCAAACTATCCCAAAAATATTTTGATGGCGCTGGGCTACTCTACGTCAAAAGTCGAGCTGCAGCAGATAAATTTGCAACAAGGCTAAATACTTTGGGCTTAAATGCAGAATCGTATCACGCTGGCTTAAATTCTAACGTAAAAGCAAAACGTCAAAACAATTGGATTAAAGGAAAAACCCAAATCATTTGTTGCACATCTGCCTTTGGCATGGGCATAGATAAGCCAAACGTACGTTGGGTAATCCACTACAATTTACCCAACTCACTCGAGTCATACATCCAAGAATCAGGCAGAGCTGGTCGCGATTTAAAAGAATCAGAGTGCATAGCATTCTTCGACTCAGAACTATCTGAAAGAAATACTTCTTCAATTGAAGCACAATTCCCAGAATTACCACTCATTCAGGCTGTATACCAAAACATAGCCGACCAAGGAAGAGTAGCAATAGGTAATAATCAAAAGTGTGATTTTTCTATAGACAAAGCATTAGACAAACTGAACATTTCTAGTTCTGTTCTAAGAAGATGTTTAGCGATTTTAGAATCTCACTCTTACATTTCTGTCAAAGAGCCATCTGTTGTAGACGGATATGTGGTTTGGCACGGAGGAAAAAACAGAATTTTAAACGAAGAATCAGGTCTTGTAGGAAAGCTATCTACTCACTTCATGAGAATCTCCACCTCACCTTCTGAAGAGATTCAAATTCAATTAAAAAAATTGTGTTCTCAACTATTGTGCAAGCAAGAAGATTTAGAATCAGCACTCGTTTCATTGGACGCACAGGGGTTGATACTTTGGGCTCCTAACAATGGTGAATTAAAGATTACCTGGCCAAAATCAAGAGTAGCAGCAAACAAAATAGCTGTTGATTCTAAATCGATGGCTTCGCGAAAAGAGCATCTTCTAGATAAATTGGATTTGGTTAATAGATACGCTCAATCCAAGGATTGTAGGGCTGTTGAATTAGAGAACTATTTAGATTCAAACCTGGTTGCAGATAATTGTGGAGTTTGTGATAATTGCACTTGGGATTCTTCTAGAGCTGAAGCATCATTACGCAAAATAATTAGCCGTGAAAATGGTATAAGCGCATATGATCTTATCCGAAAATTCGATCCTGGCCACAGATTGTCAGTGTCACAAATACTAAGGCAATTACTAGATTCAGGTGTTATTTACACAGAAGGGACAAAAGTCTTCATAGCTTCGCAGCCTAGTTGAGCATTATGATAAGTCCAGGAAGTAATTACGCAACAGTTAAAATCAAGCCCAAACGCCAAGAAAGTATTCTTCGCAAACACCCTTGGGTGTTCAGCGGTGCTATCAAAAGTGTTGACGGAAAACCAGGTGCTGGTGATTGGGTTTGCGTTACAGCGAATAAAGGTGCAATTCTTGGATGGGGACACTACTCACCTGGAACATCTATCGCAATAAGACTACTTACATTCGGCGATATTAAACCCGATGAACAATGGTGGTACACCAAGATTCAGCAAGCGGTACAGGTGAGGCGCGATTTGGGCTTATTCACAGATACAAATAATACTTGCAGACTAGTTTTCGCTGAAGGAGATGGCCTTCCAGGATTAATCGCAGACTTCTACGGTGGAGTTTTAGTTATCCAATGCCATACACCAGGAATGCACAACGTCCGTAAATTGCTCTGTGACGCATTTTCCAAAGCTCTAGGTTCGGATCTAAAAGCTATATACGACAAGAGCTCAAAGTCACTAGCTAAACACGGCGACACAAAAAGCGTTGACGGCCTTCTTTGGGGCGAAATCCCGGAAAACCATTATGCACTTGAACACGGCAATAAATTCAATATTGACTGGGAAAAAGGTCAAAAGACAGGGTTTTTCATTGACCAAAGAGAGAATAGAAAACTTCTTGGCCAATTCTCTAAAGGAAAGAAGGTTCTAAACGTATTTAGCTACACAGGCGGCTTTTCAATTTATGCAATGAAGGCAGGAGCTTCTGAGGTCCACAGCTGAGATAGCTCAGCAAGAGCACTAGAAGTTTGCGAGGAAAATGTAGATCTAAATGACCTACCCCAAACCCAACACAAATCCATCAATGCAGACGCAGTCCAATTCTTAAAAGAGGAATTAGAGGATTACGATGTTGTGGTTCTTGACCCACCCGCATTTGCAAAAAGAGCATCTGCCAAACACGCGGCAGTTCAAGGTTATAAAAGAATAAACCTAAGGGCATTAGAATCAATGAAGCCTGGGTCTATACTTTTCACATTTTCATGCTCTCAAGCAGTAAATGACAAGCTATTTACAGACACAATTATATCTGCTGCAATCGGTGCAAATAGAACAGTAAGAATCCTGCATAGACTTCATCAACCTGCGGATCACCCTGTAAGTGCTTTCCATCCTGAGGGCTCTTATTTAAAAGGATTAGTCCTAAGAGTAGACTAGTTTGAGTAGCTTAAGGTTGAAGCAATACTTTCTTCCAACCACTTCCAACCTTATCATATCTCACTCTATCGTGTAGTCTTGATGCTCTACCTTGCCAAAACTCAGCATCTAAAATCTCAATTATATATCCACCCCAATGAGGTGGCCTAGGCACCTTAATACCATCAAATTTCACTTCGAAATCTGCATATTTTTCTTCTAGTTCTTTGCGACTTGATAAAGTACTGCTTTGATCCGAAGCCCAAGCACCAATTTGAGAAGCTCTAGGACGTGAAGCAAAATAAACATCAGAATCTGAATCACTTAAATGCTTTACAACACCACTAAACCTAGCTTGCCTTTGCATAGGACGCCAAAAGAATGTAGCAGACGCTTTAGAGCTCTTCTCAATCTCGTCGCCTTTTGAACTTTGCTTATTTGTATAAAACACTATTCCACTTGCATCAACTCCTCTAGCAAGAACAATTCTTCCAGTTGGCATTCCACCATCTCTCAAAGTAGATAAACAAAAAGCATTTGGGTCGCTAACACCCTCCATAGTTGCATCCTCAATCCATAATGCAAGCTGCTCTGCAGGACAATCAAGCATAGCGTCATGGCTCAGCTCTCCTTTAGTATAATCTGTTCTTATATCTCTTATTAAACTCATAGTTCATTAGATCTTATTTTCCTAGTCCAAATTTCTTCACCTTCTACATCCTTAATGATAATCTCCATAATCCTATCCTTTCTAGGACCTGAAAAGTTCATAACAGCATAATTGCGTTCAGCTGCAACAGTTCCTTCTACCCTAAGAGTATTTATCTCCTCTTCATTGTTATAACTAGAGCTAGTTAAAGGTGAAGTAGTTAAATCATGAACTACAATTCCATGATCCAATTCAAGTCTACTTAGTTCAGTACAATGTCTATCACCACTGATAAAAACTACTCCGTGAATTCTTTCTTCTTCAATCCTATCAATAATTTCTTGTCTTTCAGGAAAACGAGCCATGTTCTCGTGAGAAGCATTGTCAGATAAAAATTGTCCTCCAATAGCAACGACTTTAAATTGAGCATAGCTCTTATTCATTGCAGCAATTAGCCAATCTATTTGGTCTTCACCTAAGACTTGAGGGTCTTGAGTTTCATTGTAATGATGTACTCTGTTAGATCTGTTATCTAGCAAAAAGAATTCTACATCTGAAAATCTAAATGCAGTTGCTACATTATTAGCACCTGCAGGAGCACCATAACTTGGATTAGCCCAAAACGCCTTAAATGTCTCACTCGCCCAATCCCCGTGAATCCAATTTCTATCTGCATCGTTGGGTCCAAAATCGTGATCATCCCAAATAGCATAATTAGGACAAGACTTCAATAGTCTCTGCATTTCAGGTGTAGACCTTGTATGTGTATATCTATGTAGGTAACCAGAGTAGCTTTGAAAGTCTACCTCTCTTAAATATATATTATCACCTAACCAAAGCATAATGTCAGGGTCCTCGTCTGCCATGGACTCAAAAATTTCATATTCATCTCCATATGGCTTACCAGGCCTATCGTAAAGTGAATCATTAATAAAGGCACAGCTACCGGCTATAAGTTTAAATGCTGGTGGATCCATTCTGTAATCCCATAGAACTTGCGTACTCACTTTTAAAGTATCTCCAATAGACTTACCATTTGATTGTACAACAACAGAATATTCAGAACCTGGATAAAGTCCACCAACTTGTAATACTGCAGAATTTGCAGTTCTTGATTCTGCACTAACAATATCAGACTCCTCAGTAAGTTCGTCATTCCAAACTTTTAAGCTTAAGTCACATTTGCGATTCGCTTGAACCCAAACACTAATTGACCTCATGCTAACGTGACCAATCATAGGGCCACTTACGACTTCGACCTTACCTCCTTCTGTTATATAAACTTCATTTGTTATTTCAAATGACGAGTTTGAATCTCCACACCCAAAACAAATAAGTACAATTGTGACAAGCGATAATAAATACCAATATTTCATGACTGAAAGATAATCCATCTAGGTTATAGGAAATAAAAAAGGGAACCCGAAGGTTCCCTTTAAATATCGTTTTCTTTCTACTACCTCTTAGCGAGTAACTACGAAGTTTTGAGCAGAAGAGAAGTCACGGTGTCTAGCAGATAATGTGTAAGTACCTGCAGCAAGTTCGTGCTTGATAACAAGACGATTACCACCGATTACATTCTGCTGGCTGTACTCTGAAGAAAGAACAACCTTACCATTTAAGTCTGTAGCTTCAACAACGATGTTCTCATCACCAAGAACTAGCTCAGAATCAAACTGAATGCTGAAAGTTGACTCAAATACTGGGTTAGGGAAAATGTTCCACTTAGTATCAGCAGCGATACCAGTAAGACCTGTAGTAGCTTGACCTTCACAAGATCCGTCATTGTAAGTAGCTTCAGTGTTGTAGTTAGCAGCGTTAGCGTCTGTACAACCGAATACTTGTGCATCGTCAGAAGTGAATGTAAGATCGTAAGCTCTCCAAGTGTTCCCTTCACCATCACGTCCTTGTAGGTTGATAATACCTGAAGCTGTTCCGTCAGTAGTAAGTTGCATTAGAAGAACCTTGTTTCCAACTGCAGCTGCAGCTTGAACGTCAGTAGGTACAACAAACCAAGCTCCGTCTGTAACAGTTAGCTCGTTTCCAGAAAGGAAATTGTTGTAATCAACACCGATAGTCCAAAGATTGTTGTTGTCGCTGTTTTCAGCTCCTACAGTTACCCAGCTATCAAAAGCAAGACTAGGCTCAATGTTTACAATTGCTTCGTTCACGTCAAGTGAAGAAGAGCTGCCGTACTGGTGCTGGTAGAAAGATCCAGTAGTAGCTACATTTAATACGTGCTCTTCTGCAGCGAATACTGCGTGTAAAGAGTGTTGTGCTGTTGGAAGTACTGCATATACACGGTAAGTATTACCAGGTACAAGACCTCCGTTGTCAACTGCCTCAACTACCAACTCTACGTTGTTAGCGCTAGCTCCAAAGCCCATCAATAGGGCAGCTGTCATTGCGAAAATGTTCTTCATGAGAAAGGGTTTATTGTTATCTCGGTTATTTATTTACTCGTTAAATTTAGAAGTCTTTTTACAGACCTGCGCACTAAGATATGACATACTTATCTAAAATCACAACACTTTTTTAAGGAGTTTGTAAAAAAATAGTCGACAAGTGGTCGAATTTCCTCGATGAACAGGTGTTTGTTAAAAAATCTCTGCTAAAATAACGAAAACATATATATAAGGTTGCTTTAAAGTTTTGGGCTTTGCTGTATTTAACTTTAGCAAGGTAAAAAAACATCAAAATGAATAAGCTAGGGAATCTTGTAATGGACAGGTGGATTGAAGGAGATGGTCCAGGATCTATACTTTATAATGCAATCAATGGTGAAGCAATTGCTACTTCATCTTCAGATGGACTAGACATTGCTTCAATGTATGAGTTTGCTAGAAATGAAGGTGGACATGCTCTTAGAAAGATGACTTTCCAAGAAAGAGGACTAATGCTAAAAGCGTTGGCTTTGCATCTTCACTCTAAAAAGGATGAGTTTTACAAAGTGAGTTGGGCTACAGGTGCGACAAAGATTGATAGTTGGATAGATATTGAAGGAGGTATAGGTAATCTGTTTACCAATGCTAGTTTGAGAAGAAAGCTTCCAAATACACCTTTTGCTGTTGATGGAGATTTTATTCCCCTTTCAAAAGAGGGAACGTTTGGGGGGCATCACTTACTAGTTCCTAAAGAAGGTGTTGCAATTCACATAAATGCGTTCAACTTCCCTGTTTGGGGTATGCTGGAGAAAATCGCAGTGAATTTGTTAGCAGGTGTTCCAGCTATAGTAAAACCAGCTACTGTAACCTCTTACTTAACGGAGGTTGTTGTGAGAGAGATTCACGCAAGTGGAATCCTTCCAAAGGGAGCTTTGCAATTAGTATGTGGATCTGCAAGAAATATTTTGGACTTCGTTGACGAAAGAGATGTTGTAACGTTTACAGGTTCCGCTGAGACTGGTAGAATGTTGAAGTCTAATGATAGGGTTATAAACAATAGCGTTCCTTTTAATTTAGAAGCTGATTCTCTGAATTCAGCAATCTTAGGAACTGATGCAGAGCCTGGAACACCAGAGTTTGACCTATTTATTAAGGAGGTCAGAAAAGAGATTACTGTAAAGTGTGGCCAAAAGTGTACTGCAGTTCGAAGGATAATGGTTCCATCAAAACATATAGACGCAGTTCAAGAAGCTCTATCAAAAGCTCTATCAAAAACAGTAGTTGGTGATCCTCAGGTTGATGGGGTTAGAATGGGAGCACTGGTAGGATTAAGCCAAAGAGATGATGTAAGAGATCAGGTTGCTAAGCTGAGAGAAGAAGCAGAACTTGTTTACGGTTCACCTGACTCAGTTGATACAACTGGAGCGGATTCTGTTAAGGGTGCTTTCATGAGCCCAATGCTTCTAAGAGTAAATAATCCTTTGAATGCGACAAACGTGCATGAAGTAGAAGCGTTTGGCCCGGTGTCAACATTAATGCCTTACGATACAATTGAAGATGCAGTTGCTCTTTCAAAGATGGGTAAGGGATCGCTTTGTTGCAGTATAACAACACACGACAAAAATGTAGCAGCTGACTTTGTTAGAAATGCAGCAAGTATGCACGGTAGAATTCTCGTACTTGATAGAGAAAGTGCAAAGGAAAGTACGGGACACGGCTCTCCTCTCCCACTCCTTGTTCACGGAGGACCTGGAAGAGCTGGAGGTGGAGAAGAAATGGGAGGTCTAAGGGGTGTAAAGCACTACCTGCAGAGAACTGCAATTCAAGGACATCCAAGTATGCTAACTGCTATAACAGAGCAGTATCAACCAGGTGGGGCTCAACCAGAATCTGAACCACATGTTTTCAGAAAGCACTTTGAAGAACTTGAAATAGGAGACACAGTTACTACAGCAAAACACACTGTAACTGAAGCTGATATTGCAAACTTCGCAAATGTGAGTGGTGACAATTTCTACGCACACGTCGATTCTACTAGTTTAGAGGGAACTCTTTTTGAGCAAAAAGTTGCTCACGGTTATTTTGTGTTGAGCAAGGCAGCGGGGTTATTTGTAGACCCACGTAAAGGACCGGTATTGCTCAACTATGGAATTGAAGAATGTAGATTTACAAAGCCTGTATATCCAGGTGCAACTATCGGAGTTAGACTAACTGTTAAAGAGAAGATTTCTCAAGAGAAAAGAGATGCTGAAGATGTTGCAAAGGGTATTGTAAAATATCTAGTTGACGTATATGACGAAACAGGTGAGACTGTAGCTATTGCAACTATTCTAACAATGGTTAAAAAGCTAGACCAAAGCTAAAATGCATCGTTTAGCCAAGTGTATCTCAATTTTATTTATTGCATTCATTTCGACTGAATTAAATGCTCAAGACACTTGCACAGTTGACGAATATTTAGAGGACCTGGCTAAGCTTAAGTCTTGGGTTGAAAATGTAAATCCAGATCCATTTAAGCGAGTTGAAAAAGAGGTTTGGGATAGTGTGTTTGTTGCAAGTTCAAGTTTAGTTGATAGCACAACTAATTATTTTGAATTCTGCACGTTGGCTGGCAATCTATTAGCCACAATCGAGGATAGTCACACTTTGCTCAGCCTTAAAGATTTTCAAACAAAATACGATGAGGAATTTGGCATTTTAAAGCTCAAATTCAAATACTTAGATGGGGGAATTTATGTCTTCAATGACACAAAGGAATTCATTACTCCTGGAACCCAAATTGACAAGATTAATGGTGTTCCAATATTGGATCTCTTTTCATCTGCCCTCTCACTTTCCACTATTGAAGGAAAAAGCTATACGAGTAAGATAAGAGTTGCTGAAACTCTGCTGAATCTGGTAATCCTTAATAGTTGTGGAAATGAATCTGAAAGTGTTAGAATTAAGAACGTTAATGGTGATGAAATTGATTATCCTATTGATGAATTTGTAGAAAAAACTAAGAAGAAAAAGAAGAAGAGTGAAAAAGATTGCGGTGTTGAATGGGTTTGGCCTGAGGAAGGGGAAACGCCTATTGTTTTTTTAAAAATAAAATCTTTCAATGAGGGTGAATACAGGGCGTATTACAAAGAGTTAAACAAGGGATTTAAGCAATTAAATAGATCTGGACACAGTCACTTAGTAGTTGATTTAAGAGGGAATTTGGGGGGTGAAGCATCAAGGGTAGAGACGCTTATTAAATTCATTTACAAAGATGAAATAAGATATCCCGATTCGGTGATTTTAAAAATGTCAGAAGAAGCTCAATCTGATTTGAGTAATGTTTACAAAGGATTGACAAAATGGGTGGTGAAAAAATTTAGCCACAAGGACGAGGATTTAGAACATTTCAGAAGATTGGCTAACTTAGAGATCGGTGAAATAGATACTCTCTATTTCTCTCCTGAAGAATCTTATATGAAGCATATTTTTGAAGGAGAAATATGTCTATTAATGGACGGTCTTTCAGCTTCTGGCTCAGTATCATTTGCTTCAAAATTTAAATCTCTAAACAGAGGTTATATAATTGGAGAGCCCTGCATGGGTTCAATGACAGGCACTTATGCCAATCCAATTTTGCGAAGTTTACCCAACTCTGGAGTTTCAGTCAATTTATCGTCTGGTATATTTTTCTTGGATAGCACTATGCAGATTGGCTCCACACCTATTAGGCCAAACCGTTTTATCCAATGGTCTGCAAATGATATGGCTAATGGCATTGATCCACACATTGAAGCTGTCGAAGATTGGTACAGCAATCCTCAAATAGGAAATCATTATGGGTTCATGAATAGAGAATCCAAAATCCTGTTTTCAGAATTAGAGACAGTCTATTCTTCTAAAAGATCTTATGATGGCTCCGTAAGAGAAAAGGTGTTCAATCAAGTCGTTAAATGTGATAGCTGCATTAGTGAATATTCTAGAAAAATCAAGGATGTTGAACGGTTAGATGCTATTGAAGATGAAATACTAAATAAGGTGCTAGAGTTGCAGGGTTTGAAAAAAAGCTGCTCAGAGTTGAGAAATGCAATGATCAAACTTGATCTTCCACTTGATCTTCGAGCTACATTCGACGAACTTATTGCGCCAAACAGGCCAGCAGTTTTGCACTTTGGCATTCACAACAGAGCTGATTGTAATGTCTGCAAAAAATAACAGATGAAAAGAACGACACTATTTATAACGATTTCGCTTTTTGGTTTTAATCTATTAGCCCAAAATGACCTACACAAGCAAGTAGACCCATTTATAGGAACAGGTGGTCACGGACACACATATCCTGGAGCGACATCTCCATTTGGGATGGTTCAATTGAGTCCTGACACAAGACTAGAGGGTTGGGACGGATGCGGTGGATACCACTATACAGACTCAGTTATTTACGGATTTAGCCACACTCATCTTCAGGGAACTGGAGTTAGTGATTATGGTGACATTCTGATTATGCCTTGTACTCAATTTGCAAAAGCAAATAAGTGGAGAGATAGATATAAAAGCCGTTTTATAAAGGATAGAGAATTTGCACACGCTGGGTTTTACTCCGTGTTTTTAGAGGATCACAATTTGACTGCAGAATTGACTACGACAGATAGGGTTGGGATACATAAATACACGCTTGAAGAGGCTGATACACTAACTCTTATTATTGATTTAGACCACAGAGACAAGCTCATTAATTACAGCATCTACCCTATTGACGATTATACACTTGTAGGACATAGACTTTCTGAGAATTGGGCTACTGAACAGCACGTTTATTTTGCGATTAAGTTTGATCGAAAGTTTATCTGGAGGGATCAGCTTACTGAAACAGAAATTTTAGGTGTTGATTCGAATGGTGTTGAACAAAGAGAGCTTAAGTACGTTCCAGTATTTGCAGCAGATTTTGGAGTGATTGACGATTTAAATGTCAAAGTTGGATTGAGTTTTTGCGATATAAATGGCGCATTAATCAATCTTGCAGCTGAAGCTGAAGGTGGACACTTTGAAGAATTTAAAACTTCAAATGAAGAAAAATGGGACGAACAATTAAGTAGAATTTTGATTGAGGGAGCTGATGCTGATAAGTCCAAAATCTTTTACACATCTCTTTATCACAGCTGTACTGTGCCAAACCTAGCAAGCGATGCGGATGGAAGATATAGAGGAACAGATTTAGAGATTCACCAACTGAGTGAAGACGATGGTAAACACTACACAGTTTTTTCGCTTTGGGATACGTTTAGATCACTACACCCTCTACTATCTTGGATTGAACCGGACCTGACAAGAGATTTTGTTAAAACAATGCTCAGGATGTACGAGGACGGTGGTCAACTTCCAGTATGGGAATTAGCAGGAAACTACACTGGATGTATGATTGGATACCATAGCGTTCCTGTTATTGCCGATGCAAAGGATTGGGGCATTACAGGTTGGGATGAAGAACTAGCGCTAGAGGCAATGATTCAGGCTGCTGATTCGGCTCATTTGGGCTTAGACCACTATGCAGAAAAGGGATATATACCTAGTGAATGTGAGAGCGAAAGCGTTTCAAAGACTCTGGAATACGCTTTTGATGACGCATGTATTTCAGCTTTTGCAGCTTCCCTTGGAGAAGATGAAATAGCTTCACGATTTAGGAAGAGGTCTCACTCATGGAGAAATCTATTAAATAAGAGATCGCACTTCATTCAACCAAAAAGAGATGGAGCTTGGGTTCCTGAGTACGATCCCACTGAGGTAAACTTTAATTATACTGAAGCAAATGGATGGCAATACACATTCTTTGCTCCACATGATATTAGTGGCCAAATCAAATACGCAGGGTCAGGAGATGGATATTCAATTTTATTAGATAATCAGTTTACAACAGACCTTGGCACAAGTGGTAGAGAACAAGCAGACATTACAGGTTTAATAGGCCAATATGCTCATGGAAATGAGCCAAGTCACCACGTTGCTTATCTCTTTGCGTACGCTGGAAAGCAATGGAGAACTGTTGAGTTAGTCGATAGCATCATCAATACACTATATACAGCTAAACCTGATGGATTATGTGGAAATGAAGATTGCGGACAAATGTCTGCATGGTATGTGCTTTCATCTTTAGGATTTTACACAGTAGCTCCAGGTACTGGTTCAAAGCAATTGGTATATGGATCGCCTCAATTCAAAAAGATAACAGTTACACCAAATGGAGGTAATACAACTACGATTTCTAAAATTGGTGATGGTAATTATGTAAGTAGTGTGAATGGCAAAAAGCGTGCTTGGACTACTTACGAGGATGTTGTGAGTGGAGGTCACTACACTTTCAAAATGAGTGACTTTAGGTCTAATTTGTTTGGGTTTTCTAAAAAAGATAGGCCCAAAGAAATGGTTGATGACAGCAAATTTGTCCCTGTTCCTAGCATCACAGCTCCACAAAGCTTTCAAGGTGAATCTTATGTTTTGATAGAATCAATTGATCCTGCAGTTTCAATATTCTATCACAATGGAGACAACAATTGGAAGTTGTACAGAAACATTTTAAAAGTTGATGAGACAACTGAATTCTTTGTGAAGTCAAGAAGAGCAGGAATCGATTCTGACATAGTTCACCATGCATTAATAAAGATTGATCATGATTGGGAAGTTGAATACACTCACCCCTATTCACATCAGTATCAAGCTGCTGGCATGAACACATTGATAGATGGTTTGAAAGGTGGAACAGAATTTAGAACTGGTGATTGGCAAGGTTTCTATGATGCACCTTTTGAGGCTACAGTGGACCTGAAAGAAATAAGCGAAGTAAAATCTATGAGTTTAGGATGTATTCAAGACATAAAACCTTGGATTTGGCTTCCTGAATCTATCGATTTCTCATATTCTACGGATGGCCAAACCTTCCATCACCTTCTCAACGTTGGACATGATGTGGCACAAGATGATTATGAGAAACAAGTACATAGATTTGAAGCTATAGGCGGGATACAAGCTAGATATATAAGAGTAAAAGCAAACCCTCGTGGCCTTATACCTGATTGGCATTTGGGAGCTGGTCATGATAGATGGACCTTTGTTGACGAATTGGAAATTGAATTGGGAGAATAATGAAGGGTAAGACCTTTTTGGATTATGGTTTAGCAGACACAACTCCTCACCCTTTGGGTTTGGAAGTAGAAAGAGCATCTGGAGTTTGGATTTATACAACAGATGGTAGAAAAGTGTTCGATGCCATAGGCGGAATAGGAGTCAGCAATTTTGGCCATTCTAATCCACAAATCACAGATTTACTTCACGCCCAAATAGACAAAAATCTTCATACTATGGTATATGGGGAGTTTATTGGCAAAAGCGCTGTTGATGCTGCTAATATGCTCTCTTCAATTCTGCCTAAATCCCTTGACTCAACTTACTTCACAAATTCTGGAGCAGAGGCAATTGAAGGTGCTCTAAAGCTCGCTAAAAGAGCTACTGGGAGAAGCAAATTAATTGCATTTACAGGATCGTATCATGGGAGCACACACGGTGCCCTATCTGTATCGTCAAATGAGGAAAGGAAAACAGCATTTAGACCACTTTTGCCAGGTGTTGAATTTCTAGAGTGGAATTGTTTAGACGACCTCAATAAAATTGATAAAAACGTAGCAGGGGTTATCGTTGAAACCATTCAAGGAGATGCTGGTGTTCGCATCCCCTCTAAAGATTGGCTCAGCAAACTTCGAAAGATATGCTCAAAAACTGGCGCTAATTTAATCTTTGATGAAGTCCAATGTGGTATGGGTAGGACAGGCCAAAATTTTGGCTTCGAGCACTTTAATGTTATCCCAGACGTTCTGTGTCTAGGAAAAGCTCTTGGTGGCGGAGTGCCAATTGGAGCTTTCGTTTCTTCGTCTAAGCTAATGTCTTTACTGAGAGACAATCCCAAATTGGGACATATTACTACGTTCGGAGGAAACCCTCTTGCCACAACTGGAGCTGTAGGAGCATTGAAATTACTTGGCAAAGTGAATTTTGACAATATTGAGAAGCGAGGAGCAAATTGGGAATCAAAGCTAAAGAGTCACCCATCAGTTAAGGAAGTGAGAAGAATTGGATTGTTCTTTTACGTAGAACTTGAAACTCCAGATCTAGTTTCTGAGACAGTTATGAATGGCTTAGAAAACGGAGTTTTAATGTTTTGGTTTTTAAGCGTACCAAACGCTTTTAGATTGAGCCCCCCACTCAACATGACTGAGGTAGAAAGTCAACTTGGAATCGATCTTATACTTAAGAGTTTACCCCAATAAGAATTCAATCACCTGAGTCATTGATCTGGATGCCTCGGGCAAGAAGTCTGGAACTAGATGCCAACCGTGCATGGCTTTATCCTCAAAATGAGCTGAATATTCTACGCCAGCTTTTTCAAGAGCATCGATGCAAAGTTTTGTGTCGTCAAAAAGAAATTCAACTTTTGAAGCTTGAATATGAGTTTCAGGAAATCCTTCGAACGAACCATTTAATGGAGATACTCTAGAATCACTAGGGTCTATTTCTCCTATGTAATCTTTACTAAATGCTACAGTATCTCGGCTATCAAAAGGACTGTATTCAGTGTGATTTTTGGTGTTAGACATTGAGTTTGGGCTTAAGTCAAGCCATGGAGAAAGAAGAACTAATTTTTTAGGGATAGGTAGATTATTTGCAATGCAGATTTGGGTCAAATGCACTGCGATATTTCCTCCTGCAGAATCTCCAATTACAATAACATCATCACCATTAGCAGTTAATTCCATAAACACATTTAAACAATCTTCAAATGGCTTTGGGTATTTGTGCTCAGGGGACAATCTATATTCTGGCATAACAACTTCACAAGTGAAAAAACGTGCCAAATAAATAGCAGTTGCCTTGTATACTCTTGCGCTGCCAAATGAAAATGCACCCCCGTGAATCCATAAAACTTTTGGCCCTGATCTTTCATTAAATTTAACTATCCCGCATTTTACGCCACCAATATCCTCGTAATCAAGACTACCATTAAAATGACCTAGATTCAATCTTGAAACACCTTCTATAGCAGTTCTAATTTGTTGTGGTGTAGCTCCAACAACATCTCTTCTTAACCTAACAGCAATAGCGTGACCTGAAATGACTACGTCATTAAAACGATTAGCTATGTAATTTGATAGATCTGAGTTCGTCATTTCATTGCAAATGACGGAACTTTATCTCAATGATTCGATTTACACCGACAGAATATTCAAAGCCACAGATTGGTGACATTCTTTTGAGTGAGCCATTCTTAAACGACCCATACTTTGGTCGCAAGGCTGTTTTGTTATGTGAAAACAATGAGAGTGGAAGCTTTGGGCTCGTGCTTAATAATATCATTGATATGGATATTACAGAAGTGATTTCAGACTTTCCCGACCCAAGCGTAAGAGTAAGTTTAGGTGGTCCTGTTAGTAGGACCAATCTATTTTTCCTTCACACTTCTGAAAAGATCAAAGATTCGCAAAAAGTAATTGACGGTATTTATCTCGGTGGAGATTTTGAGCAATTAAAAGAAGAGATTAAAATAAGCTCAAATTCAATTAAATACAGATTATTTATTGGGTATAGCGGATGGAGTGATGGTCAACTTAAGGATGAAATAAAATCTAGGTCTTGGTTTGTTACCAATGCTGAAAACGACCAAATCATGGACACTTCAGGTGCTAACGAAGAATATTGGAAGGAATTAATTAAAAACATGGGAGATGGATTTACTCACATAGCTCAAGCACCTATTAATCCAAATCTCAATTAATCCTCCACTTCAAGTACTACCCTACATCCTTCATGTGCACGAACATTAAGGACTCCCCCATTTTCAAAAATCATGTACTGACCTTTTATCCCAACTAAAACTCCCTCACCCACGGGAGTTTTTTCAAGCTTAATAGATGAGACTTTTGAAGGCATCTGTAAAATAGGGTAAATGATTTCACAGACTTCATCGTTATCGCTAAAAAATGGTTCGTAACCTGGGCTCAGAAGGTCAAAACATTCTTCTTTCATTTGAGTTAGTTCATCGGGATTCCTTTCAATATCTTTTAGCATATTCCTCCAAAATGTTTTGTCGTTAAAATGGGATTTGAGGTAGACCTCTATTTCTCCTGCAAGCTGTCTATATGGAGTCTCACAAATAACAATTCCTTCAACTGCTCCTTGATCATTCCATCTAAATTGCTCTCTTCCTTGACCAGTTACACCGACTTTTAATTTATCGGTTCTTGATATATAAACTACGTGGGGAACATTGTGATACATTTCCTCGAAATCCCTATCTCTTAGCGCTACTCCTGTGTGGATTGTGCTTAATTCTGGATTGATTATAGAAGGGCAAGAAAGTGGAGATTTAAAAAAAGCATCTCGGCTCATTCCCATTCGAAAGGCTCTTTCCATAGCAACTCCAGTCACAACACAGTGCACTAATCCCTCAAAGCGCCATTTAATATTTTTACCTAACCAACTGCTGATTTCAAATTCTGGCAAGTCATCCAAAACATCCTTACCAGACCAAAAATATTTTACTACTGAACCGCTCTCGGTTCTCATCTTCCTCAAATTCCCTGACCAAATCATGCGATAAAGATAGATTTTTTGACTATTTTGTAGCTTTGAAATATACTAACATATCAATTTGTTATAAATGAAGAAATTTTTACTCCCTTGTGCACTTCTTTTTTGCGGAGGTTTATATGCACAAGATCCTTTATTAGAAGAAGGCTTTGAGGATTACGATGCAGGCGCATATATTGGCGAGGCAAGTAATGTTTGGACTACTTGGAGTGGTACTACAGGTACCGACGAAGATGGAATTGTTTCTGAAGATTACGCTAGAACAGGAACTAAATCACTAAACATTTTTGGCTCTGTGACTGGTGGACCCATGGATGTATACCTCCCAATGGGATTAGATGAAGCTTATGAACTAAGCTTCTACGTATATGTGCCTTCAGGTAATTCAGCGTATTTCAACATGCAAGAGAATCTTACGGTACAAGTAGGTTGGGCATTTGACATAGTGCTTGACGCTCAAGGTAATGCTAGCTTAGGAATTGACCAAGTTGTACTTGCTCAAACTACTTATACTCTTGATTCTTGGACATTTATAAACATGTATATGGATCCAGTTAATGGGCGTGCTGAAATTCACGTAAACAGTGAGTGTTTAATAAATGTAGCATTTGACGCTCAAATTGGTGGTCTAAATCTTTATGGTTACGGTGATGGTTCTACTCCTGGAAACTACTACATTGACGATCTAGTAGTTGTTGCATGTCCTGAGATTACAACTACTGAGTGTGCTTCTGGCGAAAGTGTCATCGAAGAAGAAATAGCATTGACTTTTGGGCCTAACCCAGCAAAAGATTTTATTCAACTTTCTAGTAATATAAATGAAGGCCTAGTCAGAATAATGGCTTTAAACGGTCAGATTGTAGAAGAATTAAATGTTCAAAATCTTGAATCTGGTTCTAGAATGAATTTAGATTTAGATAATGGAATCTACTTAGTAGAGTTAATTTCTAACGGTTCAAGCACAATGCGAAAGCTTGTTGTAAATCAATAAACCTCTGATAAATAATATTGAAAAGGCTGGCATTACGTCGGCCTTTTTTAATTACCACTAATTGGTTCTTAAATTGCAAGTTCAAATTTGTAAAGAAGCAATCTCAAATGATTAAACACTTCGCTACTCTAGGGCTAATTTCTGCTCTTGTTACGAACCTTTTCTATAGTCAAGACCAAATCAATGTAACTGTTGATGGCCTTGGAGCTGATACTGTTTATTTAGCAAATTATTACGGTTCTAAACTATTCTATAACGACACAACAGTTGCAAAATCAAATGGATCCTTTTCATTTGACGGAAAAGAATTTGACCAGTGTGGGAAGTATGCTATTGTTCTACCTGGCCCTGTTTTCTTTGACTTTATGTTGGTAGAAGAACCAATGGAGTTTCACACTTCTATTATAAATCCTCAAGGAGATATGAAGGTTGTCAAGAGTGAAGAAAACAAAGTGTTTTATGACTATCTAAGATTTATAAATAATCTAAGGCAAGAAAGAGCGCCACATGATGCTGTATTAAGAAACGAAGGATCGTCTGAAGAAGCTAAATCTGAAGCAAGAGTCGCCTTAAGCCAAATGACTTCAAAAGTCATGGAGCGTCAAGACGAGCTAATAAACCATCCCAAAGAATATCTATTTGGCAAGTATTTAAAGATGATGAAGGAGATTGAAATTCCAGCAACTCCCTCGAATATTGAGAATGAGGAATTGTGGAAATACATGTATTACAGGAACCACTACTGGGATAATGTAGACTTAAGTGATCCAAGACTAGTTAGAGACAATTCATTCCACAATTTGCTTGACAGATATTGGAGCAAGGTCCTACCTCCTGACCCAGATACTTTAATTATTGAATCAAATAAACTTCTATCTCAATTAGAGGATAATTACGAGATGTTTAAATATTGCCTTCACCACATGACTTTTGAAAGTGAATCTTCAAAAGTCATGTGCATGGACAAAGTATTTTATAGTCTTGTAAACAAATACTACAAAACTGGTAAAGCAGATTGGATTAATGAGGACCAGTTAAAAAAAATCATTGAACGTGCAGATGAGTTAAGATATTCTTTATGTGGTGAAGTCGCACATAACGTTACTCTACCAGGATTAGACTTAACCACTTGGTATTCTCTTCACGACATAGAGGCCAAATACACACTTTTAACTATTTGGGAAAGTACTTGTGGGCACTGTAAAAAAGAGCTTCCTGTTCTCCAAAAACTATACGAGATATGGCACGAAAAAGGATTAGAAATCTACGCTATTGGAAATGATTTCGAAAGTGAGCCTTGGCAGGAATACCTTGAAGATTCTAAATTCAATGATTGGATTCACGTGAGTGATAATCCATTTATAAACAATCAAGACAGTGCTTTGGCCTTAATATACTCTGGAACCACTGACCTTTTAAGTCTAAATTTCAGAACTACGTTTGACGTCTTTTCTACACCAAAACTTTTCTTACTTGATAGTGAAAAGAAAATTATAGCTAAACAACTTGGAGCATTACAAGTAGCAGAAATAATATACAGAAAAGAAGGAGTTGAATATCCTGGTGATGAATACTTCTTATCCGCTGAAGAAATTGAAAAGCGAAAAAAGAAAGCAGAAAAGGAAGCAGAAAAGGAAGCCGCTAATGAGTAATAAAACCTTTTTCAGAATGTTCATCAAACAACCTATGGTGAACGCTTCCATCACTCCTAGTTCAAAAAGAGCAGCGAGAAAGATGTTCCAAGGATTAAACTTAGGCCAAATGAAATATGTTGTCGAACTTGGGCCAGGCACAGGTGTATTTACCGACATCCTTTCTGCGAGGCTACCTAGTGATTGCAAAGTTCTTCTAGTTGAGCTCGAGGGATCATTCATTAAAAATCTTGAAAACAAATACGACGATAGGTTTGAAGTTATTCAATCTAGTGCTTGTGAATTAGATAAACTGCTAAGCGAAAGAGGCATGGATAATGTTGATTTAGTAATAAGTAGTCTTCCTTTTAACATGCCTAAAGATGTGAAAAACAAACTACAAGACACTTTAATTGACCTAACTGACAATGGTGCCTGCATGAGGTGGTTTACATATTTTCCTTGGCTAATGAAGAGTCATTACAAGAGATTTAACCTTGAAAAAACAGCCTTTGTTGCATGGAATTTTCCACCTATGTGGATATACACAGTCAACTGACTATATTTGCACTGCATTTAATACTTTCTAATAGTGAACATTTTTGTTGGTAATCTTGCTTGGGGTGTAGATGACATCGCCCTTAAGGAAGCTTTTGAAGCTCATGGCACAGTAGATAGTGCTAGAGTAATACACGACCGTGAAACTGGTCGTTCTAGAGGTTTTGGCTTTGTTGAAATGCCAAACGATAACGAAGGCGCTGCAGCAATTGAAGCCCTTGAAGGAAAAGAGGTAATGGGTAGACCCATTCGTTGTAACGAAAGTGAACAACGCGAGAGACCTCGAAAATTCTAAACGATCATCCTTTTTAGAAAGCCTCAGATAAACTGGGGCTTTTTTATTGCTCAAACATCATATATACGATGTTTTGATTAAATTAGATGCCCTCTATCAAATTAATGAGACTTCAATTAATGATATTTCTGTTGTTTTTGGGCTATTCAACACTAGCCCAAAAAACAATTTCATATAGTTTCACTGGCCAAGTAGAAACCTATGTTGTACCCGCTTGTGTGTCTCAGCTTGAGATTACTGTTCAAGGTGCTAAAGGTGGTGGAGCAAACGGCGGAAATGGCGCAACAGTAACTGGAGTATTAGACGTTGTAGAAGGACAAATCTTAGAAATAAGAGTTGGAGGAATGGGATCATGTCCTGGCCAAGGATATAATGGCGGAGGTGTTGGTGGAACAGCAGCTGAAACGTCAAATAACGCATGTGGCGGTGGGGGCGCATCTGACGTAAGAGTCGCACCATTTGGACTTGATAACAGAATAATTGTGGCTTCTGGTGGTGGTGGCATGGGTGGCGGTGACACAGATGCTGTTGGAGGTGTTGCTGGTTGTGAAAATGGAACTACTGGAGATAGCCCGTTTGGAGTTGGAGGTTTTGGAGCTTCAATTACTACAGGAGGTGCTGGAGGCCCACCATGGATAGAAAATGGAAATATAGGTGGCGATGGTTCATTTGGATTAGGTGGTAATGGTGCAACAGACCCTTGCTACAATATGGGACCTGGTGCCGGTGGTGGTGGTGGTTACTATGGTGGTGGCGGTGGTGGTTCTGACTGTTATGGCTCATACCCTCTTGGCGGAGGTGGAGGTGGAGGTGGATCATGCTTAGTGCCAAATGGTTTTACATGCACATCTGGAAATGTAAATTCTAATGGAGTAGTAACGATTACTACGAATGATGGCTTAACTCTCGAAGCTTCACCTGTATCTCCTTCCTATTGTCAAGGAGATTCAATATTAATGACGCTTATTGGTGCTGATACTTATTCATGGAGTCCAGACACAAATATTGTTGCACTCGACTCATCTGAGTTTTGGGTTTCTGTTGATACAACAACTATCTACACAATAATTGGAAGCAATGAAGAGTGTACAGATTCAATAGATATCCAAGTAGATGTGCAATCTATTTACAACATCCAAAACATTGTAGAATTGTGTCCTGGAGAAACATATATTCTTCCAGATGGTTCTTCAGTAAGCACTGCAGGAGTTTACCCGTTTGTATTTGAAACCCAAAACAGCCAGTGTGATAGCACAATTACAACAGAAATAATCGTACTTGATTCAAATACAGTCATATTAAATGAAAACATTTGTGAAGGCGAGTTCTTCACTCTTGCAGATGGCTCTAATGTAGATCAAACTGGAACATATCCAGTTGTTCTAAGTTCTTTAGTTAATGGCTGTGATAGCACTATTATTACAGAATTAAGTGTAAATCCATCATACGACCTTGAATTCAATGAAGTTGTTTGTGACGATGGATCATACACTTTACCAGATGGCTCCTCTCCTAAATCTTCTGGGGTTTATAATTACGAGTTTATTTCAACATATGGATGTGATAGTCTTATCTCCGTAGATATTATTTTGAATCCAAATTATAGTACAGTATATGATGCAGAAATATGTTTTGGTGAAACATACATACTTCCGGATGGATCAACTGCAGAATCAAGTGGTAATTATGTCTCAGATCTTCAAACGGTAAGTGGTTGTGATAGCACTATTACTGTGTTTCTAGAAGTCTTCGATCTTCCAAGTTTGAGCACTGATCTAGAAGTTAGTTATTGCTATTATGATGGAGATATAGAAATAACTCCTCAACCACCTGGAGGTAATTTGAGTGGCGATTTATTAAATGGTTTTATCTTAGAGCACGAAGGTGCTGATGGTGGTGAATATAGTACATCTTATACCTACACTGACAGTAATGGATGCACTAACACATTAAATCAAGACTACATCCTTGCTGATATACTTAGTCCTGAAATAAGCTATGACATCTCTTGTTATGATTTAAACCTTGTAAGTTCTATAGATGACGAATCGAATATTACTTATTGGTATTTAGATGATGAATTAGTTGGAGCTGGTTCTGAGTTCACTGTTGTTTTTGATGAATACGGTGATTACATCCTAGAGTTAATTGTAACTGATGTTTATGGATGCGATTATGAAACCAGTACTCCGATCACTTTATATCACGAATTAAATCTAGATGGATTCTATATGCCAAATGTGATTACCCCCAACTATGATAATATTAATGACGAATTAGAATTGCACGAGTCATTTACCTCATGTGTTGATTATAACATTAACATTTTCAACAAATGGGGAACGCTTGTATATGAAATGACAAATAACTCCCCTAGATTTTCAGGAAAAATGATAGACAATACCGAATTGCCAGATGGTGTTTATTTCTATACTCTTGAAGTACCAGACTATCCTTGCCAAGAAACACCAGAACTAAGAGAATGGTGTTATGGTACGATTTCTGTAATGAGGGATTAAAGAAAATTTTTTGCTCGAAAGTGAGGAACAGCAAAGTTTTATACTTTGTATTTGCACTAAGAATTCTTTTTTAGGTGCTTTCAACCCCTATCTTACTGTTACTTATTTCTAAGCAATACCTAGCCTTAGAATTGAATATATGCCGAGGCTATGAGTAACTTACTGGTCTTAAAACCAATGATTATGAAACCACCATTTCTTCTTAT
>JAYZNI010000058.1:0-10524 GCA_036152255.1 Bacteroidota bacterium | reverse complement strand
AAGTTGCTATGGAGTACTCGTTCATGTTTATGCTCGAGGGAATAGACGAATAAATGAGATATAGAAGACTGACTAGCGAAGAGCTTGCAGCTTTAGAGGGAGAGTTTGTGAAATTTTTGGCCTCTCAGGGTTTAGATGCCCATGAATGGCAAAAAGTAAAAAGCGATAACCCTCACAAGGTTGAATACTTACTCGATGAATTCAGCACATTCTTTTGGGAGAGTTCTACCTCTAAAATATCCTACTTAGAAAAGGTGACAGCTGACGATAGGTGGCTTTTTAAGTTTGGCGAAAACTGTGCTGAGGTATTGCGTTGGCAAAAAGCTGAAAGTTCTAGCGAGCCACAAATCTCAAAAGGCAAAAAAGAATTCCCAGAGGAAGCCAGAGGTCGCGAAATTTTCTTGTTGCTAGAGCAGGGTTTGTTGCCTTGTAAACCAGATAGGCACGAAGAGCTATCTAAGCTTTTTGAGCCATGATGCTTTACGGCCAGCTTTTCTAGCTTTTGCCATTTCCTCTCTCGCTGCAAGCTCTTCTGTAAACTCGCCTAGAGCTACTAAATGTAGCTTATTATGCTTTTGGTAGTGAAAGGTTGGAGAATAACCCTCTTTGCGAAGTTCGTCAGCTAAAGTATGCGCATTTTCTTCTATTGCAAATGCGCCTCCAACGATAAGGAAATTTATCTTTGGTGTTGGAGTAATTTTTGCAACTACTGTTTCCTCAACGTAATCAATATTGAGCTCGTCAGTTACTTCCGTCGTTACTGATTCAAGATCAATTAGAGCCGAACTTTCTGAAGGACTAAATGACGATATAATCGCTTCTGGTGAAGGGAATAAACTGAGTAATGTGCTTTGGCTGTCATTGTCCGTTGCAAGGTAAGTGCCTCCAATTATTGCGCCCGCTGTTAAAGGTAGAGCTAGTATTGCGGCAACCCTTGCAATCTTCCTGCTGAGGGGCTGCATTGGTATTACTCCAGTCTCTTTTTTCTGCTGTTCTTCAGTCTTGTTTAGTGGCTTCACTATTTGCTTAGCCTGAAGTTTTGCAAGAGGAATTCTTGAGTGGCCAAACGAGCTTAACGTCCTAACTAATTCAGCATCTGGAGTAAATCTGTTTACTCCATCCTCCCCTGCGTAAAGCCTTCCCACACCCTGAATCTCAACTTGATTTCCCCCTAACAACTCAGCAGTAATAAAAGCTGCCTCTTCCTTAGCCAGCTTCATTGCTTCTGAAAAGCTAAGCCCGGAAGATCTGATGATTTCTTGGGCTAGGAGACCGTCGTTGTGGGTGAGGTTTGGATTAAAGAGGACATCCCTTGAAGGAGGAACCATCTCCTCTTTATCGTCGTCGTACCAAGCTGGTCGATCGTTGCAAACAAATCCTCCAAATCCTGGAATGATTACGCAGTCGTAATCTAAAAACATGCCTGGCAAAAGTGCTCTTGTATACCTCAACTCCATGTATGCAAGATAAGCAAATATTAATTTTTATCGCAGCAAGGTGACATGACCTTTCAACATCAATGCGCTACGAGAATCTTCATATCTCAAAGTGTACAAATAGACTCCGTCGGGGCAGTAATATTCGCCTCCTCTAAATGATCCGTCCCAAACCTCTTCTGGATCGTGAGAGTAGAAGACCCTCTCTCCCCATCTGTTGTAAATCGATAAAATATATCCGTCAAGTCTTTCACCGTGAACAAAGAATGCATCGTTATCACCATCGTTGTTTGGGGTGAATGAGTTGGGTATGTAGACAGGGAAGTAAACGTCTAGAAATGTTGAATCAACACCTTCACAACCGTTATCATCTAGTGCATGAAAAACATACCATCCTGGTTCAGCAGAAAGGACTTCAGGTGTTAGGCATTCCGAGCAGCTTAGGTTTTCAGCAGGTGTCCACCAATAGTCGTCTCCTTCCGTTTGGCCAAAGAGCCTCACTTCATCTAGCCACTCAACATCTCTATCAGGTCCAGCATCAACATAAGGTGGCTGCCCAACATATACAGTAAGATCGTCGCTAGCTGTACATCCATCAGAGTCAGTAACGAAGACTGTAAAAGTTGTGGTTTCTACTGGGAAGGCGTAAGTGCTTTCTGCGTTTGCTTGGCCTACGAGCATGGGTGGGACCCAACTGTATGTAGATTCTGGATCTAGTCCAGAGGCAGAAATATCAAATTCATCTCCCCTGCAAATTCCCCCGTCTTCAGAAGCAAATGCCTGTGGCACTATCACATTAACTGTTATTTCGTCCTCACCTATTCCACATATGTTTTCTATATAGCATGTATAGGTAATATCGTTTGTGGGTGTTGCATAAGGATATTGGACGTTTGTTTGGCTTAGATCTAATGATGGTTCCCAAAGCCAAGCGTCGCCGTCTGATGAAGGTAATGCAGCTCCATAACCAATGCATAAACTTATGGGGTCGTGAACCACTCCTCCAGGTATTCCTTGGACAACCGTTATCAATACGTTTTCTGTGTCTTCACAGCCGTATTGGTCTGTAGCCGTTACGATATAATCTGTTGTTATAAATGGCGAGGCTATTACATCATCCGATGTTGGGTCGCTAATGCCTATTGGTGGTTCCCAAGAGTATTCTTCACCTCCTTCTGCGGTTAGGTTAACGCTCTCGCCTATGCAAATTGCTACTCCTGGAGTGTTGAGTTCAAGTGTTACTTCGCTTACCTCAACTGTTACTTCTACTTGCACTTGGCCACATTCGTTTTCGTCAACAGCGTAATATGTAGTTGTTTCTGATGGCGTTGCAATAGGGTCTGGAATATCCGTTGCGCTCAATGTTGGATTTGGTGCCCAATACAAATTATCGGATCCCCACGCGTAGAGTTGAGCTTCTTCTCCATTGCAAATTGGAAGTACCTCATCAATAGTTGGTGCTGGAGGATCTTCAATAAATAAATTAATTGTTGTCGTTTGAGGATCAAGGCAGCCTAGGGGGTCTGACACTGTCATTGTTACCACCCATTCTCCATTCGTCTCGTAAACGTGGAAGGGCTCAAATTCAGTTGATGTATTTCCATCTCCAAAGTCCCATAAGTACTCCCCACCTCCAAGAGAATTATTTACAAATTGTATGGGCTCATCGGGGCAAATAATATCAGGTGCAACAAGGTCTATGTCTGGGTAAATCGTTCCTAGCTCAAACTTAAATACTCCTAGGTTACAGTTGACGCTGTTGTTGGTGCTACTCCATGCTCCCGGAGTTGTAGGGAAATCATTATTGCCACCACAGCCAGCGCAAACTGCTTGGTAAACCGTTCCGTTTTTATCAAATCTGGAAGTTCCACCGTCAACGTGTTCTGCCGACGTTGGACCTCCAAAGAACGATCCATATATGAGTTCTTCGGCTCCTGGGTTAAGTACTCCAAGCCAAAAATCGCTTCCGTCAGTAGACCCTTGGTATGCATCAGATGTCGTAGGAAGACCCTGAGTTCCTGCACCATTTGCGTTTGCCGAATTTGTAGTACCTCCCCAGCCGCTCATGTAGATTTGGCCACACTCGCTAACTAAGAAAGCAGTAGGGGAAATTTCAATTCCGTCGTTTCCTCCAGAGTTTCCTACACGAGTGTTCCATTCAAGATTTTGAAGTTGTGTGTCAAAGCACGCTACGAATTGACCTGCGTTGGGAGTATTGTTAAAAACACCATCTGTTACTTCAAGGTTTCCTTCTGTTTGGCCAAAAATGTAAATCAAATCATCCTCGTCTATTTGAACGAAATAAGCTTGATCATACGATGATGTTCCGTAAAAAGTACTAGCTAAGGGATTGCCTCCTCCGTTTGGGAAGCGCGTAACAAATGCATCAACACTTCCTCCAATGCCAAATTGATATGATGATCCAAGAGCAGGGTAGTCTGGACTTTTTGTGCCGCCGCAAACTACTGGCTCAAAGCCAGACGTAAACTGTACTCCGTATGCTGCATCGTCAGATGTGCCGCCAACATATGAAGACCATTCCATTGCTCCTAAATTGGGTGACATCCTAAATAAAAGGCCATCAGTACTTCCGCCGTTGTAATCTGAGTATGGCCCTGCGACCATGGGGAAATCTGTTGAAGAAGTCACTGTAGCGACCCAGGGCCTATCTAATTCGTCGACGTTTATCTCTCCTCTAAAAACGTCACCATAATTGAAGTTTAATAAGCTCCCCGAATTCACTCCGTCATTTGATGATCCACCAACATAAGTTCCTGAGAGGAGGCCTCCAGTACCTGAAGCAAACTTTAAGACAAACAAGTCAGAACCAGAACCAAAAAATCCAGGAAAGAAGCAACAAGTATTTAGATCTTCATATGGACCTCCATTAAAACCCCCGTCATATGATCCCGCTGTAACAGGAAAATTACTTGAACCTGTTGTGCCAAATACATAGAAATCTCCATTTGAATCGGCTACTAATGACGAAGGAACGTCCATCCCGTTTCCTCCGGCAATTGTAGAGTAAACTATTCCTGATCCATCGGGTGTAAATACCGTAATCCCAATGTCGAATGGTCCGTCAGCAAGTTCGAACGTTGTAGATATAGCACCTGCTGTAGTTGGGTATTCTCCCATTCCCCCATCCCAAAGTGCAGCTCCAGCTATGGCGTGTCCTTCTTCATCAAAAGCCGCAGTGAAGCCCCAATTGGCTTGAGTTGCGCCAATGTAAGTTGCAAAGACAATATCCGGATCTATGATGAGATCAAGGGAATGATTGTAGTCGCCGAGCTTGAAAGTGACTACGCTTGAGCCGTCACTATTTGATTTGATCTTGTACTCACATTCGACTTCAATGAGTTTTGAGCCGTCGAGTTGAAATGCAAATGGCGCGCCTTCGATGATTTCGCCAGTTGAGCCGAGAGAGTGGTAGAGTGAGCCGTCGGATCTGAGGTGTAATTCTGTACCGTCGTGTCTTATTGCTATGTCGTCCGGATCGCCTCCTGGTTTGATTATCCAATCGTACTTTAGCCTTTGTGAGCCTTTGCCGGAACCGTCCATTCTGAGGTTTATGCTAGGCCAGACTCCCTCGTATAGAACTGTGCTTACTGGATCAAGGCTCTCAACCCACTTGTTTGGGTCATTACCTCTTAGGTAATTGACTTTGTAGCCAAGTTCGTTTGCTCCTGTTTTTAATGATTGGGTGTTTGCGTTGATGAATGTAGCTTTCCAAGCATGCGAGTGTAGCTCTTGGGGGTATCCATCTGCGTCAAAATCTTTATGAGCCCAAATCTCGTCGTAACCCACGCCAGCAACCCACGCCGTAAACCCAGCCTCTTCCATCCAAAACACACCATTGCTTAGGTCTGCCCTGAACTGAACAAAATCATCCCACTGACCTTCGTTTGGGAGAAATGATATGTCATGTGTTTGGGCTAAAAGGGGAGATAAATAGAGAAAAGAAACGCCCATCAAAATGAGCGCCGCTTTAGCAATTCTATTTAATAACTTCCAAATCACTAGCTCAAGTTATCAGACAAAAGCCTCATTTCCAAGACAGGAGACATGCGTTCGTGTAAAATCCTGTATACTGCGTCAGCAATAGGGATATCTACTTTGTACTTTTTATTCATCTCATTAATGCCTTTTGCGCCAGTCATTCCTTCAGCCACCATCTTCATCTCAATAACTGCCGATTTAACCGTGTAACCATTACCAACCATTGTGCCAAGAGACCTGTTTCGACTATTTACACTGTATGCTGTTACCAGCAAATCCCCTAGATAGGGACTGCTTTTAATATTCCTGTCAATTTCGTGCACAGAATCGATAAAACGCTTCATCTCAATTGCTGCATTCGATATCAAAACTGAGATAAAATTGTCTCCATAGCCCAAACCATGAGCCAAACCTGCCCCCACTGCGTATACATTCTTAAGAACAGCAGCAAGCTCTGCTCCAAATACATCATCAGAAGTATTCACCCTGATATATCTGGTTTGTAAATACGGTGCAAATTGTTCCGCTTTTGCTGTATCAGGGCATGCTACAGTCAGGTAAGATAGCCTCTCTCGAGCTACCTCTTCAGCGTGACAAGGCCCACAAATTATCCCAATATTTTCATAAGATATATTCAAGCTCTTGTGCAAATACCTTGCTGGAATACTGTTGTATTGAGGTATCATCCCTTTAATCGCAGAAAACACCAGCTTATTCTCAAGCCCCTTTGGTTTGTGCTCTTTAAAAGTGTCGTTTAGATACATTGATGGTATAGCGATAATAACAACATCGCTATTATCTATTACCTCCTGCATATCCATTGAGAGGTTTAATTTCTCCTTTGGTAAGAATATTGATTCTATGTATCTAGGATTGTGCCCAAACTGAGCCAAATGCTCAATCATATCCTCACTACGAATCCACCAATTTAGCTTATGAGTATTCTCACAAATCATTTTAGCCAAAGCAGTCGCCCAGCTACCGTTCCCTAATAAACCTATTCTAAGACTTTTTGACATAATTGCTAAGGTAAGACTTAGCCCAAGGATTTAAGGGAGGTATATGAGTATGTCTTGGCCTGGTCGCATGCTATTTCCAACAAGTGCGTTCCAAGATTTTATTTGCTCATAGCTAACCCCATAATCTTTATTTAATCCATAGAGTGTTTCCCCTTTCTTTACCCTATGAATCACCACCTTTTCGCCAGAGTTAAGTATGTTAGCAACAGATCTTCTGTTGATTTGGTGTTCCTCCTCAGAACAGCTAGCAGCTGTTTCACAAGGAATGATTGGGAACATTTCACTTGCTCCATAAGATGCTAGTCTACTCTCCAGAACTCCTTCATCTATAAGTGCGCGCTTTATAGCATTTGCTCTGTTTTGGCTTAACCTATCGTTGTATTTGTGAGTAGCTCTCATATCACAATGAGACAATAAAAGAACATTTAAATCTGGGTTTGATTTCAGATAATTTGCAAACCTTACTATTTCCGGTTTATCAGATTCTCTCACAAAATATTTGTCAAGATCCCAATGAATCTTCAACTCAACAACATCTCCTTCTTCAAGCTCTTCAATATCTTCCGTAACCGACATACAACTCTCATATTCACATGATCCATCATTCTTTGTTGCTGCTGGATCGTAATTACAAGCATGAGGAATTGTACAGCCAATAATTTCGTCAGGAATTGTAATTATTTCTTCTTGTTCATCTTCTGATGATTCGTCCTCTGACTCAAATTCTTCAACAAAAAGTTCTGGCGCTGGTTCAGGAACATAGTATTGACACAATCCGTCATCTACTATCGCATTTGGATCGTAATTTATTGCTTCAGCATCCATACAGCCCATTGGGATAACAATTGGAATAGGTATAACAATTGTAATTTCTTTTATTTTTTGGTCTTCAGGAGTGTCAAAAGGCTTTGCTGAATATCCTAAAGAACTTGGGCATTGAATCATAAAGGTCTCTCCTCTTTCGACTATCATTGACCACTTGCCTGCACTATCAGTAACAAACTCTTCTGCAAACTTTGAATCAAGCATTTCTAAAACTGCGTCTACTTCTCCCCATGGTGAAAAATCAGATGCATGAACTGTCTCAACATTTAAAATAATTTTCGGTTCATAGCTAGAATAGTGATATAATGCGTCAATCCCCGTTCTATCAGAGGCAAATATTCCTCCATTGCCAATTAGGTCTAGTTGTAGTCCAAAATCATCTCTAGAAGAATTTATTGGACTTGGGAGTCCGTCGAAAACTTCATGCCACTCCTGTCCCTCTAACCTAGTTGCATACACAATGTCTAGCCCTCCTAAACCGAGGTGCCCATTTGAACTAAAGTACAAAGTGTCTTTATGCCTCATTGTAGGGAATGCCTCATCTCTAGTTGTATTAATTACTCCTCCAAGATTTTCAGGAGATTCCCACATCCCATTAATTTTTTCTGATTTCCAAATATCCATGCCCCCAAAACCGCCTGGAATATCAGAAGTGAAATAAAGAGTATTTCCATCAGGAGATAAAGCTGGATGCGCAAACATGTAATCATCGTCACAGAATTGAAGTCTGTCCTTTGTTGACCAAGATTTGTTGCCTAATGAGTCAATCACTAATTCAGAATGAAACAGTTGAATCGGTCTAAAAATTTTATATCCAGCTTGTCTATTGGCTGTTTCAATAAAAGATTCTTCAGGTTTTATATATGTCTTTCCTAATACTCCAATAGAATCTCCTTTATGGTGTGCAACGATTCCGTCGTGAAATTCAGTATTAACGTCTATCATTGGACTGGCAAGTAATTTTATAGAGCCGCCAAATCCCGATGTATCTACAATTTCTCCGTGCCATAAATCCATTAACCTATTGCCGGTGTAATCATCTATATATGTGTCCTTGCCTTGACGCTGAATTTTATAAACTCTAGGGCTTTCGGCAATAAAATAAATTTCTTCATTGATTCTGTGAGGAAGTGCAGCACTAACTATATCTGGCGCTTCATCATTAATATTAATAACATCTATTTTTCTAACTGTATAATAAATGCTATCTGCTTGCCTTGAGCTAATTGTATTTATTGAATTAAGTCTAGAAATAACTTCGGGCGATTTGTCCAATTCTTCTAAAGCATCTTTTGCTAAATCATATTGCGCAAGAGCCATATGAGCTTCCGCCTTCATAAAAAGCTGCTCCTTTGTTAGGCCTATGTTAGAGTTTAAAGAATCTAGACTTCTAAGTGCACTTTCATGTGCATTTAATTCCGTATAGATTGGTATAAGTGCTTCATAAGCTTCAACCTTCAGTTTCCCTTTTGCTGCTTTTTCATATAGTTCAGCAGCTTCCATATATGCTCCCTGACTGTCTAATGCTGAGCCCTCCAAGAAGAAATGAGTTGAACATCCCGTCAACACTATCAAACAAATCAAAATTATATTTAGTCTACCTAACTCCATTAGAAATATCTAGGGCTTTGTATGATTGGAGTAGAACCGCCAAAATTAAAGCCAAGTTGAATTTCATGTGTTGCTCCTAAATGCTGATAAAGGCCCTGCCCAGCAACATCAAATGAATATCCCATTCTTAAATTATATGGAAGATTTAATTCACAAGAGACTAAATAAGTTTTATTTGTCCTAAGTCCTGCACCAAGCCATACCTGAATGCCTTTACTTTCTTTATCAAAAACTGAAATATGAAGGTTGATGTCCATTAACATTGGATTTGTCTCCATATATCTTAGTAGAACACTGGGTTTAAGATCAATATTTTCATCAATCGTTACAATCCCTCCTCCATATAAATAAACATGTCTTTTATAAAATCTTGTTTCAGGAGTGGATCTTAACACATGATCTTTTGCATAGTATTCTGGTATAGAAATCCCGCCAAACCATTTTCCACTATTTGATCTAGCAAATGCTCCAAATCCTAGAGTTAGAAAACTCTCTCTAATATTTCCATTGTTATAAATTGGATCATCCTCGTCCCAATAAACAAGCTCATCAAGTGCAGCAAAATATCCAACATGTCCAGCCCTTAGGCCAAATGAAAACTTCCCCCATCCTGTTCTAAAATGATAACTCGCATCAAGTCCAATTGCCCGTTCTCTAACAACCCCAATTTTATCAGACGTAAACGTAAATCCTAGGCCTAGTGGAACCTTTTTAAGTCGTCCATCTGCACATATAATTTGAGTAGTTGGCGCCCCATCTATCTTCCATTGATTCCTATACATGGTAGACGTTTGTAGATAAGGGTGAGCTCCTGCATATGCCGGATTTAGCATTAATGAATTAAAGTTGTATTGTGATGCCAAATAATCTTGTTGACTAAAACCCCAGCTTATGCTAAGCAACGCAAATGTGAGAGTTAGTAATATGTGCTTAAAACTCATCATCTCCTTATATCAACAAATTTGGAATATGCTTTGCCGGTAACCTCAAAAATCACAAAATATGTTCCTGGAGGAAGTGGGTCTCCGCCATTATCTACACCGTTCCAATTGTTTCTGTAATTTTCTTGTTCATATACTATCTGACCCCATCTATTAACTACTCTAAAAAAAGTGTTGGGAATCCAATCACATGGCGCACCTTCCCCTGGGGCAATAAGTGGCCCAATATCAAGAATAACATAATTGTCATTTAAACCGTCATCATTTGGGGTAATACCCGTAGGAAATGTTGGGTCAAAAACTGTTTCTTCAACTCTTATAAAATGGCTCGCTGAAGCTGAGTTACCACAGCCATCCTCCCAAGTGTAAATCCTTTCTATCGTACAGGCTTGTTCTTCACAAATACCTTCTACTACAATGTCTTCACAATTGTAACTGAAACTACTTGAGTTACATTCATCATCAAATTCCAATTCATTAAAAGTTTCATCACAATTTGGCATATTATATGAGCAATAATAGTAAAGTGAATCTAGGGGTGAAGTTAAAATAGGTGCATCTAGGTCTCTAACTTCAATAGTTTGTGTTTGAGATGTGCTGAGACCACAAGCGTCAGTTATTGTATACACTCTTATTAAGTCAAAAAAATCATCACATATTTGATTTTCTATACTTTCGTCTATGTTTAAACTC
>JAYZNI010000057.1:0-8183 GCA_036152255.1 Bacteroidota bacterium | reverse complement strand
AGAACATGTAGAAGGTGCTAGCCATGCTCCCCTTAGCTTCCTATCAGATCATTTTGATTCTATGCCAAAAGAAGAATTCTACATCCATTGTGCAGGAGGATACAGATCAGTAATAGCAAACTCAATTCTTAAAAAAAACGGGATACACAGTGCTATTGAAGTCCTAGGAGGATACAATGCAATCAAAAAGACTGACACTCCAAGAACAGATTTTAATTATCCAGACTCTAACTAAGAATCTTGGTTCATCACGTCAGTTTGGACTTTAATACTTTCTTTGTGAACCTGTTCCAAAACTCTTAGAATAAACTCTTCACTAAGACCTAGCTCCTTAGACCAATTCATTCTTGTCCTAACAATCTCCCTCCATCTCTCAAGGTGAAGAACTGTTAAACCTTCCTCCTTCTTGAACTCTCCCATTTGCTTTGCGATATCCATTCTTCCGCTTAGCAATTCCATCAGTTGTTCATCTATAGAGTCCATCTGAATTCTCAATGCACTTAGGTCTCTATCTGAATTAGAATCCTTTAGAGAAGACCTAATCTCTAACCCATCAATTAATTCAGCTAGTTGTTTAGGAGTGATCTGTTGAGACGCATCACTTAGTGCCTGTTCTGGCAAAGTATGTGTTTCTAACATCAATCCATCCATACCTAAGTCCATTGCCTTTTGGGCTACTAGGCCTAACAATTCAGTGTTTCCACAAATATGACTAGGGTCGCAAAAAAGACTTACGTCAGGCAATTCTGATTTTAATCCAATTGGCAGCTCCCACATTGGGGCATTTCTGTACTTGTGCTGGGTGAAGTTCGAGAAGCCTCTATGTAATGCTGCAACTTCTCCAGATGTGGATGATGCAAATCTTTCAATTGCCCCTAACCACAAGCCCAAATCAGCATGCATAGGATTTTTCACCATTACTGGCATTGATGTGCCCTTGAGTGAGTCTGCAATGTTTTGGACTGAAAATGGACTAACTGTTGTACGTGCGCCAATCCAAACCGCATCTAAACCGTGCTTTAAAGCTAGTTCAGCATGTTCGGCATTTGCAACCTCTGTCATTACAGGAATACCAAGTTCAGCTTGCACTTCCGAAAGCCAAACCGCACCCTTAGAACCAACACCTTCAAAGCTATTTGGCCTTGTTCTAGGCTTCCACAACCCTGCTCTAAAATACTTAATGTTCTTGTTCTTTTTCAACTCCTTTGCCGTAGCAAAAACCTGATCTCTATTTTCTGCTGAACACGGACCCGCTATTACAGTTGGCCTAATATTTTCAAGTTTAAAAGACACTTATGAGAAGGATTGCAAGTCTACAAGTTTAGCGTATGAACCACCTTTTTCCATGAGTTCACTATGTGTTCCTTCCTCAACAATCTTTCCGCTATCTAGAAGGACAATTTTATCTGCTTTACGAACTGTAGATAATCTATGCGCAATAACAAGAACCGTCCTATCCTTCATGGCTTCGTCAAGAGCTTGCTGAACTGCATATTCTGAAGCTGCATCTAAGGCTGAAGTTGCTTCGTCTAAAATAAGTATTGATGGATTTCTATAAAGAGCTCTCGCAAGTGCAACTCTTTGCCTCTGCCCTCCACTGAGTTTTCCTCCTCCATCTCCTACCTCTGACTGTAAACCCTGTTGAAGCTGGTCTGAGAATTCTAGAACATATGCAGATTTAGCTACGCTTTGAAGTCTTTCAGAAGACGGGTTTGAATCGCAAAGTGCAATATTTGATTCAATACTTCCATTAAAGAGTATTGCATCCTGAGTTACCACACCTAAGCATGATCTCCAGGCAGATTTACTCAAATCTCTTAGATCTACACCATCGATTTTTACTGAGCCATCAGATGGATCATCAAATCTTATAAGCAAATTACTAAGTGTAGTTTTTCCAGAACCAGAAGCTCCAACTAATGCTACAACCTCGCCCTTTTTGATTTCAAGATTAACTGAATCAAGTACCTTTCCCTCTTGATAGGAATAGCTTAGGTTTTCGAAAACTATAGAATTCACAATACCGGTAAATTTTGCTGAACCGTCTTTGAGGGTTTGGCCTTCTTCCTGCTCAAACATTTCCTCTATTCTATCTAAGGAAGCAACTCCTTTGCTAACTCTAAACCATCCATCACTTAGAGCTCTTGCAGGAGGAATAATTTGAGAGAACACAACTAAGTAACCTATAAACCAATCCCCTGTTAGGCCAGTATATCCTGACAAAACAATCGTACCTCCATATCCCAAAAGAATCGCCATAACCGTCAGAGAGATCACCTCACTTAATGGCGAACTCATATACTCTCTTTGGAACATTTTCCTCATAGCAAAAAAGTGCTCTTGATTGCGATATTCATAGCGTTTTTGGAAATCTTTTCGGGCTCCAAACGCCTTGATAATCTTCATCCCACTAAGGGTTTCTTCAAGGATATTACTCAATGAGCCCAACTCCTCTTTCCCCCTTAATGCTGACTTTTTAAGCTTCTTGGCTACTCTGCTAATAAGAATTCCACTTACTGGAAGGAAGAGCATAGCAAATAATGTGAGCTCCCAACTCAAAGCAAGCAAAGCACCAAACGAAATAAAAATCAAAAGTGGCGATTTGAACATTACCTCTATTGATCCAACAATGCTCACTTCAACCTCGTTTAGGTCAACTGTTAGCCTGCTCATAATATCACCCTTTCTCGAATCGGTAAACCAATTCATGTGCTTACTTAAAAGCTTTCTGTAAGTAGTGTTTCTCAAATCCCTGCTCACGCCTGTTCTTATTGTAGCTAAGCTGTACATAGCTAAATAAGTAGTGATATTCTTGAGAATGGCAAGGAGTACAACAGAGCAACATATAACTATTAATGCGTATGATGATCCAACTTCCAGAACATAAGCATCAAACCAAGCACCCATTTTTCCAGGAAGGTCTGAGGTGGTAGAATCCAGTTCGTTGGATCCTCCCCCAAATAAAATTCTCAAGAACGGGACTACACTTAGAAACGAGAATAGAGAAAGTAATGCGCCTAATGCATTAAGCAAGGCGTTAGCTAGAAGGTTCCAGCTGTAATTTTTTAATAGTGGAAAAAGTAATTTAAGCCTAGTCAAGTGCTAATGATTCAGAATACCCAGTGTATGATGAAGGTGTAATTGCTTTTAATTCTGCTTTCACCGAATCACTAACGTCTAATGTATTAATGAAATTGCCCATAGTTTCAGCAGTAATAGCCTCACCAGTCCTTGTTAGAGCTTTGAGCGCCTCGTATGGCTTAGGGTAGCCCTCGCGTCTTAAAATTGTTTGGACTCCTTCACTAACAACTACCCAATTTGCTTCAAGGGCTGCCTCAAGAGCACTTTCATTTAGCAATAATTTACCAAGGCCCTTTTGAAGAGATTTTAATGCAATTATTGCATGACCTAAAGGCACTCCAACATTTCTCAAAACAGTTGAATCTGTTAGATCTCTTTGCATTCTTGAGATAGGAAGTTTCTCGGCAAAATGCTGAAGCATAGCATTGGCAACTCCAAAGTTCCCTTCACTATTTTCGAAATCAATTGGGTTTACTTTGTGTGGCATTGCTGAAGACCCCACCTCACCTTTTACAATTTTCTGCTTGAAGTAGTCTAAACTTATGTAGGTCCAAACATCCCTATCCAAGTCTATCATGACAGTATGTGCTCTACGTAGTGCATCACACCATGCTGCAAGATGATCGTAATGCTCGATTTGGTTTGTCACCTTAGATCTGTGAAGGCCCAAATTATCCTCAACAAAGGAATTACCAAAACTTATCCAATCCACATCAGGGTAAGCCACTTTATGTGCATTAAAACCACCTGTTGCACCACCAAATTTAGCAGCGTATTCAGAATTCACTACCGCATCTCTTTGGATTTGAAGACGCTCTACAAACACCATTATTTCCTTACCAAGAGTTACAGGAGATGCCGCTTGGCCATGAGTTCTAGCTAACATTGGCACTGCTTTCCAATCTGAAGCAAGCCCTTTTAATGTGCTTATAACTTCATCTAATATAGGCAAGTATACATCTTCAGTTGCTCTTTTAAGTGACAGTGGTATTGCAGTGTTGTTTACATCCTGAGATGTAAGGCCAAAATGGACAAATTCACTCCACTTACCTAATCCCATTTTTTCCATCTCCTCCTTAATCCAATACTCAACAGCTTTTACGTCGTGGTTGGTTATTGATTCAATTTCTTTAATTCTAGATGCATTTTCCTTATTGAAACCCTCGTAAAGTGCAGCAAGATTATCCTTTTTATCCGATGGAAAGTCGTTGAGCTGTAGAAGAGGTAGTTCAACAAGGTCGATAAAGTATCTAATCTCAACCTCTACTCTATGGCGAATTAGCCCCCATTCAGAAAGAAGTGGAGCTAGAAGTTCGGTGTGTCTACGGTATCGGCCATCAACTGGCGAAATAGCATTCAGTGTAGAAAGCGGCATTAATTATAGATTTCAAAATACAAAGGTACGAACCATCTCGTGGTAACTACCTTCGTAACATGGAGCTTTATACTATTAATAACGGGAATTTTAAACTTGATGGAGGTGCAATGTTTGGGGTAGTCCCTAAGAAGCTTTGGGAACGCACTAATCCTGCTGATTCTAACAATTTGTGCCCTTGGGCTATGAGATCACTTTTAGTTGAAAACAGAGATAGATTAATCCTAGTTGATTGTGGACTTGGCGACAAGCAAGACGAAAAGTTTTTCAGTCATTACCATCCCCATGGCGAAGATTCTTTTGACAAGAGTTTGGCCTCAGCAGGGTTTTCTAGAAATGATATAACAGATGTTTTCCTCACGCACCTTCACTTTGACCACGTTGGAGGCGCTGTTGAATGGAACGATTCTAGAGATGGATATAGACCAACGTTTAAAAACGCAACTTATTGGAGCAATAAAAGACATTGGAAATGGGCGACAGAGCCTAATGCTAGAGAAAGAGCTAGCTTTTTGTCTGAAAACATACTTCCACTTCAAGAAAGTGGTCAGTTAAAATTTATTGACGCTTCAGATGATTCCCACAGAATAGAAACAGGACTTGGGTTTGATGCATTTGTGGTTAATGGGCACACAGATGCCCAAATGTGCCCAATCATATCATACAAGGGTGAAACACTAGTTTTCATGGCAGATCTACTACCCTCTGTAGGACATATTCCAATTCCATACGTAATGGGTTATGATACTCGACCAATGCTCACATTAGAGGAACGCAAGCGAATTTTCAATGAGGCTGCTGATAATGGATACCATCTTTTTTTGGAGCACGATGCATCAAATGAGATTTGTACTCTAAAGCAAACTGAAAAAGGCCCAAGAGTTGATCGGGTCCTTTCATTAAAGGATATGTAAAAGCAAAGGGCATTATTCTTAACAGAAAATGAACATTTCAAGAACGTCAACAAATTTGTCAGATAGACTTAAGGCCTTTTACAATTTCCCTTGCCAAACCAGGGCCTTTGTAAATCATACAACTGTATACTTGAACAAGTGATGCTCCAGCTTCTAGTTTTTCACGAGCTGAGTCTGTACCTTCAATACCTCCAACTCCAATGATTGGAAAGGCTCCTTTAGAACTTTCACTCAGGTATTTTACAACATCCGTTGACCTCTTCCTTAATGGAGATCCGCTCAATCCACCTGCCCCAATTTCCTGAATTTTATCATTTGAAGTGTGTAATACCCCTCTATCAATTGTAGTGTTAGTAGCAATAACTCCATCAACACCAATTGATGTTACAATTTCTACGATATCGTCTAATTGACCATGCTCCATATCAGGTGCAATCTTTAAAAAGATGGGTCTCTGAATATCTTTTGACTTATTTGCTTTAATAACAGATGAGAGCAAATTTGTTAATGGCTCTTTATCCTGTAACTCTCTGAGTCCAGGAGTATTCGGTGAACTTACATTAACTGTAAAGTAATCTACATATGGGTGCAATGCCTCGAAGCAAATTAAATAGTCGTCTACAGCACTTTCATTTGGAGTCACTTTATTCTTTCCAATATTTCCACCAACGATTAATCCCTTAGGTCTTCGCTTTAATCTCTTTACCGCATCCTCTACACCACCATTGTTAAAGCCCATTCGATTGATTAAACCACCATCTTGCGGAAGTCTAAAAAGTCTGGGTTGTGGATTACCCACTTGAGGTTTTGGAGTAAGGGTTCCTATTTCCACATGACCAAAACCCAAAACATTCAACTCCCTCAACCATCTCGCATCTTTATCGAAACCAGCAGCAAGCCCAATTCGATTTGGAAATTTCAATCCGCATACTTCTATAGCGTCATTTTCCGCGCTTTGGTTAAAGTAACGCTTTAATAAAAACTCCATTCCAGGCACTCTTACTGCAATACTCATCAACCCCATTGCGGTGTAGTGAGCTCTCTCCGGAGACATTAGGAAAAACAGGGGTTTCAGGACTTTTTCGTACATCACAACAAAGATAAGTCTTGAGATTCTAATGCCAACAAATTGTGAATAACCCTGTTGATAGCGTCATTTAATTAACCCAGAATAACCCTAAAACTCTCGTTTAACTTTGATATCCAAGTATGAAAAACTTGGGATTACTTAGCTGGCTTTCTAAGCGAAAACTCACTGACGAGCAGGTGGCAAACATCTTCGTCAACACATCTTTCGAGACTGTAGAGCTCGGCTGGCCAGAAGTAGCCTCCCTGTTAAATTTAATGCCAGAGTTTAAAACTGCTCCAGATTTGAATTCTGAAGATTACGGTAAATTCCTAATGATTGTAGTTGCAGCAAACTTGAGCCATGTGCCCAAGCATTTTGCAAATGGTGTAGACAGAGCAATCATCAAAAGATGTATAGCAAAATTTGCAAGATCTCTAGGAGTCCCCAAAGACAAATTCGCTAGCAAGATCAAGGAATTTAGTTCGTTCATGAAGGAAATAAATAGACCTTCAAAGAACACAATCACAGCAATGACAAGGGCTGTCATTTATAAGTACGATCTCATTGAATGTCAAGACTCATACTTTAGAGACATGAATGTCCCCAACCCTATAATTCAAAAAGCTTTGAGAGATTTGATGGTAAACTTTATTTGGGATTGGGACGAAATCAGTGACAATTATAAAATCGACATCACTGAAGAAGAGGAAGTAGCAGCTTCTTAACTGAGAGATCGATCTAAATCCCTCGCAACATCTCTTTCCTTTATAGACGCTCTTTTATCGTGCATCTTCTTACCCCTAGCAATGCTGAATTTAAGTTTTGCATAACCGCTTTTGGCAATAAATAAGAGTGTTGGAACAATGGTAATACCAACATTTTTCAACTTTTTGTCGAGTTTTCTAATCTCAGTTTTTGTCAGCAAGAGCTTGCGAGATCTTCTTGGGTTCTGTTGAGTGTAGCCACCATTTGGATAGACATCAACGTGCATGTTTATCACCCACATCTCCCCTTTTTCCATTTTGCAATAAGCTTCTGCTATGCTTGCTTTTCCTTTTCTAATGGACTTTATCTCACAACCATTTAATTGGATACCCGCAGTGAACTCATCTTCAAGAAAATAAGTGAAAGATGCCTTTTTATTCTTTATCACCAAGGACATACTGCGAAGGTAAGTTAACTTCGGAGGATGATTTCAAAGGAGACTCAAAGACATTTATTCAACATTCCTAAAGTTGAGTTACACTGTCATCTTGAGCTTGCATACAGGCTTGACACGATGAAATCTTGGGCTATTGAAGATGGGGATTTGCCAAAGGGCTGTAGCGATGATGAGTTTAAGGCCAAATACATGGTTCTTTCTCCCATGAACGACCTTCCAGCTGTTCTACAGAAATTTCTTGTCACAAGAGATAGAATAAAAAGTCTAGATAGAATAGAAAGACTTGTCTTTGAAGCTTGTGAAGACATGTACCTTATTTCTAATGTTAGACTATTAGAATTAAGGTACGCACCGAGTTTTGTCCTTGAAAAATACCCAGAACTTGGAGCCGATAGAATGCATGAGGCAATAATGAATGGATGCAGTAAAGCGGAATCAAAGTATCCAATCGCTGTAGGGTTAATATGCCTATTACAAAGAATTAAATCTGTGCGTGAAAACGAGTTTTGGGCTGATTTTGCAATAGATAAGGGACAAGAAATACAAGGTTTAGACTTAGCTGATGATGAAGTAAACTACCCT
>JAYZNI010000056.1:0-15624 GCA_036152255.1 Bacteroidota bacterium | reverse complement strand
AAATTGCCCTCAGCAATCTCCTTTTTGAGATCCTTATTTGTCGCAGCAACTATCCTAACATCGACTTTTATATCCTTATCACCTCCTACCCTAGTTATTTTGTTTTCCTGCAGAGCTCTTAAAACCTTTGCTTGAGCATCTAGTCCCATATCTCCAACTTCATCAAGAAACAAAGTCCCACCTGAGGCAAGCTCAAATTTTCCCTTACGCTGTTTTACTGCACTCGTAAATGATCCTTTTTCGTGGCCAAACAATTCGCTCTCTATCAGTTCTTTTGGGATTGCTGCACAGTTTACCTCGACAAATGCTGAAGATTTACGCGAGCTACCATTGTGAAGCTGTCTAGCAACAAGCTCCTTTCCAGAACCGTTCTCCCCAGTGATTAACACTCTTGCATCTGTAACACCAACTGTTTCGACCATATCGAGGATATCCTTGATTGCCTTGCTCTCACCAATTATTGGGTTTGATTTTGACTTGTGGACTTTCTTCCTAAGTCTCTTTGTTTCCTCTTTTAATTGCTCTGTATCTGTAGCATGCTTTAGAGTGACTAAGATGCGGTTGAGGTCTAGTGGCTTCTGTATAAAATCGAACGCACCTTTTTTTAGTGCTTGAACTGCAGTTTCAACTGTTCCATGACCCGAAATCATAATTACAGGAGAATTTACTCCCTTAGATTCTAGCATGTCTAAGACATCGAGTCCGTCCATTTTGGGCATCTTAATGTCGCAGTATATGGCATCAAATCTCTTCTTCGTAGCCTCAATAATACCAGACATTCCATCCTCAGCCTCTGAAACATTGTGCCCTTCGTATTCTAAGATTTCTCTAAGGCTAGTTCTGATGGGCTTTTCGTCGTCTATGATTAAAATATTTGCCATGTGATAGATTATTGCGTCAGAAGTTAGTTTCTGGGCGCCTTTAGTCCAAACTCTATACCAATCCTGGCACTATGTTTTGGCCTTTGGAAAGTCGATTTAAAACGCCCTCTCTTAACGCATATTCAGATCTATACATTTGCTGAATATCACTATTTTCTAAAACCCAACGCACGATAGCAGCTGCATATGGAATATTACAAGCCCTATCCGGAGGCATCCCTTCCATAGCCAATCTATCTTTCAAACTATTGTGCATCATCTCGCCGCAAAGCTTCTTGAAAGAGGCTAAATCTATCTCATTTGCTGGAGGATGTTCTTTAGACTCAATAACATCTTCAGCAGGATTAATAACAGAACTAAATGTATCAAAAGACCCGCTAGACCCTACCATAACTGACGGTTTCACATTTTCCAATGCCACCTTTAATGGCTGCAAGATATCTTCTAAATACAGCTTCATATCGTCGTAAGCTTCATTAGCATCGGAACCAAAAACGTCTGTTTTTTTGAAAAGATTGGCCATCCTTGCAACGCCGACATCGAAAGATCTACTCCAAATTATTTCTGTGTTATTCCACAAAATACACTCAGTACTTCCACCTCCGATATCCATTGTTAGGACGTTTGAGTTTTCTGGTGCTTGATATGTCAACTCTAAGCCAGATTGTATCAATGATGCTTCTGCAGCACCAGAAATAATATTGACCTTGTATCCAAATCTTTGAAATACAGGGTTGACAAAGTCTGCGCGATTTGATGCATCGCGTAGAGCACTAGTCGCGAAGATTTGAACTTCTGTGGCTCCGTAATTGAAGATAGCCTCGCGCATTACGCCTATAGCGTCGATCCCCCTCGTAATTCTCTCTCGAAGGATAATACCTTTTCCCACACCTCCTTTTCCAAGCTTAACAGGTAGTCTTAGGCTAAACACATTTTTCCACCTTCCTGGACCTAAGGATTCATTAAAATCGACTATTCTCAAGTTGAAAGTGTTAGTACCACAATCAATGACAGCCTTCCTACTCATCGGTTTTTGTACGTTAGCCATTTAAACATTTCCAACAGCGATGGTTTTTTTCCATACATAAAGATGCCTGTTCTATAAATTCGGCCTGCTAGCTTAATCATTAAGTATACTGTTAGAATTAGGATTAATGCGCTCAGTACAATCTCCCACCAGGGCACTCCCATGCTTAATCTCACCATCATTGTTATTGGTGAGGTAAATGGAAAGTATGAGCATACTGTTGCAAGTGTAGTTTCTGGTGATTCAAGAATCTGAATATTGAGCATATAGCTGAAAATTAGAGGTATCATAACCGGAAGTAACAGGTATTGAGTGTCTGATTCTTGCTCAACCGAAGAACCTACCGCAGCAAATAGTGATCCGTAAAGTGCAAAGCCTCCAAGGTAGAAGAACAGTCCCCATCCTATCATAGATAACCAATTGATCTGCATGAGGAATCCCAGGTCTTCATGAGAACTCATAAAGGTGTTCAGATCAGTTGTTGCAACTGCATTTCCACTTTCAGCCATTACCTCAGTAAGCATGCCTGTTGATTCTGCATAAGTACCAAACCCTAAAAACAGGAACCAAGAAAGAAGCGCCCATGCTAGAATTTGGGTTAAGCCTACTAGACCAATGCCTACAACTTTTGCCGCCATTAATGCTTCAGGTTTAACTATGCTTACAACCACTTCAACAATTCTATTGCTCTTTTCTTCTATAACACCACGCATAACGTGCATGCCGTAAATCATAATAAACATGAACATGAACATCGAGAAGATCCAGCCAACAATAGTCTTACTCTCAGCATTCCTGTCCCGTGTTTCTACGTCTTGGGTTACTAGGCCAATCTTCACTTTCAGTCTCTTGTATGTTTCGTAATCTAGACTTGATTCCTGCTTTACTCGTAACCTTTCTACGGCCTCTGTTAAATCTCGTTTTACAGCAGCTTTCACTCTCATTGAGGGTGTTGTCTCATATTGTAAAAGCGCCTTAGAGTTTTGTAGTATGCCATCGTCAAATTCAAGTATCCCATCGTAGTCGCTTTCGAGGAATTCTTCTGTACTCAAGCCTTCAGTTGTGAATCTGTACTCTAAAAACTCCCTCTCTGGGAAGCACTCGAAGCAACTTGGAATTTGGCCTATGTCTTCAACATAAAAGCTAAGAATTTCATTTGAATCGACTACTAGTATTTTAGAATTTGATTCTTGAGACTTGGTTAGGAGAACGATTAAAGCAATAAATCCCACCATCATAACAGGCCCTAAAAGAGTTGAAAGTATGAATACCCTGCGCCTAACTCTGGTCTTATACTCACGTCCTACTATTGTTAACCAATTCCTCATGATTCAGCCTTTTTTACTGCTCTTAAGAATACCTCATCCATAGAGACAGACATTGGTGAACAAGAGAGGACATCAACTTCGTTTGTTGCCCACTTTAAGTATTTTTCAATAGGTGTTTGAGGCGGAATACCAAGTACCATCTCGTGAACGTGATCTTCTGTGCTATGAACACTATGAAGAATTGCGCTTGCACCTAGTGCGGCTGTGAATGCTATAAGATTTCCTCTAAATTTGAAGTTTACCCTCCCAGCTCTAGCGTTTTCTCTAAGAAGGTCTACCCTTCCTTCAAGAATCTTAGTACCGTGGTTGACAAGGGCTACGTAATCGCAAAGCTCATCTACGCTAGACATATCGTGTGTAGATAGCATTACTGTTGTCCCATTTTCATCTCTAAGTCTCTTGATCTCAGACTTAATCCTATTTGCATTTATGGGATCGAATCCGCTTAGAGGCTCATCGAGTATGAGGAATTTAGGTTTATGAAGAACAGAGATAATGAACTGGATTTTTTGGGCCATTCCCTTACTCAAATCCGAAACTTCTTTGTTCCACCAGCCGTCTACATTCAATCTTTCGAACCAAGACTTGAGTTCATGTTCGGCTTCTGATTTGCTCATTCCCCTGAGGCACGCGAAGTAAAGAGCTTGCTCACCTACACGCATGTTTTTATAAAGTCCCCTTTCCTCTGGGAGATATCCAATATTCACGATATCACTCCGCTTTAGGGGCGATCCAAAAAAACGAAGCTCTCCTTCGTCTGGCGCCGTTATTCCGGCAACCATTCTAATCATAGTTGTTTTGCCTGCGCCGTTGGGGCCCAGTAGACCAAATATGCTACCCTCTGGGACTTCAACACTCACGCCATCAAGTGCCATCTGATCACCGTACTGCTTTCGTACGTCGCGTAGGCAAAGGGCTAGAGGTTGTTGTGTTGTCATGAGAATAGATCGCGGACCTTATCAAAGAATCCTCTTTCGTCGTGATTTGGATCTGGCTTAAAGTTACTCGAGTCGCGCAGACCTTCCAAGGCTTTGCGCTCATCTTTTGTTAACTCTTGAGGAGTCCAAACATTGATATTAACTAGAAGGTCTCCGTTGCCGTATGAATCCATAGAAGGAAGGCCTTTTCCTCTGAGTCTAACGAGCTTTCCACTTTGGGTTCCAGGTTCTATTTTGATTTTGGCCTTGCCATTGAGGAGCGGGACTTCAGCCGATGCTCCTAAGGCAGCATCCGTAAAACTCACGTAAAGGTCGTGGTGGATATTTTTTCCATTCCTTTGGAATTGTTCATTTGAAAGTTCCTCGACTACGATTAGTAGGTCACCAGGAACACCACCAACTGGGGCTCCGTTACCGTTACCTCGCATTACTAATTGAACTCCGTCTTCTACTCCTGCTGGAATGTCAATTTCTACTACCTCGTCTTTACGAACCATTCCCATATGATCGGCATCTCTAGGCTTCTTTGTTATGCTTACACCTGAACCGTGGCAGCTCGGACATGTAGATGAAGTCTGCATTTGGCCTAGTATGGTGTTACTTACACGTCTAACTTGGCCTGTACCATTGCAAGTTGAGCAATCAGAGTATTCTACTCCATCTGCAAGGACTTGTTTGGCAACGCGAATTTTCTTTTTTGCTCCAGTTGCGATTTCTTCGAGACTGAGCTTGACTTTAATTCTGAGGTCTGAACCTTTCATTCGACGGCGTCTGCCACTATCGCCACCGAAGCCGCCACTAAATGCGCCACCGAAAATGTCTCCAAACTGGCTGAATATGTCCTCCATATTCATGTGGTGTCCGCCGCCTGCCGCGCCCTTCACGCCGGCGTGGCCAAACCTATTGTAGCGCTCTCGTTTATTGTCGTCGCTTAGAACTTCATATGCTTCAGCTGCCTCTTTGAACTTTTCTTCAGCTGCTGAATCATCTGGGTTTTTATCAGGGTGAAACTTAAGGGCAAGCTCTCTGTAAGCCTTCTTTATCTCTGAGGCTGAAGCCCCCTTATCTATACCCAGTATCTCGTAGTAATCTCTCTTTGACATAGTTTGGATATTATGCTCCTATTACAACTTTTGCGTAGCGAAGTACTTTGTCACCAAGCATATATCCTTTCTCAACAATATCTACTACTTTTCCTTTTAGATCTTCTGTTGGAGCGGGAATATTTGCAATCGCCTCGTGCTTATCGAGGTCAAAATTGTCGCCAGTTTTTGTCTTCATTGCTTTAAGCCCTTTAGAACTAAGAGTAGCAATAAGTTTTGAATGAATAAGCTCCATCCCTTCTTTCAACGCAGCTACATCATCTGTTTCATTGTCTTGAGCTCTATCAAAATCATCTACTAATGGGAGAAGTTGGAGCATTATATCGCTCGAAGCTGAACCAATTAATTCAGCCTTTTCACGCATGGTTCTTTTTCTGAAATTGTCAAATTCAGCGTAAAGTCTCATGTACTTATCTTGAAAGTTTATATCCTCAGACTCTTCGTATTGGCTTTCTGAATGCTCATTTTCATCAGTAGTTTCAACCTGTTCAGCCTGTTCTACGCTCTCTTCTATTTCCTCAGATTTCTTTTTCTTGTTCATGCTAAAATTGAATTCGCAATTAGCATGGCAAAAGAAGTGCCAACAGGCCTAACAAACCAAAATAAGACAGCATGTCATATTTGCACACTGTTTCGGACATGATGTCCTGTCATCTAAGGCTTTTGACGTATTTGTCGATATTCAAGTGAAGGTCGAATCCCCTTAAGTCTTTTGCCACAATTATTCCGTTCTCATCTATGAGAAAACTCATGGGGATAGAACTCACGCCATACATAGCTGCAGCCTCGTTTTGCCACTTTTTTAAATCACTAACGTGGTACTCCCACTTCAGACCATCTTTTGCAATGGCTGCCTTCCAAGAATCCACATTAGAATCAAGTGATACAGAGAATATTTCGAATCCTTTGGCCTTTTTAAATTTGGCCTTTTTGTATTTGTCGTAAGCCTTAACAACATTCACATTTTCTCTTCTGCAAGGACCACACCACGAAGCCCAAAAGTCAACCAAAACAATCTTACCCCTCAAGTCACTGAGTTTCATCTCAACTCCCTCAGGATTGGCCATTGAAATATTTGGCGCTTCATCGCCAATTTTTGTCCCAATCTTAGTTGCTACAACAACCTCGGTTTCCGTGGATTTAAACGTCGTCCCAACATAACCAACTATGGTAATTGCTGTAAGACCAATTACGGTCAAAGAAGATTTAAGGATTATTGTCATTATACTCTTGTTATTTGTGCTCCTAGGTTTCTAAGTCTTGTGTCTATGTTTTGATAGCCTCTATCGATTTGGCCTATGTTGTGAATTGTTGAAGTTCCTTCTGCCGAAAGGGCCGCTATCAGGAGTGAAACTCCTGCTCTGATATCAGGTGATGTCATGGTGACAGCTCTAAGTGGCGTAGTGTGATCTAGTCCTATCACGGTTGCTCTGTGTGGATCGCATAAGATTATTTGGGCTCCCATGTCAATGAGCTTATCAACAAAGAAGAGCCTGCTCTCAAACATCTTTTGATGAATCATAACAGAACCCTTGGCTTGGGTAGCCATAACTAGGATGATGCTGAGTAAGTCCGGAGTGAATCCAGGCCAAGGTGCGTCACTAACGGTTAAGATTGAACCGTCTATGAATTTTTCTATTTCATAGTGATCCTGTGACGGAACGTAGATATCGTCGTTTCTTCTCTCGATTTTAACCCCCATCCTGCGGAAAATCCTTGGGATTATACCCAATTCATCATAGCACACATCTTTGATTGTGATCTCGCTTTTCGTCATAGCTGCCATGCCAATAAAGCTTCCAACTTCGATCATATCTGGAAGGCATCTGTGATTGGCCCCTCCTAGAGAATCGACTCCCTTAATGGTAAGAAGGTTCGAACCAACGCCCTTGATGTTGCCTCCCATTTGGTTTATGAGCTTGCAAAGTTGTTGGAGGTAGGGTTCGCAAGCAGCATTGTAGATAGTTGTCGTACCCTCTGCTAGCGCAGCTGCCATTACTACGTTTGCCGTACCTGTAACAGATGCTTCGTCTAGAAGCATGCTAGTCCCTTTGAGTCTTCCTCTTGGCACTGTTGCGTTGAAGAACCCCGTTGCTGCGTTATAACTGAACTCCGCTCCCAAGGCTTTGAATCCAAGAAAGTGAGTGTCCATCCTACGTCTTCCTATTTTATCCCCTCCTGGTCTGGGGAGGGCTCCTTGGCCAAACCTAGAAAGCAGTGGCCCCAAAATCATCACAGATCCCCTTAGGGAACTTCCTTTTTTGGAAAATTCATCAGTATTAAGGTAGTCGAGATTGACATCATCAGCTTTGAACCACCAGCAACCCTCACCTTTATTTTCTGTTTTTACACCCATCGATCCAAGAAGGTCAATAAGCTTGTTTACATCTACGATGTCTGGAAGATTTGAAATTTCTATTTCTCCAGGTGTAAGCAGTACCGCGCTTAGAATTTGTAATGCCTCATTCTTTGCCCCTTGGGGTATAACCTTACCACTTAACTTGTGACCTCCTTCAATAACAAAACTGCTCATTGCTCAAATTTGCATCACAACAACGAGGAATTTAGGGTTAAGATTAGAACTTGTTCAACAAAAAATGTGAACGGATTAAGGTTTAACGACGGCGATTCTTACCGTTCTTCTTACCGTTCTTTTTACCTCCGCGCTTAAAGTTTAGAGCATCACTTGTCTTTCTAATACTTCTCAAAATTTCTGCAGTGCTCTCAAGTTCAGCATCCTCTGGAAGTTCAAGCGTCCCACCTGAAAGCTCTTTTAATTGTGCAGCAATAAAGCTTCTCTCGACCGTCTTTCTATTCCATGTTAAGAAGTGCATCTTCATTGTATTTGCGAGCTTAGTAATGAGAATTGTCTTCTCCTCCCCATCATCAAGCTTATTTGCCATCTCTACCATTGACCCAAGAGTACGCCCAAAATGCCCAGCCCTCGAAGTTTCATTTGGATAGTCCAGCCTATCTGGCTGAGTAAATTTATCCTCAAGATTTGGCACTTCAAAAGGACTATCAACGTCCATCTGAAAACCAGCAATTTGATGGAGATGATTCCAAAGCTTATGTCTTCCCTCTTCCTCTGTGCCCTCTGGCGGAACTACAGACCCCATCACACTAACAATTGCCTCAGCACACCTAGTCCTCTCAGCTTTATCAGCTATTGAAAGCATGTGTTGAACCATTGTGTGGATTCCTCTTCCATACTCTGGAATTACTAAATCCTCCCTCGAGCTATTATAAGTTAGCGTATCGCTTAAATCAATTCCATTTTGACTAGTCTTATTCATCTGTCGCAAAGATACATTACATCTTTCCATCATTTTCTTTATTTTAATAACTCAAACCATTTATCGAGGGAATACGTCTACAAATACATCACAGACAATATCCATAAATAAGGCATGGATTTGGACTAGCTAAAAATTTTCATTTTTACTATTGGAATAAATAAAAGCTACATTATTTTTGTAACCCAGTCATTTTAACTGCGAAAATAGCTCAGTTGGTAGAGCACAACCTTGCCAAGGTTGGGGTCGCGAGTTCGAGTCTCGTTTTTCGCTCAATTAGAAAGCTTCCTTATCGGAAGCTTTTTTGCTTTCAGGGCAAGGGTTCATAATGCAAAGGAATAACTTACTCATCAATAAACTACTTCTAAGGTTCATAATAAAATATATCTTCACAAGTTATTTAAGTTTGTCCAATAGAAAATAAACCATGTACGCAATCATTAATACAGATAAGGGACCTCTTAAGGTCGAATTCTACGAGCAAGACGCTCCAAATACTGTTGCCAATTTTGTAAAACTAGCGAAGGAAGGATTCTACGATAATCTTACTTTTCACAGAGTAATTCCTGACTTTGTAGTTCAAGGAGGATGCCCTCATGGCACAGGAGTTGGCGGACCAGGATATGAAATCGATTGTGAGTTAGATGGAGAAAATCAGTACCACGACAAAGGAGTACTTTCTATGGCTCATGCTGGGAGAAATACTGGCGGGTCACAATTCTTCATTGTTTTGTCTAGACATCACACTGCACACCTCGATGGAAATCACACATGTTTTGGCAAAGTCGTTGACGGTATTGACTTAATTGAGGACTTAAGACAAGGAGATCATTTCAGCGTTGAAATTGCAGATTAATGTCTAAAGTTGATTTATGAATTTAAGGTACAATGAGGACTTTATATATTCAAAAAGCTGTGGATGACAGGAAAGTTAAAATTGAAGAGTATGATTCTAAAATTGGAAAATTGTTATCCCAAACAAGAGAATGGAGAGGGAACATGAATACACTTTACTGATATTCATGCACAAAACACTCAATTGAGTTATAATTATAAAAGACATCTTAAAGGAATATCCTTACATAAAAAAAGACTAATCCTTTTTGATAAGAATTTCTTTATGAACCACTTTACCATCTACTTCTAGTACTACGACTAACAAAGAATCGTAGTAGAATATCTTCCTATTTTTACTTGTATTTAAGAAATCATAGAAGGTCAAATTGTGTTCACCTCTAGAATAGACCTCGTTGACGATTTTATAATCGAGGATTCTGCCTTGCATATCAATCAACTTCAAAGACACTGCGCTTTCCTCTTCAAGGGTGAAGTTTACTGAGAAGAACTTGTTAGCAGGATTGGGAAAACACCTTACGTTGTATTCTTCACTTGGAGTAAAGGGATCTAATTCTCCTTGGAGGTTGTTATCGAGCCAAGCTAGTCTATTGATAAACCACCACTTCAAAAATTCAACTTCATTATAGTATGAATTTCCAACAAAGAAGTTAGGCCAAACATGATGGTCGATAACATCCCATTTCTGGAAGTTTCGGGCTTGTGGATCGTGTAAAATATTTACTAGAGAATCAATTATACCTATTACATTTTCGTCTGACAGTACATCTTCTCTTGCATTTAAATACTTTGATTGAATCTCATTTGAAAAAGTGGAATCAAGAAATAATCTTTGGCACCACGGCTTCCACCATTGGTCTGCTATTAATCCACTAGTCTCTTCTCCATCATTGAAAAAAGAGTTCCCAAACCCCAAATTGTAATCCCAGATTGGGCCAAATCTCAATTTCCCACCAACACTTTCTCTATCCTTATTTAAAAATGTACTCAAATTATAACCGTCTACATTTTTTGATATCTCAACACAGATGAACATATTGATATACGATTCGAGATCAATGTATTTTCTAAATCCAATAGATGGATCAGCAAATTCCTCTGAATAAAGTGCATACTCAAAATCTCTTACGTATCTATTTATATACTCCATTTGGCTTTCAGTAATCTCATCACATTTAGGATACTCGTACTGAATTTCCACCTTTTCCATCTCAGTGTAAAAGCTGTTATTACAATTGGTGCCAGTAGGCTTATCTATTTTGATAATATACCCGCCTGTAATTTCATCACCATTGATATCATCTTCATTGAGACTTGAGATGTCTACCCTATTTTCATCTCTTTTAATCTTCTCAGTAAGCACATAAACCCCTACATATTCACCATTAATTACAACTTCACACAATTGAGTTTTAGGCGCATAAAACCCCATCTGATTCGAAAGTGTATAAGCGAGGATGTTTCTAATTAATGACTTGTCAGCATAGGGTGCAGAAAGTATCCAATCGTTTTCTTCTGGCATTCCAAGAAGAGAAATATCGTTATTGGAACTATCTGGATTTTGTGTTTCCAATCCATATTGCTTTTTAGGATAATAACCCTGACTTGATGACCCCCTGATTTCTATTCCTATTTGGCCGTTATAATTGAACGAAGTGTCATCAACATGATTCATACCCTCACCCCAAATCACCTTCATGTTTGCTGTGATTTTTGGATCGTCTACTATCTCTTCACCATCTGTATCTATTAGAATGATTGGAAGATTGGATACCGTGAAATCTACTTGGGCAGATAAAATTGATGGGATTAAAATCGATAAAGCCCAAACCCAAATTCTACTGTTCCTTTCTCTGCTCAATGGAATACTCAATCTTTAGTTTTCTAAGTTAGGGAAGAAAATCATTTCAACTCCCTTGTGTTTGAGTTGAATGTTTAGAGTAAGTTTTTATGATGGACAGTAAACACATTTCAATAGTCGTACCTATTATTATTTGATCATGTGTGATGGAGGATTGATTTTGTCAAATAACCCAGAAGTTGACTACACTCAGTACAATTTTAGTTGTAACTAGATTTGGAGTTGTGGGAGTTTCTCTTCGGGCGAGTCTTACTGGTGGGTAAACGACATTTTAAAGCCGTTTGTTCTGACTTTAGAGATTGTCATTAAAAAAAGCCGCTTTCGCGGCTTTTTGTGGTCGTACCCGGAGCGGGACTTGAACCCGCACGACCGTGAGGTCATCAGATTTTAAGTCTGACGTGTCTACCAATTCCACCATCCGGGCATCGGCCGGCAAAGTTATGAAGGACTTTAGAAGTTAGGGTAAGGTTGAAGCGATTTTTATTGAAGAACCTTTTTGGGAGTTGAGCCAATTGGATTTGGGCTTGCCCTGATAGATATTATCCCAAACAATTCCAGCCAACTTATTCTGTTCAGAAGCAACACTTAAGATCCCGTCAGCAAGTAGCTCGTCTGCCTCTCTGAAGCGAGAAATATTAGGTCCAGTAACAACAGGCACACCATTTGCAGCAGGCTCCAATATGTTATGGATACCCTTACCAAATCCACCACCAACAACAGCTACGTCGGCAAGAATGTATATTGAAGTGAGTTGGCCCATGGAATCTACTATAATCACTGGAGTATCAAACTTTCCATCGCTCAAAAGTGAAGCCATACGACTTGTTGCATTGAATAAATTTAAAACCCTTTTAATGTTTTGTTCGCTCACTTCATGAGGAGCAACAATTAGTTTATTTGAATCAGACCAAGGCAGAGTCGTTAGACTTACCTCCTCTGGGCCCCAAGTGCTACCTGCTACAACTAGTTGAGCATCACCCTTCCACTCTAATAGACCCTCTGGAGGAGATGCAAAATTTGCTAATTCTATGACCCTATCAACTCTGGGGTCGCCAATTGTTTTAGCATTAATTCCTTTTTCTAAAAGAAGATTGGTTGATTCATGACTTTGTGTTAAAACACACGTTAATTTAGCCCAATTCCACCTCATGAAAGATGATTTTAAGACCTGAGAATCTTCTGTGATATGAGCTGCAAAAACATAGGTGGGGACATTTGAATTTGATAATTCGCTTATCAAGTTTGGCCATACATCGTGTTTACACACTGCAAAGAATTTCACCTTGTAGTCAAAGCTCTTAAGAAATGATCTAACTCTAGAAGGTGTGTCAAGAGGAAGGGCGCATACCTTATCCATAGGCCTTAACCATTCAGGCTGATTTGCCACAACTGGTTCGTAGCCAGAAGGTGAAAAGAAGGTGAGCAGTATTGGAGTGGAAGAGTGCAGAGCGATATACTCCTTAATTACAGGTGTCGCTTGCTCAAATTCTCCAAGAGAGGCACAGTGAACCCACGCAAATGGATAATTTGGGACCTTGAGTGATGGTGAATTATCTCGAATTGAAAATAAAGCCCCAAATCTTTTATTTCCAATAAAAGCAAGAGCACGCATCACAACGATTGCGATGCTAAAAACAATTGAATATATCAATTGGATTAATACCAATTCTGGTTGCGGGTTTGTGTATACAAATGGAACACCCATCCAACTTCAAGGCCTATACCTGCATCAAATCGAACATCCTCATCTGGTATGCCTGTGTCGAAGTTAATAGTGCGCATTGGGTAGGTTTGGGCTGCAAGAAAATTGGCTCCAATAAAGTAATTAACTCTCTTATTGGCAGACATATGCCAGTAGCCAAAAAAGAGAGATGAGAAGTAACCCAAACAAAACCTATCGTAGCCTTTTGCATATGGATCTTCTAGTTGAGTAATGTGGTTCTCAGTGAAATCCAACCTTATTTTATGGTGGATTAAGCCCAAATCTGCTCTAACGAATAAGCCACAATTTACGTTAGAATTTGGAAGTAAAAAAGCTCTATTGAAGATCTTACCCAGCTGGATTCCGTACAATCCTCCCCTACCAGATGCCTTAATCTTAGCTACGTCGCCTTCATTGTCAATAATAGTTCCTTGATCTGTAAGTAGGTTACTCAAAAAACCTGGTTCGTCATCGATATTAAATGAACCGTTAATCAAACCGCACCTTAAACCACAGTAAAAATTGTTTTCTTCTTTAACTGCAAAATTTGCTAGCACATTGCCAAACACACCATATCTTTCATTAAGTTCTTTCATAGGAATCAATCCACCCATTGTGAACGAAATATGTGGGGCTCTGATTTGGTCTGAACTTATGTCTCTGACATCTTGAGTATAAGCTTCAGATGCATTTTGTAGCATCAAAAATGCCAAAAATGCAATGTGCACAATTTGGGTTATTTTCATGGTGGCGAAGTTAGGCAGTGTATCTTCGCTTTTGATGAAAAGAATACAAATGGTGGACCTCGAAGGCCAAACCGCACGCATACGACCCCAAATCGATGAGGCAATTGCCCGAGTTTTAGATTCTTCGAAGTACATAGGTGGAGAAGAAGTTAGCTCATTTGCAAAAGAGCTGTCAGAGGAATTAGACGATGCATTTGTTATTCCTTGCGCTAACGGAACAGACGCTTTACAAATTGCATTAATGTCTTTAGGGATTGGCCCTGGAGACGAGGTAATCGTTCCAACCTTCACTTTTATTTCACCTGTTGAGGTAATTGCTTTGTTAGGTGCAAAGCCAGTTTTGGTTGATGTTTATCCAGATTCATTTAACATCGATTGCGAGGCTGTAGAAGAAGCAATTACAAATCGCACAAAGGCTATTGTAGCTGTTCATCTGTTTGGCCAATGTGCAGATATGGGTAAGCTTATGAGCATCGCTGAAAAACATAACCTACCAATCATTGAAGATACAGCCCAAAGTTTAACGAGCATATACTGTGATGAAAACAGCCTCAGTGGAAAGGCAGGAACAATAGGTACAATAGGTACAACCAGCTTTTTCCCTAGCAAAAACCTTGGGTGTTTTGGCGACGGAGGAGCCATAATCACAAGGTCTGAGGAGCTTGCTTCAGAATGTAGAACAATAACTAACCATGGATCGAAGGTTAGATATAATCACAGTTCTGTAGGAGTAAACTCAAGACTCAATGCTTTACAAGCAGCGATTCTAAGAGTCAAACTAACAGAGCTTGAGGATTACAACAAAAGGCGAAGAGAAGCTGCACTCAGATATGATAAACTTTTGGAGGAGTATGATGGAGTTGAAATTCCTCAAAGAAATAAAAGGTCATCACATGTATTTCATCAATACACAGTGAAACTTCGGGGTGCTAACAACGCCCAAATCAAAATTGAATTAGCAGCAGAGGACATACCAGTTGCAATTTATTACCCCACTCCCATTCACTTACAACCTGCATATACATCACTTGGGTATAAAGAAGGGAATTTTCCAATAAGTGAAAAATTATCTAAAACTGTGCTATCTCTACCGATGCATACGGAACTTAGCGCCGCACAACAAGAACACATTGTGGATCGTTTAAAAGCAGCAATCACAAAATGGACATAGTAGTAGTTGGAACAGGATATGTTGGTATCGTAACAGGTACTTGTCTAGCAGAATCAGGCAACAGGGTAATCTGTGTAGATATTGATAAGGATAAGATTGCAATGATGGAACAAGGAAAGGTTCCAATCTATGAGCCTCACCTTGAAAGCCTTTTAATTAGAAACATAGAGGCACAAAGAATTTCTTTCACGACAGATTTGGCTTCAGCAGTAAAGGCCTCACCAATAGTTTTTCTTGCACTTCCTACACCCCCAGGAGAAGACGGATCGGCAGATCTTCAATACGTGCTTAATGTAGCTGACGAGCTTGGAGATATAATTGAAGATTACACTGTCGTAGTTGACAAGAGTACAGTTCCTGTGGGAACTGCAGATAAGATTTCAGAAATTATCTCTGCAAAAACAAATGTGCCATTTAACGTTGTGTCAAACCCAGAATTCCTACGCGAAGGATATGCAGTAGATGATTTCATGAAGCCAGACAGAGTAGTTATTGGAACTACATCTCAGAGGGCGAGGGATTTGATGGAAGAGCTTTACAAGCCTTTTATGCGCCAAGGAAATAGGATGATTTTCATGGACGAAAAAAGTGCTGAGCTTACCAAATATGCTTCAAACGCATTCCTTGCAACTAAGATTACCTTTATGAACGAAGTTGCCAATTACTGCAAGGAAATTGGAGCTGACGTAGATATGGTTCGACGAGGAGTTGGAACA
>JAYZNI010000055.1:0-11737 GCA_036152255.1 Bacteroidota bacterium | reverse complement strand
TCAACATTGTCCTGTATCCAACTCTCTTCAGCATCTATTAAAACCCTTCCGCTTGCATCTGCAGTTGATGAGCAAATGGTTCTAATTCGGCCTAGTACACGTTCCCATTCTTCCTCCTCTTTTACAGTGAATTTATCGGTTGACTTACTCAACAATCCTTGAAGAGATAATCCGCTTGGCTTGAATACTGAAAAAGCATGCCTTGAATCATTACTTGCTGCCTTTATTGCAGATAAAATTTCAGAGCAAGTGCTATCTAATTCTTCTTCAGAGGTAATACCTTCAGCGCTGTAATCCAAAATGGTTCTAACTCCATTTTTTGATAGTAGCTCAATAGTGTTTTCGGACTCTTCTATAGTTTCTCCACCACAAAATTGTGCGTAGACAGTTGGTTTAATAGCCCATGCAACTGGAAACCTGAGTGCTAAAGCAATCTTTGCAAAAAGACTGCCAATACCAACGAGCCAAGGCCTACTTAATAATTCGAATAAGATACGCCCCCTTCTCAAATCACTATCAGATAAATGGCGAAACGCCAGCTCTGTGTTATCGAAATTTGGGAGGACTTTTTTGCTCATGTTGCGAAGATAGGTTTTGTACCTTCGGGGTATGAATATGAAAGCATATATCTATGAAAATCGTCAACGCATGTTGGACGAACTTTTTGACCTACTTCGCATACCTTCAGTATCTGCTGATCCAGCTTATGCTGGTGATGTACAAAAGTGCGCTGATGCAGTAGCAGATTCACTAACTCAAGCTGGAGCAAGTAATGTTGAAGTAATGGCTACACCTGGCCACCCAATTGTATTTGGAGAATACATTGTTAACCCAAATGCCCCGACTGTTTTAGTCTATGGTCATTACGACGTTCAACCAGCGGATCCGATTGAACTTTGGGATAACCCTGCTTTCGACCCAATCATCAAAAAGACAGATATTCACCCTGAAGGAGCAATTTTTGCAAGAGGATCTTGTGATGATAAAGGCCAAATGTTTATGCACGTTAAAGCGTTGGAAGCAATGGTAGCTTCTGGGGATGTTCCTTGTAATGTAAAGTTTATTATCGAAGGAGAAGAAGAGGTGGGGTCTGATAACCTTGACGATTTTCTAGAGCAACACAAAGAGAAATTAGCTGCCGATGTAGTTCTTGTAAGTGATACTGGAATCATTGCAAATGATACTCCTTCAATTTGTGTTGGCCTTAGAGGTTTGGCCTATGTAGAAGTTCAAATTACAGGACCAAATCGCGACCTTCATAGTGGACTGTACGGAGGAGCAGCACCTAATCCTATCAATATTCTATGCGAGATGATTGCTTCACTTAAGGATGAAAACCAAAGGATTACAGTCGATGGATTCTATGACGATGTTTTGGAGTTAACAGATGCAGAAAGAGATGCGATGGCGAGAGCTCCATTTAGCGAAGAAGCATATAAATCTAGTATTGGCATTGGAGGTACTGAAGGAGAGCCATCGTATTCACCACCAGAGAGAATGAGTATTAGGCCCACACTTGATCTAAACGGAATTTGGGGTGGTTATACAGGAGAAGGAGCAAAAACAGTAATACCTTCAATAGCTAAAGCAAAAATTAGCATGAGGTTAGTGCCACACCAAGACTTTGAAAAAATAACTGAGCAGTTTATGGCTCATTTCGAAAAAATTGCACCTCCATCTGTTAGTGTTAAAATTACACCTATGCATGGTGCAGCTCCAGCAGTAACACCTACTGACAATCCAGCTTATAAAGCAGCTTCACTAGCTATGCAGGATACTTATGGAAAAGAACCAATTCCAGTAAGAAGCGGAGGTTCAATTCCCATTGTTGCTTCATTTGAAAGGATTCTAGGGTTGAAGACTGTGCTTTTTGGGTTTGGCCTTGATTCAGATGCGATTCACTCGCCAAACGAACATTACGGAGTGTTCAACTATTTCAAAGGGATTGAAACAATTCCGCTTTTTTATAAATACTATGCCGAAACAAAAGGCAATGCGTAATCTGATTTACACATTAGCAATTCTAGGGATATTCTTTGCTTTTACTGGTTGTTATCAAAAAATTGAAGTAACAGAAGTATCAGGGTTCTCAAATATTGAGCTAAGTATGAACGGTATAAAATCTGATCTTACGGTTAAGATTTTCAACCCGAACTTTCTCAAATTCCACGTTAGTTCTGCAGATATAATCCTAAGCATAGGTGATATTGAGGCAGGTGATTTAGTACTTGAGAAAGGCATTCAGCTTGAGTCAAGGGACACAACAGAGGTCAGCCTTAAACTCATATCAAGAAAAGGGGCTATCGGGAAAATAATGATTGATAATTTCACCAACGCATTAAGCGGTGGTGATGTCGTTTTCAAAGCTGAAGGAGAGATTGTAAGCCAAACTTGGGGATTAAAAAAGCGTCTTCCTGTTAGTCATGAGGAAGTATTAGAATTATAACTCCAAACTCTAAAGTCATATTAAACATCTTATTATTCCAACGTACTCCTGGAGGCAGATCTAATTCTGGCACTGGAGAAATTGGAATAATACTTTGAGTTATTCTTGTGAAAAGTGTGGAGCCACGTCCATAATTCTTTTGGGCTCCTATTACAATGCCCAAATCATAAGGATGAATCTCAGGTTGTAAAAATGCAGTGTACTCTAATTTATTTATGCTCTCCTTCGCAGAAATTAAAACAGAGGGCTGAAGTCCAAACTGAAAATCCGCAAATGAAGTGTTCAAATTATACACTACAGGCACATCAAAATATGTGAGCTTGTATCTGTGAGAACTGTAGTTTCCTTGTTGAATATTCGCGGGATCCCTACTCCCTTTCTGATTGTAGATTACACTTATTTGAATCCCGTTTTTAGACCTACTAGTCATTTTGACTACAGTGCCAAAATGAAATCCATATTTATCAAACCCGCCGACTCCATCTCCATGGATTTGTGATAGGGTAGGGCCAAATACAAAACCACAATTAAAGTGTACAGATTTAGAATCTGCTACTGGTGTTTGGCCCCATGAGTTTAAGGCAATGAAGAAGAATAATAAAAGAGGAAGTACTCTTATGGCCATTACTCAAAAATGTATTGACCTAAACAGTTAATAATGGATCCATTTTCATCACTAACAATCGCAACGATTTCGCAGTTGTTGATATTAAAATTATCGTTCCAAGCAAATGTGAAGTCTGATTGGAATGAATCACCGCTAACAGGATTTGAAATTACGGTTAATCCTTCATGTCCAGTTAAACTAGATCTTAAAAGATGATTGAATTCGTAGTTTACTACGTGCTGTGGATCTTGGCCATAATCCAATTGATCTCCAATTAAATAAGATTCAGAGATAAGAATAGACAACCTATGTTCGCCAGGAATTTCATCAGAAAAATATTCTCCATATACGTGAATATTTAAGTGATTCAGGTTAGGATGCCAATCAGTTTCAATTGCGAGTTCAACAGGAGTAGATTTTTCTAATTCTAAAGAAACTAAGTCACTCCACTCTTCAGGCGAGAAGTAATCACCCGGATCATCCATTCTATTGACTCTTCCAAGAGGATTTGCTTGGAAATCTAATTGATCCCAAAACGCATTACCTTCTTCACAAGTCCAGTCCGTTGGATATTCTTCATTAGTAACGGCTAAGTTTCCAGCGTGAATAGCTAAAGCAAAAACTTTACCGCCACCGTTTTCAACTAATTCTTCTGCAATGATTGCAGCTTGCGGACAGTTTCCACATTGATGAGCAGTAAAATCTTCAACTAATACGTTTTTTCCAGTTTGTTCAATAACTGTTAAAACAGGAGGTGGCCCGTATGTATCCTCGTCATATGCACCTTCAAATTCAATAGTTGGGTCATCTATTACATCACACGATGTAAAGAATAGAATCATTGATATAATTAAAAGATATACTCGTCTCATTTGTTTAAAGGTAAAAAAATCCGCGCTTGCACCGATAAAGTACAAGACGCGGATTTTCTCAATGTATTATCTACTACTTAGTGAGTTTTTGTTACTCTTTGAGTAGAAGTTTCACCAGCAGCAGTTACGCTTAGTAGGTAAATGCCTGTATTCATAGAAGAGAAATCAAGTTGGATATTTTGAGTTCCAGCTGCAACAGAACCAAGGTTCATGTCGATTACTTTCTCACCTACTAGGTTGTATACAACTACAGATGCATCTCCAGCTTCAGGAGTCGTGAATTCAAGGTTTGTATTTCCACTGAAAGGGTTAGGGTAAACAATTACTGAAGAAGTTATTTCATTAAACTCAACAATTGATACTGCCTCTTCAGTTTCTTCTGTAACCTCCATTCCAATTTCTAGTACTTCAAACTGTACACCTGAAGATCCTTGATAATCAAGAATATATCCAAGCTCTGTTGCTCCGTCTACTTTTACGATTTGAGCATATCCGTCAGCGTAATTACCCCAGTAAGATGCGTTTAAACCGTCACCATAAGTGTCAATCATTGTGAAAGTGTAACACTCATTCAAGTCTAGAGTAACGTTTGTAGTGTAAAGGTTATCAGCAATTGTATATGCACCAGCATTAGAACCTTCAACTACAGCACCATTTGCATTGGTAATAGACCAACCCGTTTCTTCTGGCCAGTTGTCAGTCATAATTCTTACCTGAATAGAAGTAGTAGATTCTTCTGACCCAACAATATCAACAGATTGTACTAAATCCCAGTTTTCACCATTTATTTCAGCAACATCAACCTCTAAAGTTCCAACATCAGTATACACACCTAAGTCAATAACCTCTGTTGCACCAGCTACCAAGCTTCCAGTCCAATTAATAGGTGTTTGAGCAGCTCCACCAAGAGTGATTTCGATAGTCATTTCAGTGATAGTAACTTCACCAACATTAACAATTTCAGTTGTAGCAGACCACTCAGCACCACCACATGAAGATGTTTCACCAGTGTATGTCATAACAGGAGCTGCAACTCCGTTTACATAGTTATCACATGGAGCGAATGCAGCTGCAACATGCTGATTGAAGGTTCCTTGCCCAGATTGAACTAATACTTTATCAGGACAAACTGTGTAAATAGTAGGATAGTATGAGTTTGAATAATCGTCAAAGATATTGGCAGCATTATCGATGATTGGGAAATTTGTTATAGATACCCAATCTCCTGTTGTAGCTGCACCTGTTCCATTTAAATCAGCAGCTGTTGTAGTGTCATCAGATTCTAGATAGAAAATCATTACATCATTAGATCCTTCAGGACCATATTCAGCATACATTTCTTCAAGAATTCCACTTTGAGCATAGTTCCAACATGGGCCACACCATGTTGCAGAGAAATCAAGAATAACTGTCTTTCCTTCATCAAGTAATTGGTAGAGATTCCACTCGTTACCTTCAATGTCGGTAGCAGTAAAATCTGGAGCGATACTACCATCAGGAAGTTGCGCAAGAGCAGAAAAACTAAGTGTTAATGCTGCGAAAAGCATGTAAAATTGCTTCATATTTTTATATTTTATATGTTCAAATTCGAATATTAGCCGGCTTGGCAAGCTCAAAAATAATAATATTTAGACGAATTAGGCTAAATAAAGGTTGCATACCTAAAAACTAGAGGTGAACGTTAGCTCAAACCCGTTAGATGCAGGTACTGCACGACATACACCTCCTACACAAAAGATACCCTCTCTTCTTTTACCATATCCAAGGCTAAGTCGGTGAGGACCATTGATATAACCAGCTGAACCAAATAGATAATGAATTCTTTTACTTGGGTCAGGATTTCCAAAGTTATATTGGTCGATAATACTAAGAAACCAATGTGGGCTCCAAGTGTATTCTGCAACGACTGTAGCCCAATCTCCCTTGTCTTGTTTTTCATAAACACCTTCTTCAACTTCGTCTTTACCAGTTGTCAAAACTTGAAACTCTGTCCTGAGACTTTGTTTTTTTCCAGTTTTAATTTGGGTTTCAAGGACAATGATGTTTGCATCAACGATTCCTTTATAATCTGTCGTTACTGGAACAGCTAGTGTGTTGAATCTAAGGTTCATGTACATAGCCTTCATCTTAAAATTCTTAGTAAACTTTCTACTGATTTCAAAGCTGACATCTTGTACGTTTAGAGAATCCCCAAATCCCCAGCTATTTCTTTCATATCCATTTACTAAACTTTCTCTACCAGAAAAATTAGTAGTGTCAAGACTATAAGCTGTTGCGAAAATTAAGCTCATTTTTGTCCCATATTTCCCACCTAAAGTTGATCCTCTTTTTAAAGAGTAATAAAGCTCACCTCTAAAGCTTGATTCTCCATTTATCACTGTAGCATAAGGATAAAGAGTGGCAGCCAAATTGTATGTATGAGGTTTAGTAATTGCAGGAATGTTGTTTATTGGTGCGTCAAATAAGAGTAAATCTCTATCAGATCTGTAGCTCATATTGTCAGTTACAGATCTGTGCAATAAGAAGCTAAATTGATAAACGTTTCCAGTTAAGAAATAGGTTAGTGCTTCTCCTGGTTTGAAAATATATCCGTTATCTGCTGACGGATCGTTAATTTTATATGAATACCTAGCGCCAGCACTCCATGTTTTATACTGTAAAGTTGCTCCTGTCTCCCAGCCCGCTACATTGTCTGGTAGTGATACATAAATAGAGTCTTTTTGAATAATTCTTCCATCTTGGAACTTGCTTACAAATGAAAAATCTTGATTAAGCCTGAATTTTGAATCCGCGAATCCGGGAAGAAGTTCATTATATGATAGTTCAGCATTTGCCCCCCTAACTATTCCTTCGCCATTTATCAGACCTTCATCAAAATCCAATCTTTGCTTTCCGTAGATTAACTTTATTCTTAGTGCATCAATTGGATTTAGAATTAGTCGTATTCCATCCATTGCATTATCCAAGCCCAAATCCCTTGCCTCATATGACCTAAACAGTAGTCCGTCTCCAAATTGTTCGTAGAAATTACCTATGGTTACATCGACTCCTCTGTCTCTATCCTGGTAGCGAGCAAAACGATAACCCACACCTGTTCCATTAAATCTTCCTGGGAATCCCAAAACGGAATTCAAATAAGATTCATAACGCAGCCCAGCCGAAAAATTCGCCTTTGTATAGATGACATTAGAGAAAGCGTTGAAACCTGTTTTAGATGGTGGAACTACAGCTCCGATAAGTTCGTCTTCTTGGTATGATTGCCATAGAACACTAACATTACCAGTGACCACTCCTTGATTGTTGTCTTCGTTTTGGGCCAGTGAGCTTAACGAAGCGAGAAGCCCCAAACTCAGTATTAAGACTAATCTCTTCATTCTACTAGTTTCAGGAGTTCTTCGTAGAGTTCATCTTCGTCTCCTTCAGCATAATTGTTATGAGTCCAAACTACTTCTCCCTTGCCATTAACAAGAAAAGTATGAGGAACATTTATCACTTGCATAGCACGAGCAAAATCTCTGCCTGGATCTAAAAGGACTTCGTATTCCCAGCCAGATGACGTCACAAAAGGAGCAACTCTGCTCATTGAACGAGAATCATCTATGCTAACTGCGATAATTTCTACACCAGTTTCCTCTTGCCAATCAACGTAATAGTCCATATAATTATTTAATTCACGCTTACATGGGCTGCACCATGTAGCCCAAAAACAAATTACAGTAGGATTCCCTTTTCCCACTATATCCAAAGGGTTTACGGTCATTCCTTCAAGATTTTTCAAATCAATTGAAGCTACGGTTTGGGCTTCAGCCATAATACTAAAGCCAAAAGCAATAGCTAGTGCTACAATTACCTGTTTCATTTTCTTGTCTTTGAGATATGAATGCAAAGAAAAGGCATTCTACTCATTTAGTATGCCTTAACTTCGCATACATGAAACGTTCCAAGATTTTTCAACTCTTAATGGGGTTAGTTTTTTTCGCTACAGGAACAGCTATTGCTCAACCTGAGGTAGTTCTTGAAGCAGAGACAGTTTATGTATACCTAGATGACCCTGCTTCTGAAGAGATTACTACTCATGCGACAGTTTCGAATAATCAGTTTGGCACTATCGAACTTATGTGTTCAAGAAACTACATTGATGTGGTAAATCCTTATAATTACCCATATAATCCAGAAGGAGAGGGTTCTTACGAAAAGTTTTGCTGGGGTCCAATTTGTTACAATTATGGTGCTGATGCCTCAAACCCAAATTCTGGATTCACAGTTGGCATCCCAAATGGTGACACAGACACAACTTTTATTGCATACTTCTACCCAAATGGCGTCACTGGATCGAGCATAATTGAATATTGCTTCCACCCAGTCGGAAATACCGCTGGAGGAACATGTGTTCAAATCACTTACATAGTTGAAGAAAGCGCTTCTTTAGGCCAAACCCACACAGAACAAGCTGAGATATCTTCAGTGTACCCTAATCCAATAACAAGCAAAGGTTCTATTGATTTTGTAATTCCAGAAGGAAAAACAGGAGAAATTATCGCTAGGGATTTAACGGGTAAGACTGTTAGTAGATTTAGCTCGCTAAATTCTGAAGGAAGAGTCATCATCGATACTTCTGATTTATCGCCTGGACTATATTTCACAACTCTAGAAATAGACGGAACTGTTACAAAAACTAAAAGATTCTTTGTAGCTAAATAAGCTTTATGCAATCTCCAAGTAAAAAGGAAGCTCTTGATTACCACTCACATGGAAGAAAGGGTAAGATTGAGGTTGTCCCTACAAAACCTTACAGCTCACAGAGGGATTTGTCCTTGGCATATAGCCCTGGTGTAGCTGAACCATGTCTTGCAATTTCAGTTAATCCAGATGATGTTTACAAATACACATCAAAGGGAAATTTAGTCGCAGTAATTAGTAATGGCTCTGCAGTTTTGGGCTTAGGTGATATAGGGCCAAGTGCAGGTAAGCCTGTAATGGAAGGTAAAGGGGTACTTTTCAAGGTATTCGCAGATATTGATGTCTTTGATGTTGAAATTGATGCTACAGATGTAGATCACTTTGTTTCAACGGTCAAGGCTATTGCTCCAACTTTTGGTGGGATTAACCTAGAAGATATTAAAGCTCCAGAAGCTTTTGAAATTGAAAGAAGGCTTAAGGAGGAGTTAGATATACCAGTTATGCACGACGACCAGCACGGTACTGCAATTATTTCTGCTGCAGCTTTGCTAAATGCGCTTGAACTTACATCACGCGCAATTAAAGATGTTAGAATAGTTGTAAGTGGTGCAGGTGCTGCAGCAATGTCGTGCTTGGAGCTCTATATGAAACTTGGTCTACAAAAGAAGAACGTAGCGATTTTTGATAGTAAGGGCCACATACATCAAGGACGCGATAACTTGGACGAACGCAAGCTTAAATTTGCTTCAAATAAGCAATACAAAAACTTGAAGGAAGCACTTGATGGTGCTGATATTTTTTTGGGCCTTAGTAAGGGGGGGCTAGTTGATACCGATATGATAAATGGGATGGCTACAAATCCAATTGTATTTGCTTTAGCTAACCCTGAACCAGAGATTCCTTATGCTGACGCTGTTAAAGCTAGAGAGGATATTATCATGGCAACTGGCAGGAGTGATCACCCTAATCAGGTGAATAACGTTTTGGGATTCCCATTTATTTTTAGAGGAGCTCTTGATGTAAGAGCAACATGTATAAATGACGAAATGAAGCTCGCTGCAGTTCGAGCAATTGCTTCATTAGCAAAGGCAACTGTTCCAGATGAGGTGAGTGAAGCATATGACGAGCAATCATTAGTTTTTGGAAGAGATCTAATTATACCAAAACCATTAGACCCAAGATTGATATCTGCTATTGCACCTGCAGTTGCAAAAGCAGCAATTGAAAGTGGGGTTGCGCGTGAGCCAATAAATGATTGGAAAGCTTATGAGCAAACTCTTCTAAGGAGATTAGGTCAGGCGACCAATTTTTCTAGGTCTTTAAGCAACAGAGCAACAAAGAACCCCAAAAGGGTTGTGTTCGCTGAGGCAGAGCATTACAAAGTACTAAAGGCCGCCGAACAAGCTGTAGATGAAGGAATTGCTCATCCAATATTAATTGGAAGAAGGGAGAAAATTAAAGGGATTATAGAAGAAAATAGTCTCAAATTGGATTCTGCCACCATTATTGACCCTCGTTCAGATGAGGAAGAAGATAGAAGAGTTAGATATGGGAAAATCCTTTACGCCAAAAGGATGAGAAATGGTCTAACTGTCATAGAGGCAGAAAGAAATATGCGTCAAAGAAATTACTTTGGAGCAATGATGGTAGAAACTGATGAGGCAGATGCCTTGGTTAGTGGTCTTACAAGAAATTATCCAAATGTGATAAAACCAGCATTGCATGTAATTGGTAAGGCTGAGGGAGTAAATAAAGTTGCGGGGATGTATATCCTACAAACTAAACAAGGCCCAATGTTCTTTGCAGACACTACGGTAAACGTCAATCCATCTGCAAAGGAAATAGTTGAGATTACTCTTCTAATGGCTGAAGCGGTTCGCAGATTAAGAATAGTTCCAAGAATAGCTCTTTTAAGCTACAGTAATTTTGGCTCGTCTAAAGGTGACGATGCTGAAAAAATGGCCGAGGCAGCTAAGATTCTTCACAGGAATCACCCGGATTTAATTGTGGATGGAGAAATTCAGGCAAACTTTGCGATTAACCAGGAACTTCTTGGTGAATCTTACCCGTTCTCTATTCTTCACAAAAGAAGAGTAAACACATTGATTTTCCCAAACCTCGCAGCTGGTAATATTTCATACAAGTTACTAAAGGAAATGGGTGGATTAGAAGCACAAGGTCCAGTCCTTTTAGGCATGAAGAAATCAGTGCACATATTACAACAAGGATCTGCTGCTAAGGAAATAGTTGATATGGTTAGACTAGCTGTAGTCGATGCCCAAAACAAATCAAGGTCATGATTAACCACCTCCACGGTAAATTAGTTGAGAAATACCCAACGCATGTTGTGGTTGAATGTGGTGGAGTTGGATACATGGTTCTAATTAGTTTGACCACTTTTGAAACTATACCAGATCAAGAGGATATTTTCATCCATACTCATCTTGTTGTTAGAGAGGATTCTCAAACTCTTTATGGATTTGCTTCTGTTGAGGAAAGGAAACTTTTTTTGCTTCTAATAGGAGTAAGTGGAGTTGGAGCAAATACAGCAAGAATGATACTATCTGCCATGGATTCTGCAACTACTTCTGAGGTCATTGCTTCAGGTGATGTAGATACTATGAAAAAGGTAAAAGGAATAGGGGCAAAAACTGCCTCTAGAATAATTATTGACCTCCAAGACAAAGTTGCTGTAGAAACTGGGTCTTCAGGGACATTATCTGAAATATCTTCGCCGCACAATACAATTAAAAAAGAAGCGTTAATGGCTTTGACTTCTTTAGGCTTTGACAAAAAACGTGTGGATAAGGCTCTTGATGGGATTATTCAGAAATCAGATGGCGCATTAGCGCTTGAAGTGTTGATTAAGCAGGCGCTGAAGGAGCTGTAAACGAGAAGATAGGTGAATAAAATCGCTAGCATAAGTGCCCATTTGGGCATTCTTTTGGCTTTGCTATTTTGCAACCTAAACGTTCACGCCCAAACTTCAGACGAAGAAAATGATACAATTGAGGTTGATCTTCCATTCCCGCATGGTGGTGAAGATCCATTTAACCCAGTTGAAAATACAGGTGGATTAAGTCTAGATTGGCCGGAAAATATTAATTACAGCGTAGTCTACGATCCTGAAAC
>JAYZNI010000054.1:0-13510 GCA_036152255.1 Bacteroidota bacterium | reverse complement strand
TTCCATCCAGAAGAAACGCCTTCATTTACTCAAGTCAATTTGCAGTTAACCAAGACATTCAAGGATCAATTCGAACTTTACTTTGGAATGGAAAATATCATGAATGTTGTTCATGAGAATCCAATTGTAGGAGCAGTCAACACAATTGAGGGTCCAGAAGTTGACCTCGATGTGTTTGATGCAAGCATAGTTTATGGACCAATTTTTGGCCGCATGTCATATGCAGGTTTGAGATGGACGCCTGGGAGCTAAACACTATCCGTGCATCGTCTCTTCCCTACCGTATTTCTTTATAATTTCTCCTTCGTAGTCAAGGAATTCTTGCCACCTTTTATCTACGTCAATTCCCTTGCCGTATTTGCGCGCAAACCCCAAAAATGTCGTGTAATGACGCGCTTCCGAAATCATAAGCTCGCGATAAAACTCAACGAGTTCGGGATCGTCTAAAGTTTCTGTAAGAAGTCTAAACCTCTCGCAACTCCTCGCCTCAATCATGGCAGAGAATAGCAGGCGATTCACAAGTTGATTTTCTCGAGACCCGCCTCCGAATAGTATATGTTTTGCAAGCTCTGCAACGTAGCTGTCCTTTTGCTCGTAATGAAGTTCCATACCCTTGGAACGAATCTTATCTACTACCATCTGAAAGTGTTCCATTTCCTCAATTGCAATAGCTGTCAAAGCTTCAACAAGTTCTGGATACATAGGATACTTGGTAATAGTGCTAATTGCATTCGAAGCAGCTTTTTGCTCGCACCATGCATGGTCGCTCAAAACAGCGTCTAAATTGCTTTTACACAGCTTAGCCCAACGCTCGTCAGTAGCTAGTCGCAACCCCAGGAGGACCTTTTTGGCCTTTTCAAATTTTGACATCAGAGTTCTATTCTAATTATAGAACCTGTAGAAATCAAGTGCCCATCCACGCCTTTAAGACAGAGTTCACCACTGATCAAATTCGCTTTAGGCAGTACCCTACGCCAAAGCGTTTCCAGAGATGTAGGAGGAATTCCTGAATATGTGTTCATAACAACGAAACCACCTGATTGAACTACTTTGGCTACGAGCTTCACAATCTCTTCTAGGTGATGATCGAGTTTCCACTTTTCGTTTTTAGGGCCCAAACCCCAAGTTGGAGGGTCTAGAATAACAGCCCTGTATTTGTTTCCCCTTTTTACCTCGCGCTTCAAAAACTTAAACGCATCCTCCACAACCCAACGTATTCCATCCAAGCCACTAAGCTCCATATTCACCCTAGTCCAATCTATTACCTGCCTTATTGCATCTACATGTATTACGTCCGCTCCGGCAGCTTTGGCCGCAAGACTTGCTCCTCCAGTGTAAGCAAAAAGATTCAGCAGCTTATCGCCTTCTTTAATCTTTCCAGCGATATACTCCCAGTTAGACGCCTGTTCTGGGAAAACTCCCACGTGCTTAAAACGCGTCATCTCTAACTGAAATTTCAACCTTAGATGAGAGTGCTCTTCTGAATCATATTCAATGTACCACTTCTCGGGCATTCCACTTTTATTCAGCCAAAATCCCTTTTTCTTTCCAGTCGGCTCAAAGCTTGCATCCGCCTTATCCCAATCATATGAGTTGAGGGCTGTAGGCCAAACTGCCCCTGGCTCAGGCCTATCTAGCACATATGTGCCAAATCTTTCAAGTTTGGCCCCATTTCCAGAATCAACTAATTCGTAGTCCTTCCAAGTATCTGTGATAAATCGCTTTGATTTGTGTGAAGTCATTTCGATTGCAAAGTTCGTTAACTTTGACTCGATAAATGGCAAGAAATAAAAAGAGGTCAAGCGGAAGAGGTTCAAAAGGACAGAGGGGAAAGCACAGTATTGCTCAATCAGGCCCGCCAAAAAATCTTCATAAAACCATATTAGACGTCTTCAGGCGAAAGCCTGGCAAGCCCCTAAATCACAAGCAAGTATCATCTGCACTTGGTATTCTCAACCACGATTTACGCAGGCTTGTCGTGGAGCTTCTGAATGAGATGGCTCAAAAGGATAAGCTGGTAGATTTGGGGCGAGGCAAGTATAAACTCAACGCTCAGCAAGTCGAGGTAGTAGAAGGAACGATACAGATTACCAAGTTTGGCCGTGGCTTTGTTTTGATGCCCGACGGAAATGAGGTTAAGCTAGGGAAAGGCGCAACTGGAACTGCGTTTTGGGGAGACACTGTGCAGGTGGAGTGGGCTTCATTTGGCCGAAAGACAGTACCATTTGTTAGCAAGGTCACCAAACGTATGCGCAAAGTTTACGTGGTAATAATTCAACAGATAAAAGACTATGGATTTGGGCTTCCAACTGATCCCAAACTCCACGAGAGCTTTTTTATTCCATCATCAAATATGAATGGCGCAATCGAAGGCGATAAGGTTCTTGTTGAGATGGTGAGTTGGGATAGGAACGACGACAGCCCCGTTGGAAACGTAACGAGAGTATTAGGCCAAGAGGGAGATAACGAAGTGGAGATGCATGCAATCCTAGCTGAGTTTGGGCTTCCCTTAGAATTCCCCCAAGAGGTCCACAAAGAAGCAGCGATTTTCATCCCAAGCTCAGAAGGAGGCGGCTTAGATCAGATAGAGGTTGCAAAGCGCAGGGACATGAGAAACGTCCTCACCATGACCATAGACCCTGTCGATGCCAAAGATTTCGACGACGCACTCAGTATGTGCAAACTTAAAAATGGCAACTATGAAATAGGAGTGCATATTGCAGATGTAAGCTATTATGTCAAGCCGGGCTCAGCCATCGATAAGGAAGCCATCTATAGGGCAACGTCTGTTTATTTGGTGGACAGGACCATCCCCATGCTTCCAGAAATCCTTTCAAATGACCTCTGTTCGCTTAGGCCCAATGAGGACAAATACGCATTCAGCGCCGTATTTGAAATGACTGAAGATGCTGAGGTAGTGAAAGAATGGTTTGGCCGAACTGTAATTCATTCAGACAGGAGATTTGCTTATGAAGAAGCTCAAACTCGACTTGAAACAGGCGAGGGTGACTACTCAGAAGAACTCCAGAAATTCTCTCACCTAGCAAGTAAACTACGCGAAATAAGATTCAAAAACGGCGGGATAGATTTCAATACTGAAGAAGTTCGATTTGAGCTTGACGGAGAGGGCAGACCCTTAAGCGTTAAGATTAAACGTATGCAAGAGGCGAACAAGCTAGTTGAGGATTTCATGCTTCTTGCAAATGTTAGGGTAGCACGATTCCTCGCTAAAATCCACCCTAATAAAAACGTACCTACTCGTACTAGCGTATACAGGATACATGACATACCAGATCCAGAAAAGCTTTGCAATCTTAGAGTATTTGTTTCCAGACTTGGCTATGAAATGGCGAAGCCAAACAAATTCAATTCCGAATCGCTAATCCGTGATCTGTTGCACTCCACCAAGAATACGCCTATTGCAGAAACCGTGAAAACCATGGCGATTAGGTCTATGGCTAAGGCAGAGTATAGTACGGAAAACATCGGGCATTATGGTTTGTCCTTCCCATATTACACTCACTTCACTTCTCCAATTAGACGCTATCCAGATGTACTTGTGCATCGTCTTTTGCAGCATTATTTAGATGGGGCAAAAGATGCAGATAGAGAGGAGCTCGATAAGAATTGTCACCATAGTGGGGTTATGGAGAAGCGAGCTGCCGAAGCCGAAAGAGCGAGCATCAAATACAAGCAAGTGGAATTTTTGAAGACTCGCATAGGCAAAACCTTCCAAGGTATAGTCTCAGGCGCTGTCCCTCGTGGAATATTTGTTGAAATTAGGGAAAACAAATGTGAAGGCTTTGTGCCCAAAGAGGCATTTCCAATAGATCATTGGATCTTTGATGAGGACAGGGTAGGCTTTGAAGCTATGCGTTCTGGAGAGTTAATTGCTCTAGGTGATGAAGTGACAATACGCGTTGCCTCTGCCGACTTATTAAAACGTCAACTAGAGTTTGAGATTCTAGTGAAATAATCTGTACTTTTGCCGTCCCTTGCGCTTGTAGCTCAGTGGTTAGAGCAGTGGACTCATAATCCATTGGTCGTAGGTTCAAGTCCTACCAGGCGCACCAAGTAACGCCGTCGAGGATTGCTCGACGGCGATCTACTTTGGCCCTGTAGTTCAATGGATAGAATAGAAGTTTCCTAAACTTTTGATCCAGGTTCGATTCCTGGCGGGGCTACGAACTGACCGATTCAAAAACTTCGAGCGAAGCTAGACAGTCTTATCGAATAAAAATTTCTCCATAACTTCACTATATGAAGAAACTCCCACTAGCATTGTTCTTCCTTCCACTTGCTATGTTAGATGTAATTTAATTGTATGGTAGAATTTGTTGATTTTTTCGCGGAGCTTGGAACTGGACACAAGTTGGTTTGGCTTATCATTTGTTTGAGTTTTTTCTTAGTTATAGAATCGTTCACTCCTCTATTTAAGGGTGGCTACAGGTCAAAGGTGCACATGAAAACAAACTTCGCTTTAATTGCAGGCGTTCTTATATGCAATGTGATACTTGGCGCTATCTCAGTTTCCCTTTTTGAATGGTTAGGCACGAATAATTGGGGGGTTTTAAACTTAGTTGATGGTGCACTTTGGATTGAGTTGCTTGCTTCAATTGTAGTCCTAGACTTCATAGCCCAATACTGCGCTCACTGGTCAGTCCACAACATCAAACTACTTTGGCGAGTCCATTTAGTTCACCATAGCGATACACATGTAGATACAACCACAGGCTTGAGATTGCATCCTTTAGATTACTTAGTCCGTGAGAGCTATGCAATTTTTGCAATCTTCATTCTTGACATTCCTCTTGCCTTCTACCTGATGTACAGAATATTTACTATTGCTTTTACCCACTTCAACCACGCAAATATCAAGCTGCCAACTAGAGTAGATAAGGCGATAAGCTATGTATTTGTTTCGCCTAATATGCACAAGTTTCACCATCACTACAGGGTGCCTTTGACTGATAAGAACTACGGTAATATTTTATCAATTTGGGATAGGATTTTCGGTACCTTTTACTACGGAGATGTTAGCAAAATCAAATACGGCCTCGACATAACCGACGAGGATAAAGCAAACGATTTGAAGTATCAGCTTATGTTGCCGTTAACTAATGACGGCTTAGCATTGAGAGCCAAAGGCAATCAAGAAAATAAGTAGGTCGTCAACGTTTACTGCATTGTCATTATTTAGATCTGTGTTACACGATCCAACACAGCTAAATTCAGCAATCAATTGTAGAAGGTCCGCTACACTAACAACTAGGTCAATATTGAAATCTGCGAGACAACCAGATTCAAGAGTTGGCATAACAAAGAAAATTCCTCCCTCAATATTACTCACTGCAATTACTCCTGAAGGAAAGAATGGAAAGTTTGACCAAGTGCCGTTAAACTGGGCATTGTCATTATCTGGGTAAACGTCGAAAAATGCTATCTCTTCCATTTGGCCTTGAGCGACATCAGCGATAGAAGTAATTCTAAGACCTGCTCTGTAATTACTGTGGTAACATAGATTATCTACGATGTATAAATTGTGATCAATTGCAGGAGTAGAACTTACAAAAGTTCCAATTAATACAGGGTTGTTTAGATCTGCTACATCCCAAATAAAAGTTGTAGTGTTTACTCCGTTGTAATACTCGTCTAACTCATCTCCAACAAGGAAATAATGTTGGTCTTCAGTTAGCCATCCTTGATGAGTGTACTGTGAGTTGTCATAAGACGTAGCACTAATTGTGTATGTGTCTGATGGATCACTTACGTCAGCAATTGTTACAGTGTTTTCGTTGCAAGCAAAGGCAATTTCGCTGCCCTGGAAATTTTCGTCTGGGCCGTTGTAAACAACAACTTGCGCGTCGTGTGTGTAGCCGTCAGCAGAATATTCTCCGATAAGAGTTGGGTTTAGTGGGTCGCTCACATCCATAATGTGAAGTCCGCCCTCAAATGTGTTTGTTCCTACTGCGTAGAGGGTGTTAGTCTCTTCGTTCATCACTAGGTTGTGTGCCTTAGAGAACCCATCGTAATGTGAGCTTTCTGTGAATTCAACTGGGGGGAAGTCTATCAAACCTAATTGGGTTAGGTCAAAGACTTGCATTCCATGACCAGGAGCTTCAGAAACTATGTATGCATGGTTGTTTGTAACCTTGATATCGCGCCATGTTGAGTTCGCACCAGAGGCAGGTAGGTTTCCTAAAAATACTGGATTTACAGGATCTGAAATATCTATAAATGCAGTACCTGATTTCCTACCTAGAATTGCGTACTCAACTCCTGTTTGGGGGTCTACCCAACCCCAAACGTCATTTGATCCAGTGCCACCAACTTCTTCGCTAGGCATATATGAAAGTAAATCAATATTGTTGCACGGGTAATCACCAGCCATACCGTCTACACAAGGGGTTTGGGCTACAACATAAGAGTTAAAGACAACAGACAGAATTAGGGTAAGTTTTTTCATGTGCATATGTTTAACAAGCGCTACCAAAGTCTGCTAGAATTCCTAAAATGTCGTTTACTCCGACAATGCCGTCGTCGTCGATATCGTAATTACATCCTGAATCACAGCCAAATTCACTTAAAGCGAGAAGGATATCGTCAACAGTTACATAACCATCAATGTTGAGATCTGAAGAGCATCCAGCTGGTGGATTGTATTCGTTTACGATTACAGTTTGGGTTATAGTAGAAGTATTGCCACAAGCGTCTATAGCAGTAAAAGTTCTAATGATTTGATGGGCAAAAGGACAGCCATCTCCAATCATACTTTCAAACATTGAAATTGTCACGCTTGAGCACAAATCGTTCGCTTCAAGCACCGGAAGCTCAAGCTCATCAGAACTACAATCTACAATAATAGAATCCTCAAAGACTTCAAAATATGGAGGGGTAATATCCATAATATAAATCACTTGAGTAAATGATGATGTGTTTCCTAAAATATCAGTTGCCACATAGGTTCTCAATATTTCATAATCACAACCCTCTGCCAATTCTTCATCAAAAAAAGTAATCGTTACAGGGTCGCTCTCGTCAGTAGTTGTAACGTAAATGTCCGAATTTGGATACTCAGTACAATCCAAATAAATCACCGATTCTCCGGTGATAACGGGGCCGTCGGTATCGACGGCAGCCTCTTCCCAAAACCAAGCATCCCAAACCAAGTCGGGATAGTCGACGTATGGATTTCTGTTACCTTGTTGTGATTCAATTTTATCATTTCTATCCTGCTCTTCGGCATCTACAGGGTCATTTAAATGCCATTGATAAAGCGTTTCGGGATCGCCACATTGAGAAATATCTCCAACAGTCTCTGGGTACATGGTGTAGAAATAGAAAATTGACCTTGCGATATTACCCTTTTGATTTTCACGGGGCTCCCAAATATTTTTTGACCTTTCAGACCAAAGCTCATGATTAGATGGCATATTTCCCTGCGATATGTAGGTGTTGTCTATTACACCATACCATTGGGCTTGGGCATCGTTCACTTCGCCATAAGGATAATTCCCCCTGGAACTATTTGCATTTCCATGGCATGGCTTAAGAATGTAGATATCTGACTTCATAGGCTCTGTGCCGCCAAAAAAGCTTTGAGGGACGATGTGCTCAGCATTAATGGGATTTGGATAAGTCACATATCCACCGTCTTGTGTAAATCTCGTGTAAACACATTCAATTAGTCCGTCGAAATTATCTATGTAACCGTACATCTGCATTCGGGCTTGATTATAGCCCAAACCATCGTGATATCCATCGTGCCAATTCTCCTGCAACCATACTCTGAGCTCCTCTAATTGAAGATCAGTAGGCGGTTCAGGTTGGCCAAAACTTAACAACGATAACATCATTGTTACATAACACACTAAGAGATGTTTAATTATTTTGCTCATGGGATTTGATTGCAAAAAGAATTACTAATATCTGAACGTATTCTTCTAATTTATGGTTGCACACCTCACTTCTTATCTTTTTGTAATTTTGAAGCATGAAAAAATCTACTGCACTGTGGCTATTCTTATCATCTTTTGGAATAATGTTTGCTGTTATGTCTTGGATTCAAGACTTACAATTTGATGGTGGGTATTTAGATGGGTCAAATAAAGGATTTGCCGCATGTATCACCTGTATACCTCTATATCACTTCCTTGCCAAGAAGGCGTAATTCACTTAAAATAGGGATGCCTTGGATATAAGAGAAACTCTATATTTGCCCTCAGTTAAAAAACGTACCTGTAAAGTTTAATTCATGGTAATTTAAATGTCTTTTTAATCCTGATCTAAAAATGAATTTTGATGTTTTGTCGTTTCTATTCGACAATTTAGTTGCTTCAGGAGTTATAGGTGGATATGTGGCAATTTCACTAATTGTAGTGAATGTACTTACACATGTTTACAAGGACAGCTTAACCAAACGAGTTCAATCAGCCCCAGATGGTTCTCAATCAATTATAGGCGCTTTTTTGGGAGCAATTCCTGGATGTGGAGGAACAATAGCAGCATCAATGCTCTACAAAAACGAGAACCTTTCATTTGGAGGTTTACTCGCAGCTTTTATTACAACATTAGGAGAGGGGTCCTTTGTTTTATTGGGAGCTTCTAATGAACCCTCAGTTCCGATTGACGCAAACCTCAAGGCTTTTGCAATAGTCAACATCGTTGGGATTTGTGTAGGAATTTTAGTTGGAAGTATTTCAGATGCTTTAAAACTAAAAGGATTCAACTACGATTTGCACACTAAGGAAGTTGAAACTTCAGACATTAGCTCAGAATCACATTCAAGATTTGAGAATATTATTGAACAAGTGGGGCTATATCTAGTATTAGCCATTACCATTTTCCTTGCTCCAGGTTCAATAATGGCCTTGTGGGGAGGAGGAATTGCTTCAATTGAAGAGATAACAGTAATAATGTGTTTGGTGATGACAGTTGCGAGCATTATCTATTACGGGGTTCAAACTTTTATATTCGATGGACACTGTCATTCAGATTCTCATCAGGACATTAGATCAGTTCTGGTTGAGTCTGTTATGGATATCACAATGGTAATTTCTTACGTGTTTGTAGGATTAGTGGTTGCAAATTTTGTGATAGACATCCTTGTTGGTGAAGAGCAATTTATGTCTTGGATGAATGAATCTGCTATGGTAGTTGTTGTCCTTGCAGCTTTAATTGGAGTAACCCCAGGATGTGGTGGAATGATAGCAGTAGCTGTGGCATATGTTACAATTCCCAACTTCCCTATTGCAGCATTGATTTCTGCTGGTATTGCAACTAGCGGTGATGGGATTTTTCCACTCCTTGCAAACAATAAAAAAGAAGTACTTACTATTTCAGGGTTGAGTTTAGCAGTTGCCCTGATAGTTGGCTACGGAGCGCTTTTGATAGATATGTAACTCATCTCGATTGTAGCCAAGAATTAGGGTTTTGAGGAGTTGGTTCAGAACCAGCAACTTTCCAAATTTCAAAGTGTAGTGCAGTTCCTTCTGATTGAGTTTGGACTAAACCAATCTTTTGACCCCTATCTATTTTACTTCCTTTCTCAACTTCAACTGAATGAACATTACTGTATACTGTTTTATATCCTCCATGAGTAACAATTACAGTTGATCCGGCTCCAGGTAGAGCGAAAACGCTGCTCACTGTACCATCAAAAATTGAGTACACATTAGCGTTTGAATCAGTTGTAATATCTATTCCATTAGACTCAATTGTAATGCCTGGAATCGTTGGATGAGAATGACGGCCAAACTTGCCAGTCACAACCCCTCTATGCACAGGCCATGGCAGCCCTTTTTGGTTTTTCTCAAATGCTTCAGACACAATTTTACCCTCTGGAGTTAGGCTAAACTCTCCCTTAGATGATGCTCTTTCTGCAGCCAACTCTGCCTCTATTATTCTTTTGATTTTATCGTTGAGCCTTTTACGTTCTTTTTCTTGGTTTTTTTGCGTTTCGCGAAGTTCTCTTTCCTTGTTTTTGAGGTCTGCTAGAAGATTTGCCCTATTCTTTCTATCATCATTTAGAGCTTCCATTTCCTTTTTTTGATCAGCCAAAGCCTGTTCAACAGATGCCCTTTCCTTTGTTAATTCTAATCGATTTTCAGATAGTTCTTCTTGTGCGTTTGTGATTTCACTAGCCTGCCTTTTTCTCTCCTCCGCATAAGATTGCAGCATTTTAAATCTGTGTGAAGCCTGGTTGAAATCATCTGAGGCAAAAACAAACATCAATGGATTTGAGGCAAGCTGAAGTCTATACGCTTGACGAATCATCTCTGCGTATTCTTCCTTCAACGCAACAATGTGACCCTCAAGTGATCGAATCTCTGAATCCGTACCTCTCATAGACCTCTCCAATGATCTTATTGAGCTTTGATGGTGTCGAATGAGATCCTCTCTGAGTTCAATCTGCTTGTCAATAAGTGCCACCTGCGAGTTTGCAGCTTGTCTGTTCTTTTTGGCATCGCTTATTAATCTTGAAGTTATTCTTAACTGCTCTTCTATTTTATTTCTTTCAGCTGTGAGTGCTGCCTTGTTGTTTTGGCTAAAGGTAACAGTAGACGGCATAAAAGAGAGCATCAAAAGGATAGCACTTACAAGTCCAAACCTATTATAAATGTGATCTGCGCTCATATTCTGATGGTGGGTCAAATGGTAAATCGTACTCTCTGTTTACTCGACTTCTTCTTATATCCAACTCAGCTTCTAGGTTGACACCATCTCCAAATGCAGTCAAAATAGTTTTTGAAGGGAGCACCCCTTCGCTGTGTTCTTCGTCGCCAAATCTCTCAAACTTGATAGTTAAACCTGATTTCAAGTCATTAAATACATCAACTGTTGGAGCAAACGAAACACCGTCAAACCAATATCTTTTAATAAGCAATTCGTCTGAATCAGTCTTATTGAGCATTCGATTTGCCCTTCTGTGATTCATCATAAGGCTTAAGCTATCGCTATCGTATCCTGCAAGTCCACGCTCATCAATTCCTCCGAGCAGTTTCTTAACCTTTCTAGGGAATTTTTCGATTAGAACGTATTCACTCCCATCCACTTTAGAAACGAATTTTTCATTGCTAGGATCCAAGCCCAAAGAGGTTCCGCTGAATAATTCTTGGAACGTATAAAAGTCAAAAGGCACTCCTAGAAAGTCTTGTAACTGTTCATAATCCCCTGAATAAACGAATTTGTTTTGGGGTACTTTACTAATCACCCTAACTGAATCAGGGTCCAATAAAATTCTAGCAACTTCTACTCCTAGTGCTGGGGTTAAGCTAACCCAAATCGCACTATCACGAGCCATTCTAACATTGATTGTAAAATCTTCAGAAGTACCATTTGCCTTTACATCGGCATTCATCTTAAAGCCAATCCAATCCCAATCCAGTACGGCCTTTTTGCTTTGTTTTAAAATATGGTTGGGCTCTCTAGGGATAAGAGGTTTTCCATCGGCAAGACGTTTGGCATTGCTGCATCCAGACAACAAGATGAAGCATAAAATAGCTAGTATGTTTATTTGCTTAATCACGGTGTTGTCCTAGAGAGTTTCTCATTCAACCTCTTCTTTCCTCCGCCAGCTTCAATTGCTTCGTTCCATTTGGCCTTAGCCCCATCAAAATCGTTTAGCTCCCACAGAATATCACCTTCTCTTTCCGAAAAAACGGCATCAGTCCCTGATTCAACTGGTAGCAACGCTTGAGCTTGACGTATCATTTCTAACGCATCCTCATTCCTGTTGAGCAAGAAAAGTACCAAAGCGTGAGTATCTAAAAAATTTGCTTCAAGAACAGCATTATTTGCCTTTGTGCTAAGGTCCAGTGCTCTTTGAATATCCTCCCTGTCTGTAGCTAGAAAATAAGCGTAGTTATTCATCACATAGGGGTCTTCAACGTATTCCAAACTTTCTTCAAATGCTGTATAAGACTTTTCAAGTTCTCTCAACTCTCGATAAGACATAGCGAGATTTGAAGCGAGAATTCCCCCAAGTTCAGGAGCGTCAAATACTATTGCTAGCCCCCCTTTAAATGCTTTGACTGCATTTTTATGGTCGTCCAATTGCGCATGTGCAACACCCTCGTAATAATTGAAAACAGGCTCTAATGGGAAATAAGTCAACGCCTCTTTACTGACCTTAACTAATCCCTCCCAATCCTTCATTTTATAGAGTAAAAACAAGTATTCCTCTCGCACTTCAATTGATGATGGATTTTGCTGTACGACTTTTTCGTACGATGATAAGCCATCTTCAAAACGACCAAAAGACACATGCCTCATAGCTATGAAGTGGTTTAGCCTAGGATCTTCAGGGTGTGCATCAAGGGCAATCAATAATAGATTGTCAATTTGTGCATCATCATTAATCGAAAGCAATAAGCTCATTTTATCACCTGAATCAATATCCACAGACTTAAACCCTTTTTCTAGCAATGGGTAGATATCACTTCCGCTTTCTGAGGCGACATGACATTTTGCTAGTGAGATATATGATTCTAAAAATTCTGGATTCGAATTTATGAGCGCTTCGTATATGGGTATTGCTTTTGAAAAATCTCCATTGCTTGCATGCAAGCCAGCCCGTTCAAACAAGAATAATGGTTCCTCTGGAAAATCGCGTATTGCATCATTTATAAACTCTACTATTTGCCTTTTGTTGAGCTGCGAATTCATAACGAGCATCATTCTCTTTACTCGAATCTCTATATTTTTTGCTATCTCGTCTTCGTAGAAAGAGTATGCTTGATACGCATGCCAAAGCTCTCCAGAAACAAGGAATAATTCTGCAACTAAATCAAGCGATTCTAAATCTCCAGGTCTTTTTTTAGCCCAAACCATGAGGTCAGCCCACGCGTCGTCGTAATTCTCAAGCGCGAGGTTGGTTTGGCCTCTGTAATAGTGATACCAATCATTTGTTGGCTCAAGTTCTATTGCTTCGTTTAAATGCCTAAGGCTTGATTCATACCTGCCAAGTTCAAGCTCAATTTTGCCAAGTTCAAAGTGAAAGCCACTTACATCAGGTTCTTCGTCAACGCAGGTTTGAAATGCTGCATAAGCTTGTTCTAGATCTCCTTTGACTAAGTGATTCTGAGCGAGGAAATAGGCACGCTGAGCGGTTTCGCTAGAGGGTTCAAAAGCTGCGCCTCTCTGGGTTTGGCCTTTAGCAAAACTAGCCCAAACCATCAGTAAAACAACAATATGTACTCTAGCAGAAATCATTTAGCCTATAGAAGAAAAATCTCCAATGTTCACATCAAGAGGCGTGCCAACAACGCTCGCTTTTGCACCAACCATTGCTCCATCCATCACGCTATTGTCTATGGTAGTGTCGCCCTGGATAAGGCAATCCTGCAATGTTGAATTAGTAACGGCTGTGTTTGCTCCAAGGCTTACGTGAGGTCCCACAACAGATCGCACAACAGTAACTCCTGGGCCAATGTAACAAGGTGGCACAATGGTAGAGTCAATAATATTTGCGCTTGGGTCGACACCATCACCTTCGTGTAGGCGACCTTCT
>JAYZNI010000053.1:0-21257 GCA_036152255.1 Bacteroidota bacterium | reverse complement strand
AGATGCTCAAGCAAAGGTTTTAAGAGCTCTGCAGGAAAACAAAATAACTAGGGTAGGAGGTGATAAGGATATAAAAGTCGATGTTAGGATAGTTGCTGCGACAAATAAGGATCTCAAAAAGGAGATTGCTGAGGGCAATTTTAGGGAGGATTTATATCACAGACTTGCAGTTATTCCAATTCACGTACCTTCACTTAACGATAGGATAGAGGATATTCCACTTCTTGTAGATCATTTCTTAAATCAACTAAGCGAAGAGCATGGAATTTTGATTCCAGTGGTAGAGCCAAAAGCAATGAAATTGATTCAGGGTGCAGATTGGACTGGGAATGTGAGAGAACTTAGAAATGTGGTTGAAAGGTTGCTTATTTTAACTCCAAGGGGAGAAAAAATTTCAGTTCAAATTGTCAAGCAATTCGCGCATTTGAAGTAGTTCAGTTAGAAACTTTTGCGTAAGGTGGTAAACCCAATAAGGTAAAAGATAACCCAATCTAAAAGTGTACTTCGAATTGTAATACGTACCGTATAAAATACCAGTCTTATGCATGATATCATGATATATAGAGTGGAGATTATTGTGGGGGTCGTCTTAGCCAGCATGTTGATAAGTTTAATTGCCTTTGTTGGTATGTGCAAATTGTTTGCTAAGGCAGATTTACCGTGTTGGTATGTCTTCATACCGTTTTTAAACATTATGATGACTACCATGAAATTAATTGGTAGACTAACTTGGCATCCTTGGCTATTCTTTACGCCAGTAGCACTTCCCTTAATGCCAAAAACAATTATAGAATTATCCAAAAGTTTTGGGAAACGAACTACTTCAGACTACGTTTTGGCTTTAGTATTTAATGTTTTCTACTTTCTTAACCTTGGGTTGTCCTAGGATGAAGACTACGTTGGGCCAGCGTACGAGAAAAAGATCTTGTAAATGAGAATCTAAATGTGGCCTAAACAACCGCGTTTTTTAATGCTTGTCATTTAAGGAAGCTCTCGGCTTTGCTGAGGGCTTCTCTTATGCCTTCTGGGTACGACCCTCCTGCAGAAGCGAACATTGGTTGACCTCCACCTCCTCCTTTAATACAAGAAGCAAGCTCTTTAATAACATCTCCAGCTTTGAGACCTTTATCTGATATTACATCATCACTAATAGCAACACTTAGGTTCGCCTTTTCTCCATCATTGATAGCAAATACTCCAAAGAATGGAGCGTGTTCAGCTTTAAACTGGAATGCTAAATCTTTAACTGATTTGGCATCTAAGTTGAGTTCAACTGCAAGGAAGTTTACACCTCCAATATTTTGTATTAAACTTGCTAAATCTTTCTTAATGTTTCCTGCTTCTTTTTTGCGCAGATCTGCAACTTCTTTGCTTAAATCTGCATGGCTTTTTTGCATATCTGCAACCGCCTTTACAACGTCCTTTGCTCCTTTGAAGTTCGCGCCAATTTTATTTAGCGCGTTTCTATCCTCAAGGCTAGACAAGTATGCAGCTTCTCCCGTAACTGCTTCTATTCTCCTTATCCCAGAAGCAACAGAAGATTCACTTGTAATTCTGAATAACCCAATTGACCCTGTTGCTTTGACGTGTATTCCTCCGCACAATTCTTTTGACGACCCAAATCCTATCATCCTAACGCTATCACCGTACTTTTCACCAAACAACATCATTGCACCAATAGATTTGGCTTCTTCTAAAGCAATATTACGCCTTTCATCCAATATTAGGTTCGAAAGAATTTTCTTGTTTACATCACTCTCGATTTCTGCTAAAATTTTTGGGCTTACTCTCTCAAAGTGAGAAAAGTCAAATCTCAAATTCTCAGGCCTTACTAGAGAACCCTTCTGCTCAACGTGTGTTCCCAAAATGCTTCTCAAGCTTTCATGTAGAAGATGGGTTGCAGAGTGATTTCTTGCAGATGAAAGTTGAAGTACAGGATTAACCGCTGCTATAAATGAAGCTGACGGGTCATCTGGCAGTTCTTTTAAAGTGTGAACGATTAAATTATTCTCCTTTTTTGTATCAAGCACTTCAACCTTGGACCCTCCTCCAGATAATGTTCCAGTATCTCCAACTTGTCCTCCACCCTCAGGGTAGAATGGAGTAGTGTCGAGTACTACTTGGTACAAGTCTTCACCCTTTGAGCTTACCTTTCTATAGCGAGCTATTTTGCAAGAGTGTGATGTGTTGTCATATCCAACAAAAGCTGAATCACATTCATTTACAACTACCCAATCATCCGTAGCAACTTTTCCGTCTTCTCTAGAACGATTGATTTGAGCTTGAAGCTCTGTATCAAATTCCTTTTCGTTTATTTTAATACCTCTTTCTCCAGCAATTAATGCAGTAAGATCAGAAGGGAAGCCAAACGTATCGTAAAGTTCAAATGCAATCGCGCCTGAAAGCACGTCACCTTCATTCATATTTTTTAAATGGCCTTCAAGTCTATCAATTCCCTTTTCTAGAGTCCTCAAGAAGCTTTCCTCTTCTTGCTTTATAACTTTCTTGATAAGATCTTTTTGAGCTTCGAGTTCTGGGAAAGCGTCCCCAAGAGAGGTTTGAAGTGCTTCAACTAGGTTGTATATTAAAGGTTCGTTGAAATCTAAGAAAGAGTATCCATAACGAATAGCTCTTCTCAGAATTCGGCGAATTACATATCCAGCTTTGTTGTTTGAAGGAAGCTGTCCATCGCAAATGCTAAAAGAAACTGCTCTTATGTGGTCAACAATAACTCTAAATGCAATGCTTTCGATATCATCACCAGCAGTATATTTTTTTCCGCTGAGATTACTCAATTCATCTAGCAATGGAGAGAATATATCAGTGTCGTAGTTGCTATTTTTTCCTTGGATGGCCATTGCTAGGCGCTCGAATCCCATTCCCGTATCAACGTGTTTGTTTGGAAGCGGAACTAACTCGCCAGAAGTAAGTCTGTTGAACTCCATAAATACCAAATTCCAAATTTCAACTACTTGAGGGTGGTCTTGGTTTACAAGTTCAACACCTGGAATAGCCGCCTTTTCTTCTTTTGATCTGCAATCAATGTGTATCTCTGAACATGGCCCACATGGCCCAGTATCTCCCATTTCCCAGAAGTTGTCCTTCTTACTAGCGAGGATGATTCTGTCTTCAGATATATATTTTTTCCAGTGTTCTCGAGCTTCTTCGTCAAGAGGGAGGTTATCACCCTTATCACCCTCGAAAACGGTAACGTATAAATCGTTTTTATCTAGCTTGAAATGCTCTGTGAGTAACTCCCAAGCCCAAGATATTGCTTCTTCTTTGAAGTAGTCACCAAACGACCAGTTACCCAACATCTCAAACATTGTGTGGTGGTAGGTGTCAATACCAACCTCTTCTAAGTCGTTGTGCTTTCCACTAACACGCAGGCATTTTTGGGAATCAGCAATTCTCGGATACTTTATTGGGCTGTTGCCTAGAAATAAATCCTTAAATGGATTCATTCCGGCGTTTGTAAACATCAAAGTAGGATCATCCTTCAAAACCATAGGGGCGGACGGGACTATTTCATGTCCTTTTGAGGCGAAAAAGTCTAAAAATGTCTGGCGGATTATGCGCGATTTCATACTCGATTGTTTGAGACTTCGAATTTACTAAATACTTATCTGGCAAAAATGTACGAAATTTGCAGATTATGAATTTGTTCCAAAAGACCAGTTTCAACCCACAAACCCTTCAAAATGAGGTGTTGCCATACAAAACCATGGACTACGTTTGGTGGGCTGTGCGCAACGTGGGTTTAATTTTTTTAATAGGAACAGCGTCGATTTTTATCTTTGACTACGCTTTTGACTCACCAAAGGATAGGGCAATGGCGCGTGAGATTCAATTCCTTGAGGGGCAAGTTGAACAGTTTCAGTCTGATGTAGAAGAAATGGTTGAAGTACTAGAGGATCTTCAAGTTAGAGACGATGCGATTTATAGGACTGTATTTGGCACAGATCCCCTTCCTGAGTATAGACGTAACCCAGGCGTAGGTGGTGCTGATAGAACTGAGCACCTGAGAGGATATGATCACACAGAAGAGGTAAGTGATCTTCAGCTTAATATTGCTGAGGTACAGCGCCGTCTTGTAGCCCAAAGTAGATCGTTTGACGAAGTGATGGAACTCGCAAAGACTCATGAGGCACAATTAAAATCAATTCCAGCAAGTCAACCAATTAGAAATGACGACCTTAAAAGGATGGCATCTGGTTGGGGTTGGAGATACCATCCAATCTATAAGGTTAGAAAATTTCACTACGGAATGGATTTTTCTGCAGAGACTGGAACGGAGATTTTCGCAACTGGAGATGGAGAAGTGATTAAGGTTCGTAGATCATACACTGGGTACGGTAGACATGTTGTAATTAAGCATGGATTTGGGTATGAAACTTTGTATGCTCATATGAACAAAACCCTAGTGAAAAAAGGCCAAAAGGTGAAAAGAGGTGAGGTAATTGGTCATGTAGGAAACACAGGAACTTCTGTTGCACCACACCTTCATTACGAGGTATTTAAGAATGGGAAAAAGGTAAACCCAGCGCATTACTACTTCAACGATTTAACTCCTGAGGAGTACGAAACTTTATTGCGCAATTCAGAGGCAGCGCATCAATCATTTGATTAAAGTAAGATCGTGTGCTATCTTGCTAGTCCTTATGCCTTTAAATACTCCAATCCAAAAGCAATACTTTAGTATTTCTGAGGTCGCTCAGATGTTTGGTGTAAATGCATCATTACTTCGCTATTGGGAAAAGGAATTCAAACAAATACAGCCCAAAACAAACGCCAGAGGTAAGCGTTCATATCGCCAAAAAGATATCGAGGTAATTCGTTCTATCTACGTATTGGTTAAAGAACAGGGATTTACACTTGAAGGTGCTAAGAAGGCTTTGACTGCACGTAAGGGAGCAAGTGCTGAAGCAGGTGCTGCGGCAAAACAAATAGCTCGCGAGTCGACTAAGGAAGCGAAAGTTCAATTAGTTAAAACTTTAGATGAAGCAGCTAGAAAAGAAGCTGTAGAAAGATTAACTAAGCTCAGAGCAAAGCTCCTTTCACTTAGGGCAGAGATCAAGTAATTACTTCATCAAGTAATTTCCAACGTATTCCTCAATTCCATCTTCTAGTGAAGTGAATTTTTCACTATATCCAGCTGTACGCAATTTGCTTAAATCAGCTTCGGTGAAATATTGGTAGTTGTATCTTATATCCTCTGGAGTATCAATGAATTCAATTGAAGGATCAATCCCCATTGAATTGAATGTATATGTGACGAGGTCTAGGAAAGTTCTAGCTTTACCTGATCCCAAATTGTACAATCCGCTTGGTGTTGTGAGCCTATTTTTCATCATGTGGAAACAAACCTTGCAAACGTCTTTTACATAGACAAAATCTCTGCTTTGTTCCCCGTCATTATAATTTGGATTGTGAGATCTGAAAAGCTTCATACACCCTGATTCACTGACTTGTCTATAAGTTTGAAGAACAACTGATGCCATTCTCCCCTTGTGGTTTTCGCCTGGTCCAAAGACGTTGAAAAATTTTAATCCAGCCCAAAAATATGGCTTCTTTTTCTGCTCTAATGCCCACTTGTCAAAGTTGTTTTTTGAATTTCCATAGGGGTTGAGGGGCTTGAGTTCCGAAACTATATCATGAGAGTCGATGTAACCGTTTGAACCATCACCATAAGTTGCTGCAGAGCTAGCGTAAACTAGAGCAAGTCCATATTCTACACACAGATCCCATACCTCTTTTGAGTAATTTAAATTGAGCTCGTTGAAAAGCTCTACGCTCATTTCTGCAGTATCAGTTCTGGCTCCAAGGTGGAAGACAAACTGTACTTGATTTTCGTTTTCTCTAAGCCATTGCGGGAAAGCTTTTCTGTCAACAAGGGTAGTGTAATTTAGGTGATAGTAGTTGGGGGTTTGGGATTCGTTAGAAAAGTCATCTACAAGGACTAAATCATTGAAACCTTCAATATTTAACCTTTCTGCTAATTGACTCCCAATGAATCCTGCGGCCCCTGTAATGATAATCATAGAACTAATTTATATATTTGTATAACATTATGAGAAAAAAAGTATACATAACTCGAAGAGCACGTTTCAATGCTGCTCATAAATTATGGAATCCTGAATGGGATGACCAAAAAAACATTGAGATATTTGGAAAATGTGCAAATCATAACTGGCATGGACATAATTATGAACTACATGTTACGGTTAAAGGCTATCCAAATGAGGATACAGGATATTGCTTGGATATGAAAATTCTTTCAGACATAATAAAAGAATATATTGAAGAGCCTCTTGATCACAAAAATTTAAATCTTGATGTTCCTTGGATGTTTGGGAAAAGGACATCAACAGAAAATTTAATCATAGAAATATGGAATCAGCTAGAAAAGCCTTTAGCAAATTATGACTGTACACTCCATGCTATTCGATTGTATGAAACAGAAAATAATTATGTAGATTACTACGGAGGAGAATAAATTATGAAGTCAAATAAATCATATCCTAATTACGATTCAACCTACAAGCCCACGAAAAAGGACATTGAAAAATTCCCTGATCTACAAAATGGGCCGTCATCACTTATTCAGGGTGCTAATGTTGAAATTCAACAGGTCGGTATACACAATTTTAAGCTTCCTTTAAAGTTTAAAACAAAGGATGGAAGCACGATCGAGTTAGAGACAAAAGTAACAGGTACGGTGTCACTCGACGCTCATAAAAAAGGTATTAATATGTCGCGTATAATGCGTTCTTTTTATGAATTTAAAGATGATATTTTCGACTTTAATTTGCTTGAAAAAATTCTTATTTCATACAAAGACAAATTATCTTCTTTTGATGCTAAAATTTTATTAAAGTTTTCATATCCAATTATACAAACTTCCCTACGATCTGATTTAGATGGATATCAGTATTATGATGTAAATATGTGTGCAGAACTCAACAAAAACGGTGATTTCAAAAAAATGTATCATTTTGATTTTGTTTATTCATCTGCTTGTCCATGTTCATATGAACTAAGTGAATATGCCAGAAGTTCAAGAAATATTGCTGCAGTTCCTCATTCTCAAAGATCTGTTGCGAGAGTTTCAGTTGAATTCAATGAAAATTTACTAATTGAGGATTTACAAGAAATTTGTAAAAATTCTCTTCAAACTGAGACACAGGTCATGGTAAAGAGAGAGGATGAAATGGCATTCGCTGAACTAAATGGATCGTATTTGAAATTTGTTGAGGATGCTGCTAGGTTACTTTATGAAAAATTAATTGATGATCAAAGAATTATGGATTTTAGAATAATTTGTTCTCATCAGGAATCTTTACATTCGCATGATGCGATATCTGTTTTGCTAGCACCAGAATCTGATTTTAGCTCTGATATTCCTCATGAATTTTGGTCTAGTATGATTCATGTTTCTTAATTTTAAAGATTAAAGATCAAAAACATGGAACTTCAAAATAAACCAACTAGAATTTTTGATAAGTCAGTTGACGTGCAATCAGAAAGCTCGACTTCATTGTCCAAAAATTTTGTCGCTAACGTTTTTTCTTGGATGGTTCTTGGCCTCCTTACGACTGCTGCTGTTGCTTGGTACGGTGCATCAACAGGCTTGTACCAAAGTTTAATGGTAAGTGGTGGAATTTTACCATGGATCATTATGCTGTCTCCGTTTGCATTTATACTTGCTATGAATTTTGGGTTAGAGAAATTCTCTGCGACGACACTGACAATGATGTTCATCGCTTTCTCAGCTTGTATGGGACTATCGTTGAGCTCTGTATTCCTTCTTTACAGTCTGGGTTCTGTATTCCAAGTGTTCATTGTAACAGCAGGAACATTTGGTGTAATGGCAATTGCAGGTTATACGACTTCAATAGATTTAACACGTTTGGGATCTCTACTCTTTATGGGGCTAATTGGAATCATCCTAGCTTCAATCGTAAACTGGTTTATTGGATCAAGCACTATGGATCTTATTATTTCCATCATCGGTGTTCTTGTGTTCACTGGTTTAATTGCCTATGACACTCAGCGCATAAAGATGATAGGGATGAGCATTGACAACGAATCTATTATGGCGTCTAAGGTTGCCATCTTAGCGGCAACATCAATTTACTTAGACTTCATCAACCTCTTCTTGTTTTTGTTGAGGTTGCTCGGAAGGAGGGATTAACCCCTACTTAACCATCACTCTCTGCGAGCTGGTGAATCCTCCCTCTAGCTCTAGGGTAACTACATATGCTCCTGTGCTTAGCTGAGAAGCATCGAAGAATAGCTTTGATTTTCCGCGAGGAAGAATTCCATCATGAAGTATTTCAATATTTGCGCCATGCACGTTGCGCAAAACAACTCTCGCATTTGTTGATTGTACAAGTTGAACTGGTACACAAGTAATTGCAGCAGCTGGATTTGGATAGATAGGAGAGAAGCCACCTGGTTCGCCTTCAAAAACTCCTACTAGTGATGATTCGCCAATATTGAATTTCCACCATCCCTCTGGTGCTGGCATTGGCCTATTGCCAACCTTGCCTGATTCAGCCTCACCTTGAATATAGTAGTAAACAGTTGTCCCTTCATCTTGAGCGGGAATCTCAGCAGTAAAGTCCTCACCGTTACCAGAGTCTGACATGCTTACCTCTGTCCAAGGGCCGTCAGGACTTGTGGCATAAATAAGTGTAGCTGTAGAAATTCCAGATCTGTGGCTCAGATATCCTTCAACAGCATAAGGTTCAGTTGTATTTTCTGTATCATCAAGAGGTAAATGACTAATGATTAGCGGATCTTCAACTCCAACAGAGTGAGTGATACAGTGAATTGCACCACTTTGTGAAATAATATTGTTATTGCCAGAATCGCAATCGATTCCAACGATATTATATCCGGGTAATGCGTTTTCCCAAATTCTTATAGCAGTTGTATCATATTGTTCATAATATGTTGGTAAAATCACGGTGTTATTTACAAAAACCGCATTTGAATAGGTTCTGTAATAGCCATCAATCTCATTACCTAATTCAGGTTGGGAACCAGGGAAAGCACCACTTGTACTTGGCGGGCTTGGGATACGTATTACATCAAAAGGTGTACCCCATTTAGTACTAAAATTTGATAAAATGTAATCAATATTTGCATTGATTTGAGGGCCATCTGATAATCCATCCGGATATTCAGAAACAAGTAGGGTACTCTCATCAAGTAGTTTCATGTGCATATCTATGTGATGGATGCCATCAAAAGGAAGTGTTTCCATTGTAATGAGAGTCTCGATGCCCATAAACTCTTCTAAAATGTTCTCAATTTCTAAAACTGTATGATTGGGGAATGTCGTCCACCAATTTGTATCTCCATTATTCTCGTCAATAATTAATTCTGATTCAAAAGCAAGCCCAAACCCATCGCTCATATAATTTCCGCCCGTGTTCATCAAATCATTTGGTTCAGCTGTCGTGCTGTACACATCAATCCCCATGTGTTGACCCAATTCATCAGGAATTACATCATCATAGGGTCTAGGTCTATTATACATCCAATCAACTAGAATCCTATCGTCATTCCATGACCCGTAAACAGTGTTTGCTCCGTAATCTCTAATCCAAATAGAATTCAAATCCACGTTAACAATCTCAACATTTTCAAGCGAAACTGGTCCGCCACAGGAATTACCAGTTAAGTAGTTTGAAGTAGAATTTGGTGTTTCAGTAAAGATGATAACCTTGCACTCACTTACCGCCGCTGCTGTAATTTGCTTTAGAATACATTCGAACCCTTCCCAAGCAATTGTAAGCGCCTCTATTTCTTCCCACTCCGCTGCAGCTCTCAGATTATCATAGTCAGGAGGTGAAGTAATCCCTCTTGTGATTTTTTGCTCAAAACCAATTCTTTCAATGTAGTCGCGTTCCTCTTGAGTGATTTGGTTTGGCCAGGTTTGGCCTAAAGCAATAGAAGAAAAAGCAAGGGTAATGGCTAGTGAAAAAATTCTATATTTCATTTCTTTTTGTTATAGGTGTGACTCAATGTCAGAATGATTCAGTTTGTGATTTCCTTCTACAATTATGGTTTCAAATTTAAGACCCAAAAGACCAAATAAGGTTGCAGATGCTTCGTGCGAATTTTGGGAATAGATGGGGTCATCCTTTCCTCGAATGCTAATCCATTTGCTAATTCTAGGATGGAATTCAGGATGCGATTCATTCCATTCTGGCGGTACAGTTCCCGAATGTAAAATGACCTTCGAAGCTGGGAAGCCTGCTGCTAGCCAACGAGCTGCTGTTGCTACACCTTGGGAAAATCCCAAAACTATTACCTCAGCTCCCTTAGCCACCTTCAGTCCAGCCCACCATGTATTCAAATATTTGATATTATCATTTATGTCAGTGAAACGCTCATCACGAGTCATCCATGAGGCGCCGACTCTTCCGTCGGTTCCCTTGATGTAAAAACGGCTGAGTCCCTCAGGGGCTAAAATGCATAAGTCGTTTTTGATCAATGGCTTGAGGCAATCGAGCATATATGCTGGATGCTGTCCATAGCCGTGAAGTGCTATGAGAATTTTTGAAGATTCAGAAGGAGGGGAGCCGATATGAAACCAGCGAGCAGTTTGTTCAACCATCATTGTGTGGCGGTTGATGTCAGGGGGAAGCGGGTACTTGAGTTTGAGATTCACTTTAGTAAACTACGTTTATTGTAGTCGTTTCAAAAGATTCACAGAACATTGAATCAATAGTGTTGACCTCGTTTTCTGGGTCAGTTTGGTCTATAAATAGGTAAGGCATCCAAATATCTCCAGGTATCGTACAAGCCCAAGTTGAATCAATAGTTGCTCCATTAAACACCCTCCATTCAGCATCACAAGTGCTGTACTCTTCAAAAGTCTTAAGAAGTCGAACTCTCAATTTATCAGATGCATATGCAGGTGGTATATTCATCACTTTGATTTCGAGATCAGCAATGGGAGTAGTAATAACATCGTAATCGAATACAACATCTGGAGTTAAATCTTCAGGGTTAATTTCGTTTACAATTGGAAACCAACCATCCTGTTCAACATTAATTCTGAAATAGATGGCAGACTTTCTCGGGAATTCTAGACTATAAAAGCCGTATGCGTCAGTTGTGGTTGTTGCAGCAGTTTCGTAAAAACCATTGAACGATCCTGCTTCAATAATTTGTTGCTCGAATTCTATGTCAAATCCCACACATGGCGAACCGTCGATATTACTTGTTACTAATCCTTGGACTATGTATTTACTTGTGTTTTGATCACTGCAACTGCAGAAAAGGATACAAAAAAGTACTAGTATTTGAATGCGAGCTAGCATTAAACGATTTCAAGTCTTGCAAATTTCAGTAGGAGCTGTTTTGTGCCTACTGCTGCAAATTTAATTGTTGCTTTGATGTTAGGCTCTGATCCCTCAACCGCCATTACTTTTCCTAACCCAAACTTCGCATGCTTCACCTCAGCCCCTTCTTTCAAACCCTGAAGTTCTGTGGGACTTGCATTGCTGGTTTGAGTGCTGAGGTTGACCTTCTTAAGCTTTCGACCCAAAATTGACGACTGGTATGCAGGTTTGGATGCCGTTGTTTTCTTGGCTGGTTTTTGAACTGGTTTTCTCGATGTCGCTCCCCAACCTCCTGGAGTAAATCCTCCTCCAGTTCCATATGCTGCTTTAACTGCACCACCAACAGTTGGAGTGCTTATGTACTGTTCATCAATCTCATCGATGAAGCGGCTGGGTTCTCCCATGTGCATTTGGCCCCATTTGAAACGCATTTGGGCATAGCTAAGTGTGCATGTAATACAAGCCCTTGTCAACGCTACGTAAAAAAGCCTGCGCTCCTCTTCCATATCAGCCCTTGAATCCATAGATCTTTGAGAAGGGAATAGGTTTTCCTCCATTCCCACAACGTATACGTGTTTAAACTCAAGACCTTTCGCGGCGTGTATTGTCATAAGACTCACCTTGTTATTATCGTCTTCCTCTTGGTCTGCGTCTGTGAGTAGCTCTATGTTTTCATTCAAGTAATCTCTAAGAGTTAGTAATCCATCGCTCTCTTCATTCTCATCACTAAAGGCGTGAATACCATTTAGGAGTTCTTGAACGTTTTCGTATCGCTCAGTACCCTCATTGTAATTCCCCTCTTTTTGTTTGTCTGTGTATAATTTGTGGACTATGCCAGAGCGTTTTGCAATATGCAATGCCAAACTGTGAGCAGACCTTGTCTCCAGCTCTGATGCAAAACTCTTAATCATGATTGCAAAATCACTTACCTTCTTCCATGCAGCGTTTTTTATCGTTGCAGGTTGCCCACCAACAGTAATCAGGTCAAAAACCCCAATGTTTTGCTCTCCTGCTGCTAGAAAAAGCCTGTCCAAAGTGGTAGCGCCAATCCCTCTTGCTGGATAATTGATGATTCTTCTTAAACTCTCATCATCGCGAGGGTTAACTGTGAGCCTAAAGTATGCAATAAGGTCCTTTATCTCTTTGCGCTGATAAAAGCTAGTACCTCCATACATGCGGTAAGGGATATTGAGCTTTCTGAGGCTTTCCTCAAATGAACGCGATTGGGCGTTTGTACGATACAGCACCGCAAAATCTAGAAACTCACACCCAGTAGATGTCCTAGTCTCAAAGATTTTATTTGCCACGAACATTCCTTCATTGTTGTCGCGTGCAGCGCAGTGTAGTTGGATTTGGTCTCCTGTAGGATTATCAGTCCAGACCTCCTTCTTGATTTGGTCTTTGTTAATAGCAATCACAGAGTTTGCAGCATTTACAATGGCCTTGGTTGACCTGTAATTTTGCTCCAGTTTGTAAGTAACACTATCTGGGTAATCCTTTCGGAAGTTCAAAATATTCTGGATGCTCGCGCCACGGAAACCATAAATAGACTGCGCATCATCACCAACAACGCAGACATTTTCATGCGCCGCAGCCAATTGTTTTATTATGAGGTATTGTGCGTAGTTAGTATCCTGATACTCGTCTACTAAAATGTACTGGAACCTATGCTGATACTTAATAAGTAGGTCTGGATTATCTCTTAGAAGTACATTCATCTTAAAAAGCAAGTCGTCGAAATCCATTGCCCCAGCACGGAAACAACGATTTTCATACGCCTTAAAAATGGCTCCAATCTGCATTTTGCCACTTTGCCTGTCCTCAGCTTGAATTTCTGGATGATTTAAATAGGTCTCTGCGTCGATCAAATTATTCTTTGCTCCAGAGATGCGACTTGCTACAGTAGACACCTTATACTCCTTGTCATCGAGCTTCATGCCTTTTATGATGTCCTTGAGAAGGGATTTGGTATCCTGGGTGTCGTAAATAGTGAAATTATTTGGATAATTCAGGCGATCTGCTTCAATCCTAAGAATCCTGGCGAAAATGCTGTGAAACGTGCCCATCATGAGGTTTCGGGCTTCTGTTTCTCCAACAAGACGGCCAATTCTCCCCTTCATTTCCCTCGCTGCCTTATTCGTAAATGTTAAGGCCAAAATCTGAAAAGGATCGACTCCTTTACTCATCAAATGAGCTATTCTATAGGTGAGGACTCTAGTTTTTCCACTACCCGCTCCAGCAATGACCATCATAGGTCCATTTACATGCTCCGCTGCCTCCGTTTGAGGGCCGTTTAAATCCTTTAAAAAATCCACATTACGAATTTACGTTGTCCGCTTTCTCCGAGGAAGTAAAATGGCGCTTTATCGCGTTATTATAAAAAACCTCCTAAGTATGTTGGAAATAAAAGAAAACAATGTACTTTTGCACACCCAAATAAAAATTGGGAAAAACTTTTTATGCCCATTTGATAACGCTAATCGATAGGATGCCTACAATACAGCAGTTAATACGCAAGGGTCGCTACACTAAGCCTGTAGCGAGCAAGTCCGCAGCATTGGACTCATGCCCACAACGTCGTGGTGTATGTGTACGTGTGTACACTACCACTCCTAAGAAGCCTAATTCAGCTATGAGAAAAGTAGCCCGTGTTCGTTTAACAAACGGAAATGAAGTAAACGCTTACATAGGAGGAGAAGGACACAACCTACAAGAGCACAGTATCGTTCTAGTACGTGGAGGTCGTGTTAAAGATCTTCCTGGTGTACGTTACCACATTGTTCGTGGTGCTTTGGATACAGCTGGTGTAGAGGGCAGATCTCAGCGTCGTTCTAAGTATGGAACAAAAAAAGCTAAGAAGAAGTAATAAAGAGTAACTATGAGAAGGAAAGTAGCAAAAAAGCATCCAATCCTACCAGATTCAAAGTTTGGTGACATTCAGGTTTCTGTTTTCGTAAACAACTTGATGAAGGACGGAAAGAAAAGCACTGCATTTAAGATCTTCTACAATGCCATTGATCTGGTTTCTGAGAAAACTGGTGAAGATGGCCTTGAACTATTTAAGAAGGCGTTAGAAAATGTTACTCCAGGAGTTGAGGTTCGTAGCCGTCGTGTTGGTGGTGCGACTTTCCAAATTCCGACACCTATTCGCGAAAGCCGAAAAAACAGTCTTGCAATGAGCTGGCTTATTAGCTTCGCACGTAAACGCAATGAGAAGTCTATGGCAGATCGTCTCTCAGCTGAAATTATCGCTGCTTCTAAGGAGGAGGGTGCTGCTTTCAAGAAGAAAGAAGATACTCACCGTATGGCTGAAGCAAACAAAGCATTCTCTCACTTTCGTTTCTGATACACTATGGCAAAGCGCGATTTAAATCATACGAGAAACATTGGTATTATGGCCCACGTTGACGCCGGAAAAACGACGACAACTGAGCGTATCCTTTACTATACAGGTATCTCTCACAAAATTGGCGAGGTACACGATGGTGCAGCAACAATGGACTGGATGGAGCAAGAGCAAGAGCGTGGTATTACTATCACATCTGCTGCAACTACTTGTTTCTGGAAATTCCAAGATATTGATCACCGTATTAACATTATTGACACACCTGGTCACGTTGACTTTACTGTAGAAGTAGAGCGTTCATTACGCGTACTTGACGGAGCTGTAGGCCTTTTTTGTGCTGTATCAGGTGTTGAGCCACAGTCAGAGACTAATTGGAACCTTGCCGATAAGTACAACGTACCTCGTATTGGTTTCGTAAACAAGATGGACCGTTCTGGTGCTGACTTTTTTAACGTGGTAAACATGATTAAGGAAATGCTTGGTGCTAACCCAGTTCCTCTTCAGGTGCCAATCGGTGCTGAGGACGACTTCCGTGGTGTAGTTGACCTTGTTACAAACAAAGCATATGTTTGGAATGAGGAGGATATGGGTATGACATGGCAAGAGATTGACATGCCAGAAGACCTTAAGGGTACTGTCGAGGAGTGGCGCGAAAAGTTATTTGAGTCAGTTGCTGAGCAGGATGACACTCTTATGGAGAAGTACTTCGAGGACCCAGATAGCTTAACTGAGGATGAAATCCACAGTGCTATCCGTAAGGCGACTATCGCTATGGAGATCACTCCACTTCTTTGTGGTTCAGCATTTAAGAACAAAGGTGTTCAGACAATGCTTGACGCTGTAATGCGTTACCTACCATCTCCTTACGATGTTGGTTCTATTATCGGTACTGATCCTGATGATGAGACCTTAGAACTTGAGAGAAAGCCTGATCCATCTGAACCATTCTCAGGTCTTGCATTTAAAATTGCTACTGACCCATTCGTAGGTCGTCTTTGTTTCGTACGTGCTTACTCTGGAATGCTTCCAGCTGGTTCATACGTTCAGAACACTCGTTCTAATAAGAAGGAGCGTATCTCACGTATCTTCCAGATGCACTCAAACAAGCAAAACCCAATCGATTGCCTTGAAGCTGGTGATATAGGTGCTGTTGTAGGATTTAAGGATATCCGTACAGGTGATACACTTTGTTCACAAGACGCTCAAATCGTTCTTGAATCAATGTCATTCCCTGATCCAGTAATCGGAATTGCTATCGAGCCAAAATCTCAAGCAGATATCGATAAGCTATCAAACGGACTATCAAAGCTTTCTGAAGAGGATCCAACATTTACTGTTAAGACTGATGAGGAGAGTGGCCAAACAATTATCTCAGGTATGGGAGAGCTTCACCTTGAAGTACTTATTGACCGTCTTAAGAGAGAGTTTGGTGTAGAGTGTAACCAAGGTCAACCACGTGTTGCATACAAGGAGGCAATCTTTGGTTCTTCTGAGCACCGTGAGGTTTACAAGAAGCAGAGTGGTGGTCGTGGTAAGTTCGCTGATATTATCGTTAATATCGGACCAGCTACTGATGCAGAGAAAGAAGGTCTTGAGTTCGTAAGCTCTGTTAAGGGTGGTAACGTTCCAAAGGAATTCATTCCAGCAGTGGAAAAAGGATTTAAAGTTGCAATGGAGAATGGTGTTCTTGCAGGGTTTCCAATGGACAGTATGCGTGTAGAACTAATGGATGGTTCATTCCACCCAGTTGACTCTGATGCACTATCATTCGAGCAGGCAGCTAAGTTTGCTTACCGCAATGCAGTTAAGAACTGTTCACCAAAAATTCTTGAGCCAATGATGGCTTTAGAAGTTGTTACTCCTGAAGAAAGCATGGGTGATTGTATCGGTGACCTCAACAAGCGTCGTGCACTCATTGAAGGTACTGACGAGCGTTCTGGTAAGACAGTAATTAACGCTAAGGTGCCTCTTTCTGAGATGTTTGGTTACGTAACTGACCTAAGAACACTTACTTCAGGTCGTGCGACATCAAGCATGTCTTTCAGCCACTACGCTGAAGCTCCAACAAATGTTCAAGAACAAGTGATCGAAGACGCTCAAGGATAATAACCAGGAAAATGACACAAAAGATTCGCATAAAACTCAAGTCGTACGACCACAATCTAGTGGATAAGTCGGCAGAGAAGATTGTCAAGACTGTAAAGACGACCGGTGCAGTTATAAGTGGTCCAATCCCACTTCCAACTCACAAGCGCATTTTCACAGTTCTTCGCTCACCACACGTTAACTCAAAGTCTCGTGAGCAGTTCGAGCTAAGTAACTTTAAGCGTCTAATTGATATCTACAGCTCTTCTTCGAAGACTGTTGATGCTCTCATGCGTTTAGAGTTACCTAGTGGTGTAGAAGTAGAAATTAAAGTTTAATATATAATTATGCCTGGATTAATAGGGAAAAAAGTAGGAATGACCAGCATCTACGGTGCCTCTGGGAAAAACATCCCATGCACGGTGTTAGAAGTAGGTCCTTGCGTAGTAACGCAAGTACGTACCCTAGAGAAGGACGGCTATTCAGCTGTTCAACTCGGCTTTGGGGATCGTTCTGAAAAGAACATTTCTAAAGCAATGCTCGGTCACTTCAAAAGAGCTGGAGTGTCGCCTAAGCGTCACCTAGTTGAATTTAAGAGTTTCAACGATGAGCTCCAATCTGGAGATACTTTAAAAGTTGAAGATGTATTTAATGAAGGTGAATACGTAAGTGTAATCGGTACCTCAAAAGGTAAAGGTTTCCAAGGTGTTGTAAAGCGCCACGGTTTCGCTGGTGTTGGTCAAGCAACACATGGTCAGCACAACCGTCTTCGTGCTCCTGGATCAATCGGCGCTGCATCGTACCCTGCACGTGTATTTAAAGGAATGCGCATGGCAGGTCAGATGGGTAACTCAAGAGTTACTATTGAAAACCTTGAAGTACTTAAGGTTCTTCCTGAAGAAGGAATCTTAGTAGTTAAGGGTGCTGTTCCTGGTCACAAAGGTTCTACTGTAGTAATCCGTAAACCTCAAGCGTAATGAAACTCGACGTATACACAAGTAAAGGCTCTAAGTCTAAGAAAAGCGCTGAGCTCAACGATGCTGTTTTTGGTATTGTGCCAAACGATCACGCTATTTACCTAGATGTTAAGCGCTACCTAGCTGCTCAACGTCAAGGAACTCACGATACATTACACCGTGGACTGGTTTCTGGTTCTACTCGTAAGATTAAGAAGCAGAAAGGTACTGGTACCGCACGTGCAGGATCTATAAAGAATCCTCTTTTCCGTGGTGGTGGTAGAACTTTTGGTCCAGAGCCAAGAGATTACTCTATCAATCTTAACGCAAAGCTTAGAAAGCTCGCTCGTCGAAGCGCACTTAGCTACAAGGCTCAAGATGAAGGCATCATGTTAGTTGATAGCATCAAGATGGATGCTCCAAAGACTAAGGATTTCTTAGCTATTCTTTCTAACCTAAAGCTAGATGATAAGAAAACTCTTACTGTTCTTCCTTCCAAGGACGACAACGTTTTCCGTAGCTGTAAGAATCTTCCTAAGCACCGTGTAATGGTTGCTTCTGATTTAAGCACTTACGATATTATGAACTGCACGAACCTTGTCTTCGTGGACAATGCCCACGAAGTTGTTGAGGGCTTGCTAAAGTGATATAGCTATGAAAGAGATTCTTATAAAGCCCCTCATCACTGAGAAAATGTCTGCTGACACTGAGCGTAACAATAGCTACGGGTTTGTTGTTGCTTTAGGAGCAAACAAGATCGAGATTAAAAAGGCGATCGAAAATGAATACAACGTTACTGTTGAATCTGTTCGCACACTACGTGTTGACGGAAAGACAAAGCAACGTTACACTAAAACCGGGATGGTCAAAGGCCGCACTAATTCTTACAAGAAGGCATTAGTTAGCTTAGCTAAGGGCGAGGTCATCGATTTTTACGATAATATCTAAGATATGGCTATACGTAAATTCAACCCTATTACGCCAGGTATGCGTCACAGAGAGCTCTCAAACTTTGAGGAGCTCACTACTGACAAGCCGCATAAGCCACTACTTGAGCCTATTAAGAAGTCAGGTGGTCGTAACTCAGCTGGTAAGATGACTATGCGTTACCGTGGAGGTGGCCATAAGCGTCGTTACAGAATTATCGACTTTAAGCGCGATAAGCACATGGAGGCTACAGTTCTTACTGTAGAATACGATCCAAACAGAACTTGCCGCATCTGTCTTGTTGAATATAAGGACGGAGAAAAGCGTTACATCATCGCTCCTGCAGGACTTACTCCTGGAATGAAGATTAACTCTGGTAAGGGAGCAAAACCTGAAGTTGGTAACGCATTGTATTTAAGTGATATTCCACTAGGTACAATCATTCACAATATTGAATTACACCCAGGCCGTGGTGCTTGTATGGCTCGTTCTGCTGGTACGTATGCTCAACTAGCTGCACGTGAAGGTAAGTACGCAATTATTAAGCTACCTAGCGGTGAGACTCGTATGGTTCTTACTACTTGTTTAGCAGTAATTGGTTCAGTGGGTAATTCAGAGCACAACCTTCAGGTTAGCGGTAAAGCTGGTCGTTCACGTTGGTTGGGTCGTCGTCCACGTGTACGTGGTGTTGTGATGAACCCAGTTGATCACCCAATGGGTGGTGGTGAAGGAAGAGCGTCAGGTGGACACCCACGTTCTCGTAACGGTATTCCAGCTAAGGGTTACAAGACTCGTAACCCTCGCAATAAGTCTAATAAGTTTATCATTGAACGCAGGAAGAAATAAGATATGGCACGTTCGTTAAAGAAACCACCATTTGTCCACTATAAGCTGGCACAACGCGTAGAAGCGATGCAAGCTTCTGGAAAGAAATCTGTGATTAAAACTTGGTCTAGAGCAAGTACAATAACTCCAGATTTCGTTGGATTAACGATTGCCGTTCACAACGGTCGTCAGTTCATTCCTGTATTCGTAACCGAGAACATGGTAGGACACAAGCTTGGAGAATTTTCTCCAACTCGAACTTTCCGTGGTCACGCAGATAAAAAGGATAAGAAGCGTTAAGCTCGTAAACATTAACAACTATGGGATCACGTAAAAGAATAAAAGCTGAGGAACGCAAAGAAGCAATGAAATCTGTTGCTATTGCTAAACTCAACAATTGCCCAACCTCGCCTCGTAAGATGCGCTTGGTTGCTGATACTGTACGCGGAAAAGATGTTTTCGAAGCACTTAACATTTTGCGCTTCTCAGCGCAGGATGCTTCAATCCGCTTAGAAAAGCTACTTAGGTCTGCAATTGCAAACTGGGAAGCAAAAAATGCTGGCAAGAGCCCTGAAGATTCTGAACTAAAAGTTCGCGAAATTTCAGTAGACTCTGCTAGAATGCTTAAGCGTATTCAGCCAGCTCCTCAAGGTAGAGCGCATCGCATTCGCAAGCGTTCTAACCACGTTACAATAATTGTAGATAGCGCTAAGAACTAACATGGGACAGAAAACACACCCAATAGGAAATAGATTAGGAATCATCCGTGGATGGGATTCTAATTGGTATGGCGGAAACGACTACGGCTCTAAGCTTGTAGAAGACGTTAAGATCCGTGAATACATACAAGCACGTTTGCGTAAGGCAAGTGTTTCAAACGTTATTATTGAGCGCTCATTAAAGCTCGTAACTGTAACTATAAAATCTGCTCGCCCAGGTGTTATCATCGGTAAGGGAGGTTCTGAGGTTGACAAGCTACGGGAGGAGCTTAAGAAGCTTACTAACAAGGATGTTCAAATCAACATCTTTGAAATTAAGCGTCCAGAATTAGATGCTCGCCTTGTTGCTGACAGCATTGCTCGTCAACTTGAGGCAAGAATCAACCACCGTCGTGCTGTTAAGATGGCTATTCAAAGCACTATGCGTCTTGGAGCAGAGGGCATTAAAATTAACATCGCAGGTCGTATTAACGGTGCAGAGATTGCTCGTTCTGAGGCTTACAAGGAGGGTCGTATTCCACTTCACACATTCCGTGCTGATATTGACTACGCTCACGTTGAAGCCCATACTACATATGGTGTATTAGGTATTAAATGTTGGATCTGTCGTGGAGAAATCTACGGAAAGGCAGATTTGTCTCCACTACCACCTCAAAAGAAAGAGCGTGGAAACGATCGCAGAGGCGGTGGAGGTCGTCGTAACTCACGTAGATAATAGCTGAAGGATTATGTTACAGCCAAAAAGAACTAAGTTCCGTAAAATGCAAAAGGGCCGTATCCGCGGCCTTGCTTACCGTGGTAGCACGGTTGCATATGGATCATTTGCCATCAAGACTATGGAGGAGGGATTTATCACTTCTCGACAGATTGAGGCAGCTCGTATTGCTATTAACCGTTACATGAAGCGTGAGGGTCAAGTTTGGATTAGAATATTCCCAGACAAGCCTATCACTTCTAAGCCTGCTGAGGTACGTATGGGTAAGGGTAAAGGTGCTCCATCGCACTGGGTTGCCCCTGTACGTCCAGGTAGAATCATGTT
>JAYZNI010000052.1:0-5985 GCA_036152255.1 Bacteroidota bacterium | reverse complement strand
GGCATGACGGCTGCTTTGTTTTGGGCTATGATATTAACGAAAAATTTAGCGTGTCTGCGCTGTACACATATTCAACAGGCCGAATGCTAAATATCTCCAATGAGTTAGTCCCCATAGGTTTTACAACACCTCTCGGTGGAGCATACTCTCAGTGGGTATTTTATAATCAACCACAAAATAGAAATGGATACAAGTTAGGGGATATTCACAGACTAGATTTCAATATCTCATGGAGAAAGAATGTTCACTACGGTAGATACAATATTCAATTAGGCGCCTATAATGTGACAAATCACGTTAACCCTAACTCTGCCATCGTAACCTATAATGAAGAAGGAAACCAAACCATAGAGGAAGTCGGAATGATGCCAATTTTACCTAACCTCACAATTTCTTTGGAATGGAATTAAGGCAGCTCTACATAATAGCTATTGCAATTTTTGCATCCTCTTGCAATTGGTTTAATCCATATGATGTGCCAGTTGTAGAGGACAACTTCAAATGCGTTTCATATTTCTTACCCATAGGTGGCGATTCTTCACTTTGCTTTTTATCTAGATCCTTTAATCCATATAGCCCAAACTCAAATCAACACCTCGATTTCTGTGCTGAAGTATCAAGTTCATTAGGAGCTGTGTTATCGTGTGGTGAAATGGTGGATGATACATCAAGTGTTTGGGTTGATACGGGTGAATTAAATGGGTTAATGCCAGGTGATTCAGTATTCCTTAATGTTGAATCACCATCTTTCGATGATGTGACTAGTTCTTCTATAATTCCAGAATTTTCTGAGATAATTAGCTATTCAATTACCCCAAGGTCGTTCTTTAATGGAGATCATTATTTCGACGAAATATATCTTGAGCTGAAAGATCCTTCGCCTAAAAAAGAAGCTTATATGCTTCAATTGATTACTCAAGTAGATACACTTGGTGCTCCAACACCGGTTATTAGCAATATAAAATCAGATGACGCAAATATGTATAGGAGAAGTTTTGGCGGTGTGGCACTAGATAATGCATTATTCTTTGACGACTCGTTTTTTGAAGGAGGCAACTACACCTTTTTGTTTAGAACTAAGAGTAGAATTAATGAAGGTGTTCCTTTCCACTATACACTTCTTGTTCACAGCATTTCCAATGATATGTATCAGTTTTTCTTCGACCTAGAGGCATCCGATATAACTGGATATTTTAATGGAGGAAGCTCTTCTGTTCACTCGAATGTTGATGGCGCTCATGGGTGCTTTGGGACAATGCAGACTACTCCTGTTCTGTTGTTTCCTTAGGTTTGTTTAGGCGTGGGAATTAGTCTAAGTTTGGTGTAATCAACTTAAAAACAAATGAAAGTAAGATCAATTTTACTCATCTTCAAACTAACTCTCATCACCTCGACCTATGCCCAAAAGGTTTTCTCTGTGGATTCTCAATGGCAAGCAGACGTGAGGGTGTTTGTGGTGGATTCAGAGTGGCAGGCTGATTTAAATGTTTACAAGGTCGATTCTCAATGGCAGGCTGACGGAAATGAGGGAAAATGGTTTTTCACTGATTCTCAGTGGCAAGCTGATAAGAAGGTGTATTTCGTAGATTCTCAATGGCAAGCAGACTTAAAGATCTTCTTTGTCGATTCTCAGTGGCAGGCCAAATGGAGAGAAAAGGAAAAAATTCACTTGATGTACTAAGCAAAAGATGAATAGATTTCTTTTTAAGTATACAGTTGAATTTGAAAACTAATCAAATGAAAGAATCCTCTTTTCAAATGAATTATCAGAATAGTAAATAATTACTATTTGATTCCTTACTTCGCGTACTTCTCTTCCTAATAAGTCGGTAATTTTTACAATTGTCCTCTCTGAAGTTTCGATTAGTTCTATACTGTGTTGATCATCAACAAGGACGTTGAATTCTGTTCGTTCACTCAAGCAAGGATTATTTGACGACATTTTCCAATTATAGTAGAAGTAATAATAGTTGTACTGATTCTCACCAGTTATTGTAGTGCCTGTTATACTAGCCAAAGAGCCTATATCGTAAGGAAAGTTTACTTGGGCACCTGCGTCTTCGCGCCATAAATAAGGCTCATTCGTTCCTGATCTAATTTCATATCCCTCGCCAGGAGAAAGCACTACGCCAAGTTCAAATACATTTAATCCAGGGGTAAGAAATTGGCTTGTGGATGAACCTAGTGACCCATCTGGATTTAAGATTTCAATTTCTTGTATTCCTCCCTGCTCTGAATAAACTTCAACAGACTCGAAAAGCACCTCTTCGTTGACGTTGAAAATCATCCAGTAGGCGTTGTTATCGTGGTATTGGCCGTTATTATAATCAGGGCCTTCCTTTCCTCCAACAATTCCAAATTCTCCATTTGAATTAGAAACCCAAACCGATTGTGGATCAGGTGAAAACACCATAGTGTACAACTCGCCAATGTGAATTTCCTCAGGTGAAGTCTCGGTTTCAAACCAATAAGATGATGGCTCGTTTGTGAATGTGACTGGTTCTGTAGTTTGGGTAAGATTCTGAGGCTCTGGAGCTTCGATTATAAAGCACGACCCATCGTCTATTGTAGCTTCTTCAACGTAGTTGCAAGATTCTGAGTTAGTGCATCCATAGCAAAATAGCTCTTCTCCTTCACACCCTCCGCAATCATTAAACTCAAGGCAAGAACCATCGTCAATTGTTGCTTCAAGATCGTAGTTGCACATAGTTACGTCGGTACAACCGTAGCAGAAGAGATCTTCTCCCTCGCAACCTCCACATTCATTATACCCAACACACGAACCATCCTCAACAGTAGCTTCTGGATCGTAATTGCAAGCTTCAGAATCAGTGCATCCTAAGTCCCAGAATTCGTCAACAAGTTTTAATAGGAATAGGCCGTCTTCAATGTGTGAAACAGCAATTACTCCTGAGGGGAAATAAGGATAGTTAGACCAAGTTCCGCTGAATTGGGCTGAGTTACTCTGAGGGTAAACGTCGAAATACCCCATTTCTTCTAACTCCCCTTGGGCTAAGTTTTCTGTTCCTAAAACTCTAAGTCCAGCCCTGTAGTTTGATTGGTATACGAGTCCCTCGTGAACGTATAAATTGTGGTCAATAGATTCAACGTCAGAGACGAATGTTCCTATCAATTCAGGTTCACTTAAATCAGTAACATCCCAAATAAAAGTAGTAGTGTTTATCCCTAAATTTTGTTCGTCAAGCTCGTCGTTGCAAATGAAATATTTGTGATCTTCTGTAAGCCAACCTTGGTGAGTATAGTTAACCCCATCATAGCTTGCAGAACTTATGAGTGTGCAATCACTAGCATCAGTCACATCTACAATTGTAACTGTATTTTCATTACAGCAAAAAGCTATTTCCTTTCCTCCAAAATTTGTGTCAGGACCTTCGTATGACACAACTTGGGCATCGTGTGTGTAGCCATCGTTTGGGAAGTCACCTATTAACTGTGGGTTTGTTGGATTGCTTATGTCTAAAATGTGCAACCCTCCATCGAATGTGCTAGTTCCAACTCCATAAGCTCTTGCTGTGCTTTCGTTAATCACGATGTTGTGTGCATTGCTAAATCCCGTATAGAGATAATCCGGCTCTAGGGTTACTGGTGGAGCTGTAATTTCTCCGAGCTGCATTAGATCTACAACTTGCATTCCGTGGTCGCTTGCTTCTGCAACAATGAATGCGTGATTGTTGTAAACTTTGATGTCTCGCCACATAGAACTGTATGTTGCAGTTGGTAGGTTTGCTACGTATACTGGATTCAATGGGTTGCTGATATCTATGAAAGCTGTTCCGTTGGTTCTTCCGATGATTACATATTCAGTTCCATCTGTTGGGTCGACCCAACCCCAAATATCATTCATGTCACCACCGCCTATATCCGACCCCTCAATAAACGATAGGAGGTTTATATTTTGGCATGGGAAGTCTCCTGCCATACCGTCTATGCATTGGGTTTGGGCTTGAGTAAAAAGAGTGAAAATGGTTAAGTAACTTAGGGTTACAAATTTCTTTAGCATAAGCAAAAATAGGCAGGAATTGAGTATTTTAGGAATCCAAAACTTCTAATATGAGATTTTTACTAGCCGCAGCCTTGAGCTTGTTTTGCTTAGAGTCTTTTAAGGCCCAAAATACAACTAGGTTTGGCGTTATTACAGGATTTAATAGCGCTTATATAGAAAATGTAAGAAGTGGGTTTGATGATGTGTCCTTAGCTGGTGAAGAGGTCGATTTAAATGGTGTTACTAGATATGATGCGACTTTAGGGTTTAATTCAGGTTTTGCTTTGATGATTGATTTGACTGAAAAAATCAGCTTTCATTCAGAAATGTTTTACTCTATGAAGGGATTTAGAAGTACAGAAACTGCTTTGAATCATAAATACCAAAATGTTTGCTTCCCTTTGTGCTTGAGCTATGGCTTAGATGATTCATTTTCATTTCTTGCTGGAATAGAGGGAGCTTACTTGTTCAGGGCAATCTCCAAATCAACTGATGGTAGTAAAATCGATCTCCTTGGTGATGATTTCTTGAATTACAGAAGCTACGATGTTGGTGGGGTGATGGGAGCGATTTTCCAAGATCCTGATAACGGTTTGGCTTTTTCAGTAAGGTATATTCATGGATTTGTTTCTACCATGCCTAACGAGATTACAATATCTAACGAAGTAGGCACAACAGTAGGTACTGCAAAAAGCGGATTTTACAATAGATGTTTCAATTTTTCGGTACACTACTACTTGTAGATGGCTGCTAAATGCAAAAATTGCGGGGCCAAACTCTCTGGCCCTTGGTGTAAGACTTTGAATAAGCTATCTACCCTTATCTTAAATAAAAGCAAACAAAAAAATGATTCAACATCCAAGTTTTGACATAAGTTGCTCCATAAAAGAAACTATAGAGTTAAAAGCTTCATTGCGAGAATGCTGGAATATTATTACAACTGAAAATCATTTAGAACTATTTCATACATTTATTATAAAGCATGCTGGAAAACAGTTAACTTCTGTTGGAGATAAAGACAACATTATTTACATAAATAACCTGAATTTCACTAGAGAAGTAATTTCTATTTCTGAGCCAATATTTGTTGATGATTCTGAAAATTGTGGATACGATTTATTAGTTGGTAGAAAAAAAAAATCATTAGTAAAATGGCGTGTTAAGAATAATCATATAGGAGGAGTTGACTTATCAATAACAATTTTTCCTCATACAGTTAGCAATTACAATAAAATAATAAAGTTTTTTATTTTTAATTTTTACATAAAACCACAACTCAGTAAATATTTAAAGAGTGTTACACAAGGATTAAAATACTATATCGAAACAAAACAAATTGTTGAAAAAGATCAATTTGGACAACATAAGTGGTTTTCTCAAAAAAATTAAATTTTTTATTAATTAGGTAACAGTATTTCATGTAAACAGGCTCAACACCCAGTAAACAAAAAACCCTCGCAAAAGCGAGGGTAATTAGTATTGGGTGGCTAATCGGATTTGAACCGACGACCCCTGGAACCACAAACCAGTGCTCTAACCAACTGAGCTATAGCCACCGTGTCCCCGAAGGGAGGGCAAAGATAGTTTAGAGTTTTGGTTGTGCAAGGGATTAGGAGGAATTATCATCCATTATCTCTCTTAAAAGTCAGACAGGTTAATAATTAAAGAACGTAGCTAATAGTGAGTGCAAACAAACCGAAGTCATCTGTTGTTGTATCATGAACCTCTTGCCACTGAACTTCTCCGTTAACAGATCCGCTAAGGATACTAGCTCGTATGCTTATGGCTTGGTTAACGAGCTCTATACTTTCAGAGTCAGTAGCTACTCCTTGATAACCGACTCCCTGGGGGACTTGAGCATAGGCTATCCCTACAAAGAGAGATAATATAAATGATAGTGTAAGTCTCATTGGTTTAATATTATTTTGAATACTTCTCAGTTATCATTCGGAGCAATTGTTAGATATCATATTTTTTTGAAA
>JAYZNI010000051.1:0-10951 GCA_036152255.1 Bacteroidota bacterium | reverse complement strand
CTTCCGAACTCGATTCATTAGACCAGCTTTATACCATCAAAGAATGCTTAAAAGCTTTACTTGATAAAGAAGAAAAAGTTCACATCATGAATGAAACTTTTTGTACTGGTCAAACTGATGACTTGAATGAAGCTTACGATTTAATGAATGATATTTATGATTACGATCCAACACCACAACATTTATGGGATGACACAGGTGGAGAACCTCCTGTAACTATGAATGAAATGTACAACCAAGCTTATAAAGAAAAATATGGAGTTTAAAATGAATGGCAAAATTCTTCTTTGAATTGATTCAACCTTTCTTCAAATAACAAACGGCCTCCTGCTAGTTCCAATGTATTCATTGCAACTTCCTGTAGGCCGTTTTCTCTTGCTATAACGATTAACGCACTTCCTACCTTAATCCCAGTCATACGCTCCAAGCCCCAAGCATATGCACTTAACTGAAGCCTGTAATCATCTAACCATGCATCTGGTTTAGGTTTTAACGATCCACTAGTTTTAAAATCTAATATACATAAATTTCCACTCTTCTTATAGTCAATTAAAGCATCAGATTGACCAGCATATCCAACATCATTATGAATGGAAAATTCACTAGCATGAATGGCTGCTACATTCTCCTCTATCCAATCGGCCAGATTTGACGCATACTTTCTAGCTGTCCAATGGACTTTACTTGCTCGCTCCTTTGCCGTTTGAATGGACTTTTTTGTAATTGCTTTTGGGCCACGAGCCAAGCCATCTTCGTAAAACTTCCAGCAACCTCTAGCGTTGCAGATGTTCCTATTGATCTTTGACCCAACTTTAAGTACATACTCACAATGCTCATGGCTAATTGTTCCTCGATTACAAGCAAGCTCTAGTTCATCAGCACTCCCAGGTCGGGACTTCCAATTCTCTAGTGATCTCCTCTTTGCTTCGGGAACTGTATTACTTAATATCGTAGTCACTGAATAATAGATATTCCCTTCTGTATCTTTATATGTCCGCATTTCTTTGGAATCATCACGTTCCAATGAACTCTCTCTTAATGATGCCAGTAGGTCTTGGCGTTCTTCAACTACTGGTTTCATTAGATATACCTTCCCATAATTAAAATACTATGAATGGCTTTTTTTGTCATCTTCTTCAGAATCGTCATCAGAAAGAAAACCAGCTTCTTCATCTAGTCTTTCCATTTCTTCTTTCCACTCTTTATCATCTTCCATTAAAAACTCGCCTGACGATCCCATGTGTATTTCATTAGCAGGTACTCCAACTTTTCTACTGATCAATGAATTGATTTCGTAATACCAATCATCTGTCGCTTTATGATCTTCCATCCCTGAGTGCGAATGATTTGGATTCGTAAACCTTATATCTTCGCTATTAACTTGTAAGTAATAATCTACTCTTGCGAAAAACGCAGTTAGAAGCTCTGCTTGAGTTTCTTGTGCAATAGTAATTATTGTTAGTCTTTTGCTGATTTTGTTTAAAGCAGCTACTAACTCATCTGTTTGATCTGAAGTCATTTGTTAAATAAGCTCCTTAAGCCAAAGAATGTTTTTTTCTGGGTGTGATTGCTTGGCCTTTGTATAGGCTTCCTCTTTAGTTAAGCCCCAGTACTTAACTTTTCTACTAAGCGTTCCAGGTTCAGATAATAAAAATGAATGGAGTTTTTTGACTGGTGGAGGATTGGATGCGTAGACGTTATTTGTAAATTCCATAATGAATGAATGAAAAATAATGGGCCTATTGGAATCAACTTCATAGAGCCTGTCAAATCATACGAGACGCCCTACTGCACGATCACAACCCATATCTATTCCTCTCGAAGCTGCTAAGCATCCTCAATCTCATTGGATACCTTCTCGAAGAACGGGCAGTTGATTACTCATAGTCATAGAAACCTATGCAATAGACCCACTTATATTATATATAAGTGATCTATTCAGGATTGAATGGATCTAAACCTGCTACAAGCAAAGTAAGATCAAATCCACTATCAACCATAGTGTCCCACTCCTTTTCTATAGCATCTGTATCGACATCTTCGTCTCTATCTATAATGTTAAATGTATATTTAGTAAAGCCTTCTTTGACTTTATGTAAAGTACAACTAAAGTCTGAATCTAGTGCTACACCTTTACGATATTTCTTTAATCCAGTTTCTTTTTTGATCTGCTTAAAAATACTAGGTTGACTAACTTCAAATATCTGAATGGACTTTGTTTCTAAATTGTAAATAGGCCAAACATAACAATGAGTAGATGGACTATCAGAAATGTTGGCTTTCAAGCCTAACTTTTCATTGTCATATTGAACTTTTGTCCTGCGATACTCTCCACCAAGCTCTTTAAGAATATCTTCATCACTAGGAGCATCACCCATTAATGGAAATCTGAATGGCTTTTTACTGCTATCTGCTATGTGCTCACCAAACACCTGCCAGTATTCTAGAGGATCTTCTTCTAAGAAAATAAATTCAATCTCTTGATTATTTTCAATTTGATTAGGTCTGAAATACCTGTCTCCAGAAGAACTTTTGTCTGGCTCATCTAAGGCTTTTTGATACTCTTTGTCTGCAATTGTTGAAAATTTCATAGTGAAATTAGCTGTTAGAAATTAAAAGTTAAGTTAGAAGTTGCTGCAAAAATAAATTTGCATAATATTATCATAGCCTCTTGACGCTAATATGACAACCGTGCTTAAAATAAAAAATGCCCCTGATCTCCTCTAAGATCAAGAGCATTAGAAAAAATCTACTCTAATAGGATAGTACATGAACACTGAAGACTTTGCAAACTCCCTTGTAGAAGGGCTGGTTTACGCTCCAATTTATAAGAAACATGCTCCCATGAAGTTTGGGAAGCCAGCAACAGGTAAAAATCCTTTAGAAGCCAGTTATGAAAGGCAGTTTGATGCTGCTGATGTTGTCCTTGCTTTAAGAAAGAACCCTGATCTACAGGCTGTTGGACTTTTTACAGGCATAAGAGGCAAAGGTATCGTCATCCTTGATGTTGATAAGAACCATAAAGAACTATTGAAGAGGTGGGGAAGTACTCTTGAAAACGCTCCAAAAGTTACCAGCCCTAAAGAAAATGCTGCTAAATATATTTTTCGAGTACCTGAAGAATTATGGGGTTCTGTCAAAGGCCACGGATTAAATAAAGAAGGTTACGAAATCTTATGGGGTCCAAATAGACAAGGAGTTTTCCTTGGCGTTTATCCAGGCCACAGTATCTCTAATACTCCTTCAGGGTGTTATTCCCTTCAGGGAAGCTTAGAAAGTATTCCAGAGGCTCCTGCGTGGCTTATAGCAGAGATGAAAGCTCCTCCTAGAAAGAACCAGAACAGAAAAGACCTTGATTTCTCTGATCGTACACAAGATGAAGTGATCCAAATCATTGGTGATTGCTTAAAAGTTATCCCTCATAGAGGCTCAGGAAGTAGAGAACAATGGATTCAAGTAGGAATGGCAATCAACTCTGCCTTGCCTACAGATATGGGACTAGCTTTGTGGTCCAGTTGGTCAGCAGAAGACCCTGATTACGCTAATGAATGGAACGATGCTGATGATCACCACAATCCTTGTACTGATCCTTGGTACTCCTTTAAAGGTTCAGGTGTTGGTCTAGGTACTTTAATTTGGATGGCAGATCAGGAAGATCCCAAGAGGACACGATTTCCTGAAGACATCGCCAAAATTGTTAAGACAGCAGAAGAAAAACAAATACAAGAGATCAGGACTACGGTTCTTGACTTTGCTGAAGTTGTGAAACGTGCCAAACAAATACTCAAATTAGATAATCCAGCAGAAGTTAATTACAAGCTCAATGCTTTAGCTCTTCAGGCTGGTTATAGGGATCAATCAGCTATAGAGAAAATTATTGTTGACCAGTTGGCTTATGAAAATCAAAAAGGGATTTTTGATGTTAAAAAGTTGATGGAGATGGACATCAAGCGTGAATATTTAATCCCTGATGTTTTACCAAGTCCTTCAGTTGTTTTGATTTATGGAGCTGGTGGTGACGGTAAATCTATGAGTGCTTGGACTATTGCCAAACATGTAGCATCTGGTATTCCTTTTATTGTTAGAGGAAAACTCGTTCCAGTACAACAAGGTCCAGTTCTTATCCTGAATGGCGATCAACCATTGTCTTCTGTTCAGGAACAACTGGAAGAGGTTGAATATCCTATAGATAGCAATACAAAAATACTGACTGACTGGCAGTTACAGCGTTATGCACAGTTTGTTCAATTAATTAAAGACCATAAACCTAAGCTTGTTATCATTGATTCCTTGATTGGATGTAGCGGTGGTAAAGCTTTTGATGAAAACAAATCTGATTTTGCTACTCCGTTGTATTGGTTAACTAGAAACAATGGAAATCTTTTTGAAAAGACATCAATTCTGATTATTCATCACGCTAATAAGCAAGGTGGTTTTAGAGGTAGCTCCAGCATTAGAGATGCAGTAGATGAAACATGGGCATTATCGAAACCTACACCTGATCAAAAAGAAAAGATTGGTCATTCAAGTCGTTTGATAACGATTGAAAAATCAAGGCAAGGTAGATCAGGTACTCAGCTCATCATGAAAATGCAAGGTGACTTAACCTTCACGATTGCTGACCATACACCTGAAATTGATAACGATCCAACACCTGCTTCTGTTACAGGTAGAGTTCTTCAACGACTTAGAGTTGCTTATCCAGATTCACGATCCACTAAAGATCTAGTGAATGATCCTTTGCTAACTGGTAAATCTGGAGCGATAAGAAAATCTCTCCAGAGATTATTGAAAAGAGGTTTGATTGAGATACATGAAAACGAACCAAAAAATACATATAAAGCTGTTCTCGCGCGTGGAGAGGTTGAAGAAAGTGTCCCAAATGAGGTAGATCCTAGTGTTGGAACGGGATCTGGTGTGGGACACAATGTTGGGACACAAGACAAAATGTCCCAAAAAATAGAAAGTTCTAAAAGTTGAGACACTTTCTGAATGTCCCAAAGCAGTGTCCCAGTAAAAACCTAGTGTTGGAACGGGATCTGCTGTTTTGGGACGTATTTGGATATATCCCCACGCGCGAAGGTTGACTACCTGCTTCTATTCAAGTATTATCCTATTACTTACACAAACTAAATGTCTGAAGTCTACGAAATCTACAAGCACTCTTGGAATCCTGATGATGAAATGCTTTATGTGGAAGCTGAAGTAGCAGATTCTATTATGGTTAGTTCTGCTACTCAATTCGAGCCTGATCAATGGACACACGGTAGATGCATGACAGCGTTTATCTGGAACGATGATCCTCTTGACGTGCCAACAAAAGAAACAATCTTTAATTACATCAATAATAATCCTGCGATAGAATGGGAGCTTATGGTCCCTGACGATTTTTAAGTAATATACTATTATTGTAAAAAATTAAGATACCGATGAGCGAAAAGAAGAAAGGACATGGAACTCGTAAACATTTTCAAATACTTCTTTCTGAGCATAGAGGTGATCTTTTTATTCAAATGATGAAAGAAAAAGAAGTTAAACCTACTAATTGGTTAAGAGATAAAGTTTATGAATTTCTTGAAAAAGAAGCACCTTCAGAACTTTACTTAGAAGCCAAACAAAAAGATGATATTGAATGGCAACAAGTTGTTCAAAACCGATTAGAAGGTAGAGCTTTATCCAAAATACTCAAATCAATCCGAAATCAAAATGCGTTGCCCTGAATGTGGTTTACTTCAAACTTCTCCAGCATGTAAAGTTCTAGAAACGAGGAAAACTTATGAAAAAACAGCTACAAAAAGAAGAAGGCTTTGTCAGTGTGGACATCGTTTTGTCACTGTAGAAAAAGTAATTAAACGTGCTAGAAAACTGTCTGAATCTCAAATTGAAGCTGTCCTTAAATATCAAGATGCTTTGTTTTCTAATGAGTTAGCTGATCTTTTAGATGTTCATGTAGATACCATAAGGAAGATCAAACGTGAACACTCTGTTCAATATGAAAAGGTTCCTTGATGCAGTTGGATCGCTATTCGTCTATAGAAGCCCAAAACCAAATGAGGGATTCGCAAGATTCCTTGTTGATCTGCCAAGTAAAAAATTAAGGTTCTTGGCTGATACAAGTGCTCATTACAGCAAAAAAAAATTAGTAAAACTCTATTTGGAACGAAACAATGTCTACACCGAAATTCAAGATTAACGATCAAGTCAACAAAAAGATTAATACAGGAATCTATTTAAAGACAGGTTCGAGCATAGGAACCGTTATAAAAGTCATAGAGAAACATAACAAAAGAGATCGAATTTGTTATTACTACGCTGTCAAATGGCCTGACGGTAGAAGATCAGAGCACGCTCAACACATACTCGTACCAGCACCTTGAGCCTTATGTATAGCCTAAATCAATTAGCAAAAGACTTGATAACAAATCTTCATAAGACTTCTGTGGGAATGGATTATGATGATTGTTTTATTAAACTAGAGGAGTCTATTAAGGGTTCACCTTTGGAAAGACACGAAAAGGAATATTTATTAGAAAGGATAATTGAACTTGATATGGCTAAAGGCATTGGAATTGATATAGATAGTTTATAAATCAAGTACTTTTCTTAGCCAATTCTTAAATGTAGGTTGTCTAACAGGATTTTCTAAACAAGCAATCCTGGCTTTGCATTTTGCTATTTCTTTTAAACAATTAGCGATAAATTGTGACTGATTAAAGTAACTTCTCTCTACTGATTCACAGTGTCTTATTAACTGTTCTTTACTAGCCCCTTCCGTAAACCATAAGATTTTCTTTTCCAACTCTAATTCTTGTTCAACTGTAGGGGGTTCCATTAGTTGATCTAACAGAACGAATTGCTCATCCAAGTTCTCCATCTAATTCTTTACCTTTGGCTGCTAATCCAGTGTAGATCCCATGCATAGGATTGTCAGGTAGATGACGACCATCAAGAACGTACCAACGCTCCATATTTAACATTCTTTGACGGTCTTCTTCTAACCATTTTGGATCGTAATTCGTCATTGCAATGTAGTAGTTGAATTAGGGTATAACCTTGCTTGTAAGAAGTCTACAGCTTGATCATCAAGTGTATTTGTAGTCTGTTTTGCTGCTGCTTTCAACAGGTCAAGTAACAGTTTTTTACCTGCATTACTTCGTAAGAAAGCGTAAAGAAGAGGTAAAAAAGGTTTAGCTAGTTTTCGCATAATTAGACTCACTCTTCACAATAGTATATATAACAGCTACATTTGGCTTGGTGGTCCCCATCACCCAGACAAACCTCCCTGAACTTGCAAAGCAGAGGGAGGTTTTTCTGTTCTAGCCAATAATCAATTTAGCAGGATTATGGAGCAAAAAAGTATTGTATGTTTTTGTTCACACTGCCTAGAAAAGAGGAGGCAAATTGAGAGAGCTTACCTATTGAATAACAAAAAAGAACTGGCTAAGGTTAGATAGTAGTTTACTAATGCAAGCTACTTATTCACATCGGGGTGGGACTTGATGTATGTAGATAAACCCTTAGTGATTAGGCGCACTAAGGGTTTTTCTCTGCCTTGTGATAAACCTCTACATGAGCTTCGCACTTAGGACAAGAAAGAAATGTAATAAAATCATACTCGTCAGAAGGTATTGGCAGTTCTGAATCACTACTCCATATCAGTTCAGTTTTACAGTGCCAACAATTCATTTTTTTCGTTTTTTTCGTAAACTTGGATGTCTGCTTGTTATACGATAAAACTCCACTTCAGCTCCACATGAAGGGCATCTTAAACAAGTGAAATTTCTATAGTTATTGCTCAAGAAATCGTAATCTTTACATTCGTGAGTTGTTTCCTCGTCAAGAAGGAGTTTGCAATCAAGGCATCGCATCGTTTCAGATTGCACGTATTTCTCCGTTACTCCATAGGGATCTAAGTGTCTTATAAAAGTTTCTAACTCTTCAATCCTGGCCTTAGCAGCATCTATCTTTTCCTTTTTGATTTTTGCTTTTGCTTCCTCCTCAGCAGTAGCAGCTTCTATTTTTTGGAATAGTGCTATTTTTTTCTTTCTAAATTCATCTTTAGCAAGCAAGCCAGAAAGTTCTATCTGTTTCTCCATCCATTAGGATCACGTCTTGCACTCATTGTAGCTATATCCTTTTCAATAGAATTTAAACGATGGAAAATTTCACGTATATCACCCTGCCTTCTACTGGAACGATTCGCTAAAACCATTAACGCTCCAGAAATAGCAGCCCCTACAAAGGCTGCAAGTAGTTCTTGAGGCATGTTTCCCTTTTTAGATGTAATCTTAAACTATCTTTACTCCTGCCTTCATGGAAGAAGAAACACAAGTAGAAGAAAAGAAAGAACAAGATAGGGAGTGGCTTGGAGATCTAGTCAAATTAATCGTGTTGATTTGGAGCGCAAGTTTGTTAACTTTTTCCTACGTTCGCTTGCCAAATGGTCAGAAGATACTGGATTTTGATCCAACTTTCATCGCCAGTGTCTTTTCTGGAAGTTTAGCCGCATTCGGCCTTGCCCCTTCTAAGAACGGTGGTGGAGGAAAGTTAGGCCCACAAAAGGCTCCTCCGATACCTAACAGAGGTAGAATTGATCCTATAACTGGTAAAGACGTTGATCCAGTAACAGGCAAGCTTAAATGAAAAAACTGCTTCTTTTGCTCCTCTTAGCTGCACCTGTAAGGGCCGACATCACCCAAACGCTCCAATCAGTTGTGAGTGTCAAAGTTGATGCTGCTAGTTCTGCTGCTAACCGTGTGGCAACTGCCCTAACTATTTCTGGAACGAATGTCACTCCTACTAGCGGTGGGACTGCGGGTGCTTTAGGAACTTTAAATATGGGTTCGATTGTCTCAGGTGTGCCAGCTCTTGAGGCAGACACAACCTTTGTTGTTACAAATGCAGGGGATAATTTCTCTGTAACAGAGAATTTAGTAGTAGGAGATACTATCCCTAGTTTATTATCAGCAACCGTAACTTCGGGTGTCGTTCCATCCATGCCTGTTTTTGGAGATACAACAACAACTGCTGGAGGTGTAGCAGGAAGTTTAGCTGCAACATTAGATAGTGGTCATGTAATGACTGTTACTGCTGGTGGAGCAGGTACTACTGGAACTGCACAAGCAACAATTACTATAGAGGTAGACTAGCACTAGGATGTGGAAGCTATTTCTCTTAACTTTTATCTTTCCTAATTATGTATCAGCAGCCCCAATTGTCCCTAAGTTTACTTCAGGCTCAATGGAAAGTCATAGCGTTACTAAACAAATTATCAATGAAACTGTCGTTACTCAAAACTATCGGACAGGCTATACATACAATATTTCAGGTACAAATATTAGACCTATTACAGGATCTAAAATTTCTCCAGATGCAGAGTATTCAGCAACACAAACTATCAACGGTATATCGTTCCAATGGGTCACACCAAAACTTGAAGATAAGATCGAATGGGAGATAGTAAGCGAAGGTCAAAACTTTTCCATCATGGAGAGTTTCTTAGCTCCTGGTTTAGATGCAACCAGCACAGTACAAAGAACAATAGAAACAGAAATAGACTCCACTACTACCTCAGTGTTTGGTCAATAGCCTTATTAACAGCAAGTCCATCCATTGCCTCGACAACGGTAGCGAGTCCTTCGGCTAGTTCGACTGGGAGCGTTGTTAACAATGGTTATCTTATACAGCCTGGAGGATACCCAGTTAACAGGTATAGCCAAGGTATTCAATGCGCTCAAAGTAGCCTTGCTATCACTCCCTTTATTACAAGAGGAGAAAACTGGGCTGCACCTTGGTACATGACAAAACAGCAACCTGTTTATAACGATCAAGAGAATGAAGATGGATCTCTTAAATATCCTGGTCAAGTTGATTACTTTATGGAAACGCCCCAGTATCCAGAACGTAGTCATAATCTAGGGTGGGGTATCACTGCTTCTATACAAATTCCACTAGATAATCGCTTTCAAAATTCTTGTTTAAAAGCAGTTAAAACTAATATTGAAGCTCAACAATTATTGATCACTCAAACTAAATTATCCATCGAATTAAATCGGCTCAAAATTTGTGCGGCGCAGGCTAGAACAGGAGCTACTTTTGTTGGTAAGTATGCTGTTTCTTGTGAAGGGATCAAAGTAGAAACAGTCAGAAAGAAACCCGATCCACATACACATGCTATTTCCGTAAATCCCGTTGTTCCTTCTGCCTCTGAGCAACAGAAAGCACCTTAGTTTTACCTCTAGCAGCAGCTATTTTCTTACTAATCTTTTTGATTGTTGGTTTAATTGCTTTTAATAAATAATCTTTAGCTAACGCTCCAGCAACTACACCAGTTGTAACAACAACAGAAGTAGACACAATTAAAGAAGGAGCAGGAATGTAGTTATTCACTACATCTAAAGGCATCAATAACTCTAATATCTGCTTACACTCACCATTAACTTTTTCATATCCAACAATTCTGTGTGTTTGCATCTTGTTTTTGCTAAACAAGGGAAAATCATCGGGTCTTGGACATGGTTCTTCTTGAGGCTCTCCACTCGGAGCTGGTAAATTTGCAGGAATTTTCGGAGTTTGTTTTTCTTCTTGTTGTTCTTCTTCCTCCTGCTTTGGCGGTCCTGCTACCAGTTGTATTTCTGACGCATTAAATTGCATCGGTGTATAACTTGGGATTTCTCCATCTGGGCAAGCAGTCGTTCTACCATTGTTATCGCCCCAGACTAAGGAAGGGTTTCTTTGTGCGTCACGATGTCCATAAACGCAACCAGGAATTTGACCTTGTAATGATGGATAAGGAGACTGGAACGGTATATCGACAACAGTTACTTTAGGAACTTTTATGTCTGGAATTTTTATGTTTGGCACGTCGTGATACCTCTATTTCGGAAGTTAAATGCCATCCTTTACATTTAGGACAATGATAGGGTCTTGTTCTACCTTTTCCTTTTAAAGC
>JAYZNI010000050.1:0-20440 GCA_036152255.1 Bacteroidota bacterium | reverse complement strand
AGAAGTATTATTTTGATTTTATTTCATAAAGAAGTTAAAAACTGTAGGGTATGGGTAATTGGTTAACATCTTGGTTTGGGGTTATCATTTTTTGGTTTTTTTCAACTCAAATCACATACTCTCAAGGACCACTCTTTGAGACGAGTTACCCAACGCTATCAACAGTAATTCTGCACCCTACAGGACTTCCAACAACAACTCCATTTATACCCTTAGAAGGTGGAAGGCTGACATTTAGATTTGATGATTTAGAGGCGGATTACAAAAGCTATCATCTTAGAATAATTCACTGCACTCACGATTGGTGGCCAAGTGACCTACACCCTAGTGAATACATCGATGGCTTTTATGAAATTATGATAACAGAAATGGAGGACAGTTTTGGCTCCATGGTAAACTACACTCACTATAAAATTGACCTTCCTAGTTTGGACATGCAATGGACAAGAAGTGGAAACTATTGCATTGAAGTGTACGACCCTTCAGTTCCCGAGGAAGTTTTAATTAGAAAGAGATTTGTCGTTTTTGAAAACCTTTGTTCTATTGAAGGACGGGTAAATGAGCCCGTAGAAGTATCCCAAAAAAGAACTCACCAAGAGGTGCTTTTTTCAGTATTTGAAGATGGCTATAACTTATTAGACCCCTATTCTAACCTTTACGCTTTAGTACTTCAAAACGGCAGGTGGGACAACGCTATCGGCGGCCTACAACCTAGATTTGTAAAAGGCAGAGAAATAGACTTCTCTAATGTTGGATACGTTTTTCCAGGAGGAAATTCTTTCAGGTTTGCTGATTTAAAGAGTCTATCATTTACTGCAAGAGGTATAGCTGGGATTTCGAAAGGTGAATTTTCGTTTCACCATTTATTAGAACCATCAGAAAGAAGAACTTACAAGTATCATAGCTATAGACCTGATATAAATGGAAGGTTTGTTATCTCTAATGATAGATTTGACGCTCATACAGGATCTGATTATACAAGAGCTCATTTTAATATTCCTATGCCATATAAACTTCACGGTAGAAAGATTTTTGTTTTTGGTGATATTAGTGGCGGAAGGTACCTAGACACACATAAGCTGGTTTGGGATGATAAAAGCTCCTCATACAAGGGAAGCATTTTGCTGAAGCAAGGGTATTACGACTTTTTATACCTAGTTAAAGACGAAGGTGAAAGCTATAAAAAGCCAGGCGACACAGCTGATTTGGAGGGAAATCATTTTGCTACAGATAATCTTTACTCAATCATTATTTACTTCTCTGACTTCGAGGGTTACGATAGAGTTGTAGGATTTTTACAATGGAACAGCAGGCAACAACAATGAAGAAATTAAACGTTTTAATTACAGGCGCTTCAAGTGGAATTGGATATAGCGCAGCAATAGCTATATGTGGTGCAGGACACAATGTATATGGGCTTGCTAGACGGAGTGACAAACTTCAAAAACTAAGTGAAGAGTGTGATGGTTTAAGCGGATCATTCTTAAGCATTGTTGGTGACGTAAAAAATGACTATGATATTGAAAATGCAGTTAAATCAATGATTGATGAATTTGGCAGTATTGATGTTGTAATCCCAAACGCTGGATTAGGTCATTTCAATCCACTCGAAAAGGGCACTATGGAGGAATGGCGGTCGATGATAGACGTAAACATCACAGGTGTATTAAAGACTATTCACTCTTGTCTTCCCCATCTATTAAACTCAAGCGGTCACGTCGTTAACATTGGCTCAGTTGCAGCAAGACAGGTTTTTCAAAACAGCGGTGTATACTGTGCAACCAAGCACTTTGTACTTGCAATGAGCGAATCATTGAGAATTGAATTCGGAAATAAAATTGCAGTTACAACCATAAACCCAGGTGCTGTGAATACTGAATTCATAGGTCATACAGCAAATGAAAGTCTTAGAGAGGAATACAAACCCAGATTTGATTCTGGAATGAACCCAAACTTCATTGCAAATGCGATTTTAGAAGCAATAGAATCAGGAGGAAAAGGCATTTATAGTGAAATAACTATAAGACCTGATATAAGGTAGTCTGGGATGACTATTTTTGCGGCCTATTTACAAGCTGATGTCGAAGATTAAAGAAGAAATTGCTAAGAGGCGCACATTCGCTATCATCTCCCACCCTGACGCGGGAAAGACTACTCTTACGGAGAAATTCCTTCTCTTTGGTGGTGCAATTCAAACTGCAGGAGCTGTAAAAAACAATAAGATTACTAAGACTGCCGCTTCTGACTTCATGGAAATTGAGCGCCAACGTGGCATTTCTGTTGCAACATCTGTAATGGCATTCCACTATAAGGATATGCTCATCAACCTCCTTGACACCCCTGGTCACAAAGATTTCGCCGAGGATACTTACAGAACGTTAACCGCTGTAGATAGTGTTATTCTTGTTATTGACTGCGTTAAAGGTGTCGAAGCCCAAACTGAGCGTCTAATGGAAGTTTGCCGAATGCGCAAAACTCCAGTGATAGTTTTTGTAAACAAGCTAGACCTTGAAGGACAAGACCCATTTGACCTGCTTGATGAGTTAGAAGAAAAGCTTGACATAAGGGTTAGACCTCTGAGTTGGCCTATAAGCGGAGGTGCTTCATTCCAAGGCGTGTACAATTTATATGACCACAACGTCAGACTATTCCAAAGCAATAAGACAAAAATCGCTGAGAATGTATTAGATATTAAAAACCTCGACGACCCGCTCTTAGACGATTTGGTTGGCGAACATTCTGATCAACTTAGAGAGGATGTAGAACTCATTGATGGTGTGTATGACGAATGGGATTCAGCACCATATTTAGATGCAGAAATTGCACCTGTTTTCTTTGGAAGTGCGGTGAATAATTTTGGGATACAAGAGATGCTTGATACCTTCATAAAGATAGCGCCAGACCCCAAACCATCTGAAACTAGCACAAGAATGGTAAATCCTGAAGAAGACTCATTTACGGGCTTTATCTTCAAAATACACGCGAATATAGACCCTCGACATAGAGACCGCATAGCATTCCTTAGGATTTGCTCTGGAAAATTTGCTAAAAACACGTTTTACAAGCACACTAGGTTAGACAAGAAATTGAAGTTTGCAAACCCTGCCACCTTCCTTGCTCAGGACAAAAGCGTGGTTGAAGAAGCTTGGCCTGGTGACGTGGTTGGTTTATACGATACTGGAAACTTCAAAATAGGTGACACTCTAACCGAAGGTGAAGACCTTCAATTCAGAGGAATACCTAGTTTCAGCCCAGAAATATTCAAGGAACTCGTTAATAAAGATCCCATGAAGAGCAAGCAGCTTGAAAAGGGAATAAAGCAGCTAACTGATGAGGGAGTTGCCCAATTATTTATTCGCGAGGCGGGCAATAGAAAAATAGTTGGAACCGTTGGTGAACTGCAATTTGAAGTAATTCAGTACAGATTGGAACACGAATACGGAGCAAAATGTGAATTCCAGGCCAAACCTTACCACAAGGCCTGCTGGATAGTTTCCGATAATGAAGCTAAACTTGGAGAATTCCGTAAAATCAAAGCTAACGACATTGTAAGAGACAAGGATGGTAACGAGGTCTATCTAGCACCTTCTCCATTCTTATTAAAGATGGAGATGGATAACTTTCCTGAAATCACTTTCCATACAACTAGTGAGTTTAAGACTGCGCAAGCTTAATTTGGCCTAAATGAAGATCAGTCAACTAATATATCTGCTAGCACTGAGTGTATTTGGGCTTAATTCCTTTTCAAACCCTCAACCTCTTCGTGAATCAACTAGTACAATTTGTGCAAAAGATTCAATTGAAGAAGTTGTAGTGCAAGTAAGTGGCCTTGTTGTCACTGGCGATTCTCTTACACCCCTGCCCTACGCAACTGTTTATAGAGCAAGAGACCAAAGGGGCGCAATGACAGACATGAATGGATTTTTCAGTCTTCCAGCACTTGAGGGTGATACAATCCAATTTTCTAGTACTGGATATACTACAAGACATATAGTGATTGAGGAGAGTGGAGAGAAAAACAGGATAAGCATAGTACAAGCAATGTCAAGGGATACAGTTATGATAAACGACGCTTTGATTTACCCTTGGCCTTCTAGAGAGAGATTTAGGCAAGAGTTCATCGCTTTGGGTCTTCAAGACGGAAGTATGACCTTGGGAAATCAAGCTATTGATCCTTTCGAGGTATACGATAGATTAGTAGATATTGGAATGGACGGGCAGGCTTCTTCGTCAGAGGTGTTGAGACAGATGGCCTATGAGAGTGACTACGGAGGATATCCAACTACAAATATTTTAAACCCTATTGCTTGGGCTCGATTTATTCAGGCACTAAAAAACGGCGACTTTAAGAAACAGTGACACAGGCGAACACATATGCCAAACCCTTGTTAATTGCCCTTTTAGCGTGCATTTTCTGCTTTTTTACATCTTCTTTTTCCATAGCTCAAACCCAACAAACACATTCCATTTCTGGAGTAGTCAAGGGAGATAACAACGAACTACTCCCTGGAGCATCTATTTATATGATGGAGAACCCTAGGTTTGGCTCTTCTGCAGATACAAATGGAAAATTCAACCTTCAAGTCCCCCACTCTGGGCCTTGGACTTTGAAGTGCTCAATGGTTGGATTTACAACAAAGGAAGTACCGATTGTATTTGAATCAACAACCAATCTAGCGCTTACCATAATCCTTGAGAGTACTGTAAAAATTGGCGAGGCAGAGGTTTTAAGTCGTGGTGAAAAAAATTCAACTTTAAGAAGAATAGATCCAAGGGTTGCTGCTAAAATCCCAACCCCCAGAGGAACTATTGAAGATGTACTGCTCCAAGCTCCTGTTAATTTTACTAGCGAACTAAGTAGTTCGTACAACGTTAGAGGCGGAAGTTTTGACGAAAACTTAGTCTATGTAAATGATATTGAAGTTTACAGGCCATTCCTAACTAGATCTGGACAACAAGAAGGTCTTTCGTTCCCTAACCCAGATATGGTTGAGAGAATAAACTTTAGCGCAGGAGGTTTTGAAAGTAAGTATGGAGACAAAATGAGCTCTGTATTAGACATTCACTACAGAAAACCTCAAGAACGATCTACTACAATTACAGCATCAATGCTTGGCGCCCAGGTTCAGCATGATGGAGTGAACAAAAGCAAATCCATTAGAATTAATTCGGGCTTTAGGTATAGAAATAACTCATATGTACTAGGCTCATTAGATGAAACTGGAGAATATTCTCCAACTTATTTAGATGCCCAAACCTACATTACATGGGATCCAGACGGATATGGGCCTTGGGAGGTTCAACTACTCGGTGTTTATGGGGAAAATGACTATCAGTTCATTCCTAAAAGCAGGCAAACTGATATAGGAACAATCAACAATGCTATCAGATTAAATATAGCATTTGCTGGAAAGGAAAACACTTCTTTCCAAACAGGATTTAGCGCAATAGCTGTAGAACGTACTACTGAGAAAAGTAGAATTCGATTAATTAATTCAGTATTTAGAACTGTCGAAAGAGAAACCTTCGATATAATTGGTGCCTACAGACTCGACGAATTAGAATTAGATCCAGGGTCTGACGATTTTGGAGAAAGTGCAGGTAACCTAGGTATCGGCGGCTTTTTCAATCACGCAAGAAATCAATTAGAAGCAACTGTTGTATCATCAGCTTTGAAAGGGTCATACAACTTTGAGAAATCCGGACACTTTTTTGAATATGGAGTTAAGTTCCAAAAAGAAATAATCAATGACGACTTAAGCGAATGGGCGTTTGTTGATTCTGCTGGATTTTTAACCCCTCACCCACAAGACAGCATAGGCATTTCTATTCCTGATTCATTAGTCACATTTGATCAACCTCTAATGATTCAGGATGTTCTAAATGCGGAAAACAATGTAATGTCAGACAGAGTCACTGCTTACTTCCAAGACACCTGGACAATTAAGACTAGACGTGGTGAGATTAATTCACATATGGGATTTAGAGGACACCTATGGAATCTAAATGCTGATATAAGCACAGAAACAAAGAGGACTCATCTAGTAGGTGGCCCCAGGACACATTTCAGTTACAGCTCTTTTAAAAATCCCAAAACAATTTGGAATGTTAGTGGAGGTTGGTATTGGCAACCACCATTCTACAGAGAGATGAGGAATCACAACGGAGAAGTTAATCAAGACATTCTTCCTCAAAGAGCCATTCACGCAGTTGCAGGCGTAAATCATGAATTTGAAATGTTCACAAGGCCGTTCAAATTTGTTGGTGAGATATACTACAAAGACCTAAACCAACTAATTCCCTATGAAGTTGAAAATGTTAGGCAGAGGTACTTTGGTACAAATAATTCAAGCGGATATGCAACTGGTATAGATCTTATGCTCAATGGAGAATTCATTGAAGGAATTCAAAGCTGGATGAGGATTAGTGCATTGAAAGCAATGGAAGATATTAGTGACGATCGATACGTAGAATACTATAATTCTGATTCAGTTCTTATTATTCCAGGATATACTTGGAACGATGTTGCTACGGATTCTATCACTATTTATCCTGGCGCCATTCCTAGACCAAGTGACCAAAGGTTAAGCGTCAGCTTATTATTCCAAGACGAAATGCCCAGAAACCCAGATTATAAGGTTCTATTGTCTTTGTTCTTTGGCACTGGCTTACCATATGGTCCTCCGACCCAAAATAGATATCAAGATGTTCTCAGAACACCAACTTATAGAAGGGTGGATTTGGGCTTTTCAAAGGATTTAGCAAAGGGATACATTGCAATTGAAGTCTTTAATATTCTGGGGATTAACAATACGATAAGCCATACCTGGGTAGAAGATGTAAATGGAAGAATGTACGCTATCCCAAACTTCCTAACTGGAAGGAGAATAAATCTTAAACTTCATCTAAACTTCTAGATTGAGTAACTTACGGTGCTGTGAGAAAATCCATCTTATTCATATTTAGCATACTAGTTTGCTTCAGCTCTGTAGTTGCTCAATTCAATTTGCAAGGGGATGGATATTACTTGGGTAGTAGTTGCTACCTGTTAACTGAAGCTGAAAACAGTCAAATATCTACTATTTGGCATGAGGAGCAAATAAACTTAAACCTCCCATTTGAACTCCAATTCAAAATGAATTTTGGGAATAATGATCAGGGTGCAGACGGGATGATGTTTGTATTGCAAAATGAGAGCTCTACAATTGAAGGCCAAATCGGAGAAGACATAGGTTTTGGTAACATTGACCCAGGACTAGGCATAGAATTTGACACCTTTAAGAATGAAAATCTTGGAGACATGAATGCTGACCACATTGGTATTCATAGAGATGGACAATCCAACCACAATGCCCCAACTTCGCTAGCTGGACCGGTACAGGCAGCATTATTCAGCAGCAATATTGAAGATGGAGAAGATCATGCAATTAGAATCACTTGGGATCCTGTATCACAAGAAATTAGAGTTTACTTTAACTGCCTATTCAGGCTTTCAGCTAATATTGATTTAATAGGTGATATTTTCGATGGGGAAAGTTTGGTTTGGTGGGGATTTACTGCATCTACAGGTGGTTTAAACAATGTTCACAGTGTCTGCCTTTACGACAATGTTAGTCCTTCTGGAAACATTGGGATTTGCCCTGGTGATTCTACCCAATTAATTGCTGGTGGAAATATTTATGGAGAATATAATTGGACGCCAATTGATTTTTTAGACGACCCAACTGTGTACAATCCAATTGCATCACCTCCAACAACTATGATATACACTGTGTCGTATACAAGCTTTTGCGGATTTAGTGAATCGACAACCATAGAGGTTACGGTTGAACCAGTTGAAGTGGAGATAATCTCCAACAATCCAGCAATCACTTGCGAAAATTCAGAGGTTAATTTAATTGCTTACACAAATTACCCTGATGCACTTATGGAATGGACTGTTGTCGAAGGTGATGAACTTTCAAATATTACAAATTACACAGCAGAAGCAACTGGAACTGGAATTTACATGGTGACTGCTACGTCAATTGATGGCAACTGCTCAAGTGAAGACACATTTGAAGTTATTGTTGATACATTAACTTATTCAGCTAATGCAGGCCAAAACTTCCAACTTAATTGTTATGAATCAAGTAACGAGTTACAGGGAAGCTCAGATGGTGAAGATGCCTCATTTGTTTGGTCTACAACAAATGGCCAATTCTTTGGTTCATCATTTATAGCTAACCCAACAGTTTTAAGTGAAGGAACCTACAACCTCACTGTTACAAACCCAAACAACGACTGCACTTCAACTAGCTCTGTTGAGATAACGGAAGACTTTACCTACCCTGAAATTTCTCTAGGAAATGCACATGAAGAAATTTCTTGCGAAAACACATCAGTTCAAATTCAAGGAACACAAATTTCACCCCCAGGATACACCAATATCATTTCGTGGGAGTCCATTACAGGGTCACTTGAAGATTCAACATTATTAGAGCCAAGCACGACTTCTGAAGGAGAATTCGCATTAACTGTAACGTTTGAAGAAAACGGATGTTCAACTAGTACAGTGTCGTCTACATCTAGCAACACTGCAACTGTTAGCCAAGACCAATACGCATTCATTGACATTGAGTCAATGGTTATTCCAAACATCTTCTCGCCAAATGGAGATGCTTACAACTCTCACTTTAGGCCTGTATTTACCGAGCCAAGCTTGCAAGACATCAACCCACTTGACATTCTAGATATCTGGCAATTTAAAGTAAGAGACAGGTGGGGTAATTTGGCCTTTGATAACTACGGAGCCAAAGTAGAATGGGATGGACTCAACTTAAATGGCATTAAGCTAAGCAGTGGTACTTACTATTTAGATGTGAAATACCGTTACGATTGTATTGAAGTGATAGAGGGGGAATATTTTGGCCCCTTAAAAATCGTAACAGATTAAAGCTTATCCAACAATTCTTGCTCTGAAATAATTTCTACCCCAAGCTTTTCTGCTTTCTCCTTTTTGCTTGGCCCCATTTTATCACCAGCCACAATAAAAGAGGTCTTCTTTGAAATTGAAGAACTCACCTTACCGCCATTTAACTCAATGAGTTTTTTAATTCCATTTCTATCGTGAATTTGAAAAACGCCGCTGACAACAATTGACAGGCCTGCTAGCTTCTCTGTTGCTCCCTCCTCATCTATTTTTTTCATTTGTAGGCCAAACCCCTTCAGCTTTTCCACCATCCTCACATTTCCCTCATCTGCAAAGTATTCCTGCAAACTCACTGAAATTCTTTCTCCTATCTCATCCACCTCTTCAAGCTCCTCTTTCGATGCGGACATTAAGGCATCAATAGAGCCAAACGATTTGGCCAGTTTTTTTGCAACAGTTTCCCCAACGAATCGAATTCCCAAAGCAAATAACACCCTTTCAAATGGAATTTGTTTTGAGCTATCAATCCCATCTAAAAGCTTTTGCACACTTTTATCTGCCATTCTTTCTAATGGAATAAGTTGATCGTATTGAAGTTCGTAAAGAGAGCTTGGATCTTCTATCAACCCCGCTTCAACAAGCTGAACCACTGTTTCTGAGCCCAAACCCTCTATATTCATGCTCTTTCTTCCAATAAAGTGAATGATGCGTCCAGAAATTTGAGGAGGGCATCCATCCTTGGTGGGGCAGTAATGAGCTGCTTCGCCTTCCTCCCTCTTTAATTCAGTGTAACACTCTGGACAAGCTATTGGAAATTCAATACGGCCAAACAAACTCATTGTTCCTTCCCTTGATGCCTTATCAACATCAACTATTTTTGGTATTATCTCTCCTCCTTTTTCAACGTACACCATGTCCTCAGAGTGAAGATCAAGCTTTGCTATTTGGTCTGCATTATGGAGAGAAGCTCGCTTTACAGTAGTTCCACCTAACTGTACTGGCTCAAGATTTGCAACAGGAGTAATTGCTCCTGTTCTTCCTACCTGATATGTAACCTCTAACAACTTGGTCAAAACTCTTTCCGTTTCGAACTTATAAGAGATAGCCCATCTAGGGCTCTTAGAAGTCATACCCAGCCTCTCCTGCTGATCGTATTTATCAACCTTAATTACAACACCGTCTATCGCAAAAGGAAGATTATGTCTCTCTATATCCCAATACTCAATGAAATTCATAACGCCCTGTGAGTCAGAAGATGTTGCTATCATTTGGGTTTCTGATTGGGGAGTTTTAAAACCCAGTTCAGACGCCTTAATTACCGCATTACTATGAGAATCCACCCCTATTGGATCCATTACCGAGTACATCATACAATCTAACTTTCTAGAAGCAACAAGTCTACTATCCTGCATTTTCAGTGATCCAGCTGCCGTGTTTCTAGGATTTGCAAACCTTGGTTCACCACTTTCCTCTCTTTCTTTATTGAGCCTTTCAAAGTCCTCAAAAGGGTAAAATATCTCTCCTCTAATCTCAAGTTTATTTGGTGCGCCGTCTTTTAATACAAGCGGTATTGTCCTGATTGTTTTCACATTAGATGTAACATCCTCGCCCGTTACACCATCACCCCTGGTTACCCCTTTTAAAAGCCTTCCATTTTCGTAAATCAAGCTTATAGCGACACCATCGTATTTGAGTTCCATGACATAAGACACCTCTTCTCCTTCAAGAGTCTTATCAAGCCTTGTCATCCACTCTTCTACCTCGCTAGAGTTATACGTATTAGATAGAGATAGCATTGGATAATCGTGCTTCACTTTTTCAAAACCATCTACAGGTTCTCCACCAGGGCGCTTAGTTGGTGAAAGAGGATCGTCAAACTGAGGATAAAGTCTTTCTAAATCCTCTAACTCCTTCATCAGTTCATCGAATTCTCTATCACTTATTACTGGAGAAGCTGTATTGTAATACAAGTGATTATGAGAGTGTAGTTGCTCTCTTAATTCTAGAATTCTAGACTCAATATTTTGTGATTCAGCCGACATGTTTTCTACACTTAATATAGGAAATTATTTGCAATAACGTGCCTTGGAACTCCTTGAAAATCATAGACTAACTCTACTTTTTCAAAGACATCCTTTGACTCAATGAATTTGGAAATTTTTTCTGCGTAATCCCTGTGACATTCAAGAGCTAAAAGTCCTCCTTTAAGCAATACTCCAGAAGTACATAATTCAAGAATTCTCTTGTAAAAAACAAGTGGATCATCTTCGACAAACAAAGCTATTGACGGCTCAAAATCTCTAACTCTTTTTTCTAACGTCTGCTCTTCAGACTTAGGTATATAAGGTGGATTTGAAACTATTACATTAAAGGACTGAGAAGGTGTTTCATTCAATGCATTTAATTGCACAAACTCAACTCCTAGGCATAGGTTTTGGCCATTTAGTTTTGCAATAGATAGCGCTGATTCACTCACATCAAATCCAATAACTTCAGCAAGTGGATTAGACTCCTTTAAAGCAAGCGCAATACACCCTGAACCTGTACCAATGTCTGCAATTTTACCATTAAACCTACTACCTAATTCAACATTTACTCTTTGAACTAATTCTTCAGTTTCTGGCCTTGGGATTAGCGCTCCCTCCTCGATAGAAATTTGTAAGTTGCAAAATTGAGTTACACCTAAAACATATTGAATTGGCCTACCACTTTTAATCTCATCAGCGATGACTGAAAGCCTATCAAGTTGTGATTCTGGATACTTGTAATCTTCAACTAATCTTTGGCCTTTAGTCTTATCACTAATGTGATCAAGACATAGATTGGTTAATGGCAAGTGTTCAGACTCTTCTATTGAATCAGAAATCCTTGAAATAAACCACTTTCTAACCTCAGCCTCGCTATTTCCAACTGGCCAAGGGCCTTTTCCCCTAATCAAAACAAACTAGCTTGTCCATCATCAGAAACAGGAGGTTCAGGACCTAAATCTATAGGTTCTGATGGGGTTTCCTCTTCATTAGATTGAACTGCCTCACTCGATTCTTCAGATAAAGACTCTTCTTCGATGTTTGGCTCTTCAATCAAAGCGTCATCTGCTGCATTTGCTTGCAATATTTCTGCTGCTGTAGCTTCTTCAAGCTCAATGCTTGCAGGTTCGAGAACAACATCAGTTACAGGTAAAGAGCTTAGTTTATTTCCAAGAGCTCTAACCCCTTTTACTGCAATAAATCCTTTTACATCTATCACGTCATCTTCTCTATCTCTAGTCTGCTTAAACCTCTTATTGTATATGATTCTAGCTTGTGGATGGTATAGAGACGTCGCAAAACCTAATCTTGAAGATTCGTGTTCTGTTATAAAACAAACTGGTTTCGAAGTTGCCTCTGGCAAGAATCTCTTTACAAACCACTCCTCTTTGTCACCATCGTAATAGACTACTGACATGGGCCTTTCAGAATCCCACTTTTCAACGCTAATCATTTTATCGTCGAAATGTGTACTGAAGTCAAATCCTGTTAACACATATACTCCGTCTGAGTGGATAGCCATAATCTTATCATCAGCATGGAAGTCCCCTAGGAACTTACCTCTTCCTTCTCCGTTAAGTCTTCTAACAGTTTCATCATACCAAACTTTTCTAGCGCCAAGAGTTGATACTCCACTTTCTTTAAGCTCAATACGCTTAACTGGGAATTTCGTTACAATGTTTCCTCCAGAAGCTCTTCCTTTGATGCTAATGTCGGCAAAATTCATATCTAGCTTAAGCTTTTTAAGTCTTTGGCTCTTTCTAAGAAGAACTGTAATTACTTCTGCCTCTCCATTTCTATTTGCTGAGAAGTAGTGGATTTTTGATTTAGGAGTCCCCTTTGTCACAAAATACTCTTTATCCCTAGTGATAGATTTAACATTGAATCTCTTCACCATGCTTCTCCCAGAGGCACCGTCTAGGTAAACCAAATTATAAGTTGTCCTTGTATCTCCCCTCTTCCAAACTGCAACGTGTATTATATCCTTACCAAAGAATGCCTTAGAAACTACCTTACTTACTTGCATAACACCGTCCCTTCTAAATACAATTATATCGTCAATATCAGAGCAATCGCAAACGTATTCACCCTCTCCTCTCTTAAGACCTGTTCCAACAAACCCTTCTTCAGCATTAACATAAAGTTTTGCGTTTTTAACTGCAGCTTTAGATCTATCGATTGTGTCAAACGTCCTTAATTCTGTTTTCCTATCTCTTCCCTCGCCAAACTTCTTTTTGAGCATTTTAAACCAATCGACAGCATACTCTGTAAGATGTGCCAAATTGTATTTCACCTGCTCCATATCAGCCTCAAGCCCAGAAATCTTTTCATCTGCTTTAAAAGAATCAAACTTAGAAATTCTCTTAATCTTTATTTCCGTTAGCCTAGCAACATCGTCATCTGTCACCTCCCTCAATAAATGCTTCGTATGAGGTTTTAACCCAGCATGAATTGTTTCAATAATAGATTCCCAAGTTTCACACTCCTCAATATCTCTATAGATTCTTTTCTCGATAAAAATCTTTTCCAATGACGCAAAATGCCAAGTCTCTTGAAGTTCACCAAGCTCAATTTCAAGCTCTCTTTGCAATAAGTACTTAGTCCTTTCAGCAGAAGTTCTTAAAATCTCACTAACTCCTAAAAACTGTGGTTTATCGTCTAAAATCACGCAAGAGTTGGGCGATAAACTAACCTCACAATCTGTAAAGGCATAAAGTGCGTCCATCATCTTATCTGGACTGACATTATTTGCTAAGTGAACAACTACCTCAACTTCATTTGCAGTGTTATCCTCTACTCTCTTAACCTTGATTTTACCCTTTTCGTTGGCCTTAAGAATGCTATCAATAAGTGAGCTAGTGGTTACTCCATAAGGAACTTCTTTAACTACAAGAGTTTTATTATTCTCCTTTTCTATTCTTGCTCTTACTCTAATTTTTCCACCTCTAATGCCATCATTATAGTGCTCCACATCTGCCATACCTCCTGTAGGGAAATCCGGAACAAGTTTGAATCTCTTTCCTTGAAGAGTGGCAATACTTGCATCGATTAAATCGTGAAAATTGTGTGGCAGAATCTTGCAGGCCAAACCAACAGCAATACCCTCAACTCCCTGAGCTAGCAATAATGGGAACTTTACAGGCTCAGTTTCAGGCTCTTGGTTTCTTCCATCATATGAAGCTAGCCAAGTTGTGGTTTTCTTATTGAATAAAACTGTATTGGCAAATTTGCTCAACCTCACCTCTATGTAACGAGGTGCAGCCGCTCTATCGCCAGTAAGAATATTCCCCCAGTTACCTTGACAATCAAGAAGTAGATCCTTTTGGCCTATTTGCACCATAGCATCACCAAGACTCGCATCTCCATGGGGGTGATACTTCATTGTATTACCAATAACGTTAGCCACTTTGTGGAAACGCCCATCATCCATTTCATTCAATGAGTGAAGAATCCTTCTTTGCACGGGTTTTAACCCATCGTATTGATGAGGAACAGCCCTTTCAAGAATTACGTATGAAGCATAGTCGAGGAAATAATTGTTGTACATCCCTCTTACGGCAACAACGTGATCTAGCTCGTCTATTGAACTTCCATCCTCACCATGTGAGAATTCATCGTCTCTTTCTAATTCTTCTTCGTGTTCGTTTTCAATCATCCCTCAATTCTTAAACAGCTAAATCTTCAACTTCTTCCTTTTCGTCAATATCATCCTTTTCAACTCTTAGGTTGTCAATGATGAACTTTTGTCTATCTGGAGTATTCTTACCCATGAAGAAGCTAAGCATATCCTGAACATTTGCCTCTCTACCAACGACAACTGGATCAATCCTCATTTCCCCGCCAATAAAATGTGAGAATTCGTTTGGACTAATCTCACCTAGACCCTTAAAGCGTGTTATTTCTGCTCTTGCACCAATTTTCACCATGGCTAACTTCTTTTCCTCATCGTCATAACAGTAGATGGTCTCCTTTTTATTTCTAACCCTAAACAGTGGAGTTTGGAGTACGTATAAATGTCCACGTTTAACTAAATCAGGAAAGAATTGAAGGAAGAATGTAATCAGAAGCAATCTGATATGCATTCCATCAACATCGGCATCCGTTGCAATAACAACCTTGTTGTATCTCAATCCATCTAAGCCGTCCTCAATATTCAATGCAGCTTGTAGCAGATTGAATTCTTCATTTTGATAAACTACTTTTTTGGTTAAACCATGACAGTTGAGCGGTTTTCCTTTTAGTGAGAAAACAGCTTGAGAGACTACATCTCTTGCTTTTGTAATAGAACCTGAAGCCGAATCACCCTCCGTTATGAACAGCGTTGAATCCTCATTCCTTTCCTTTTTGTCACTTAGGTGAACTCTACAATCTCTAAGCTTTTTATTGTGAAGCGAGGCTTTCTTTGCTCTAGCTCTTGCAAGCTTTTTAATCCCTGCCAGATCCTTCCTCTCTCTTTCGCTTTGAATTATTCTTGCCTGAAGGGCCTGTGCAGTTTCTGGATTTCTATGAAGGAAATTGTCTAATTCTCTTTTAAGAAAATCAAACATAAAAGTCTTAAGAGTTGGGCCTTTAGGACCGATATCTGTTGAGCCAAGTTTTGTCTTTGTTTGGGATTCAAATACTGGCTCTTCAACTTTTATAGCTACGGCGCAAACAATTCCTGATCTCACATCTCCCGTGTCGTAATCCTTCCCAAAAAAATCTCTAACAACTCTAACATAGGCTTCCCTAAATGCAGCTTGGTGTGTTCCCCCTTGTGGAGTGTATTGACCGTTTACGAAACTTTGTATGTCCTCACCATATGCATCTGAGTGGGTAATCGCTACTTCAATATCATCGTTTTTTAAATGAATAATTGGGTAGCGAGGATTTCCATCCATAGTGGTTTCAAGAAGATCCCTTAAACCATTTTCACTTTTAAACTTTTCACCGTTTAGGTAAATCGACAAGCCAGTATTTAAGTACACATAATTCCAAAGGAGCTTTTCAACATGCTCCATTCTGTACTTATACCCCTTGAATATCTCAGGGTCTGGCTTAAAAGTAATCTTAGTTCCGTTGCGTTTATTTGTAGCTTCAACAGGAACATCTGCAGTTAATTCACCGAGAGAGAATTCAGCTCGTTTGGCTTCAGACTCTCTAAAACTCTCAACAGCAAATTCAGCAGATAATGCGTTTACAGCTTTAGTACCGACTCCGTTTAAACCAACAGATTTTTTAAACGCCCTAGAATCGTACTTACCTCCTGTATTAATTTTTGAAACACAGTCTACAACTTTTCCAAGAGGAATTCCACGGCCATAATCTCTGACTCTTACTTCCCCATCCTTGATTTTCACTTCGATGGTTTTTCCATTACCCATCATGTGTTCATCGATGCTATTATCTACAACCTCTTTGAGTAAAACATAGATACCATCATCCGCATCCTTTCCATCTCCCAACTTGCCGATATACATACCGGGGCGCATACGAATATGCTCCTTCCAAGAGAGGGATTTAATATTATCTTCAGTATAACTTACTTGTTCTGCCATGAAGACGACAAGATACAGAATGCAATGGGCTATTTTCGTCAGGAAACACTCGACTTTTTCCACATTTCATTAACCAAAAATTTATCCCAAACTATCCCTAACTTGCGAGGTCTAAATTGAACAATAAAAGACTCTAATGTCATCACAAGTAAGAGAACTAAATCCTAGCGATCTGTGGAACAGATTTGCCGACTTAAATAGCATACCCAGACCATCAAAACACGAAGAAAAAGTTTGTGCTTGGATTGTGGATTGGGCTAATGAAAAAGGGCTTGAAGTTGAACAAGATCAAGTAGATAACATTATTATTCGCAAACCAGCCACTCCAGGAATGGAGGATAGACAAACGGTTGTCCTTCAAAGCCACGTTGATATGGTATGCCAAAAAAACAACGACACAGATTTTGACTTCATGAGAGAAGGTATCAAGATGTATGTCGATGGGGATTGGGTTAGAGCTGAGGGCACGACACTTGGAGCTGATAACGGAATTGGCGTTGCATCTATCATGGCAATTTTAGAAAGCTCAGACATAGCTCACCCACAATTGGAAGCCCTATTTACTATTGATGAGGAAACTGGCATGACTGGAGCATTAGGCCTTAAAGGAGGTTTATTAAACGCCGATCTTCTCCTAAACCTAGACACAGAGGACGACGATGAAATAAGCATTGGATGTGCTGGTGGAGTTGATCTTACATCTACAGGAACATATGAAGTTGAGAATACAGTTTCTGAGGGCAATTCGGCATTCAATATTGTTGTAAAAGGAGGAAGTGGCGGTCATAGCGGAATGGACATTCACAAGGGAATTGCAAATGCAAATAAGCTTTTAAACAGAGTTCTACTAGAAGCTGTTGAATCAGTTGACCTAAGGGTTTGTTCTATTAGTGGAGGTGGATTGAGAAACGCAATTCCTCGTGAAGCTCAAGCAACTATAATTATTGCTAATGCAGACCTTGACGAATTGAACAACGCCATTAATTCAACAAGTAAAGATTTACTAGCTGAATACAAGGTGACAGATCCAGATTTAAACATCAGCATTAACCCAACAGACTTCCCCGAAAACGCTCTTCCTGAGGATGTCCAAAACGCATTATTGCTCTCAATTCAGGCTTGCCCTGTGGGGATTCACAGAATGAGTCCAGATATTGAAGGATTAGTCCAAACTTCTAACAACCTAGCCAGAGTCGAAGTGGCAAATGGATCTGTAAACATTCAATGCTTAAACAGATCATCAGTTGATTCAGAAAAATGGGACCACGCGAGATCTATTGAGGGTGCTTTTGCACTAGCAGGATTAAGCACAGAGCAAGGAGGTGCTTACCCAGGTTGGACTCCAAACCCTTCTTCAGCCGCTGTTGAAATGCTCAGATCTCTTTACATAGAAAAGTACTCGGAAGAGCCTAGAGTTCTTGCTTGTCACGCAGGATTAGAGTGTGGAATACTTGGAACTAATTACCCTGAAATGGACATGGCATCTTTTGGGCCAAACATAAGAGGAGCTCACAGTCCTGATGAATGTGTGCAGATTAGTTCTGTTGCTAAGTTTTGGGATTTCCTATTAGAAGCACTTAAAAGAATACCCAAGCGTGCGTAAGCAGATACTAGTCATAAATGATGATGGGATAACTTCCAAGGGCATAAAGGCTCTTGTAGAGGCAGTGAAAGATTTGGGAGATATACACGTCGTTGCACCCGACAGTCCGCAATCTGGAATGGGACACGCTGTCACAATTGGAGACATTCTCAAGATTAGCCCTCACGATTTTCCTATTGATGGGGTAAGTGCGCACAGCACATCTGGTACTCCAGTAGATTGTGTTAAGCTCGCTATTTACAAGATTTTAGACAAGAAGCCAGACTTGCTCATTAGTGGTATAAATCATGGAAGTAACAGTTCTATAAATGTCATTTACTCTGGCACTATGTCTGCCGCAGTTGAAGGAGCAGTTGAGAGTATCCCGTCTATTGGTTTTTCACTCTTAGATCACCATCCAGACGCCGACTTTTCTGTGTCGAAAATAGTAGCTAGAGCAATATCTCAAGAAGTTTTAGAAAAAGGCTTACCTAAAGGAGTTTGCTTAAACGTAAACATCCCAAAAGTTGACGAAAAGGATTTTAAAGGAATTAAAGTGTGTAGGCAAAGTGCTGGATATTGGAAAGACGATTTCGAAGAGAGAGTTGCACCAAATAAGGAGATTTATTTTTGGCTTAAAGGCGAATTCACAAACCCAGATAAGGGAGAGGATACAGACGAGTATGCTCTATCTAAAGGATTTGCTTCAGTAGTTCCAACTCAGTTTGACCTCACTGCGCATCACTTCATTTCTGTTCTAAATACTTGGGATTTAAACTCTGAAAAATGATGTACCAATTAAATAGAATTTATTGGGGTATTCTAGCAGGAGTGCTGGGGACTGTCATTGGTTTTTTTGCTCTAGGAATGGCTTGGTCTGTAACAAATGGAGATAGCATAAGTTATTTTATAAAAGACATTGCAGGAAGATCGCTTTTGTACAGAGATAGTATACTTACAGTGTGTACACTTTTAAATGTTGGGATATTCTACCTAGCTCTTAGGAAGGAAATGTGGGAATTTTGCAGAGGAATAATGATGATTATTTTAGCTTCAGTTCCAATTATCATTTGGTTTCAAATGCAAGCTGGTATAGCCTAAATGCAAGCAAAAAAACATAAAATTTTCATTATCGCTGGTGAGGCGTCAGGAGATGTTTATGGAGGCCAAATCGCTCGCCAAATCCTATCACAAACTGATGCTGAAATTCGAGGATGGGGAGGTGAAGAAATGGCAAGTGTTGGCGTGAACGTATCAAAGCACTACAGCGAACTTGCTTTTATGGGTTTTCTAGAAGTAATTAAAAATTTAGGGACCATTAGAAAAAATCTAAAAAAGTGCTGGAAGGAAATTGAAATTTTCAATCCTGACGCAGTGGTTTGTATTGATTTTCCTGGGTTTAATATGAGAATTGCAAAAAGGGCAAAGTCCGCTGGATTTAATACATACCAAGTGATTTGCCCTCAGATTTGGGCTTGGAAAGGATCCAGGATCAAAGCACTTAAAAGAGACTACAACGCAGTTTTTCCAGCCCTCCCATTTGAAGATGAAATTTTGAAAAAAGGAGGAGTAAATTCTCAATCATTAGGACATCCTATTTTGGACACGTTTGAGAAATTAAATTTTGATAAGAGGCCAAACCAAATAGCCCTCCTCCCCGGCTCTCGAATGCAAGAGTTGAAAAAGATGCTACCAGTTTTAGTGGGTTTGGGCTTGGAGTTTAAAGAATTTGACTTTGTATTTGCAGGAGCTCCTGGAAGAAAAATGTCTGATTATTCAATGGCTACTAAGGCCGGGTTCAAAGTTGAATTTGGCAAGACAAGGGAAATTCTAGGATCTTCTGTAGCAGCAATTGTTACATCAGGCACAGCTACTTTAGAAGCATCTCTTTTGGGAACAAAGCAGGTAATTGCATATAAAACTGGAGCATTTAACTATGCAGTAGCAAAGTCAATAGTAAAGATTAAGAAGATTGGCCTTCCTAATCTTATTTCTGGAAAGGACATTGTCCCTGAATTAATTCAAGGCGATTGTACTGTTGAAAATTTAAGCTTAAAACTTAATGAAATAATTGATTCAGAATCCCAAATCTCAGAAATAGCAGAAATGAGAAAAATGCTAGGAAACACTGGCGCAAGCGAGAGAATCTCCAACTACATTATTAGAGATTCTTCAAGTTCATAGAACTTGGATAAGTAACCGTAAGAATATAGGTCACTGTTCTTCTTTCAAAGGGTAATAATTCAAATTCAAAACTTATTTCGTTTGAAGCTGAATGCACTATACCTCCATCCTCTGTTACTACTGAGATAACAATGTCAGAATTGTTTGACCTAGGAAGCTTGTCTTCAAGACTAACTCTGATGATATCTGAGTGAGAATT
>JAYZNI010000049.1:0-26153 GCA_036152255.1 Bacteroidota bacterium | reverse complement strand
GCTCACACACGACTAGCTGACCTGCTCCAGGATTGTCTCCAAAAGAATCTACTCTCAGGACTTTACATTCAAAAGAAACAGGAGCTTCAAGTACTCTAGGTGGTTTAATCACATCTGAAGCCACTTCAGTTAGACCTGCTTTTTCAAACTCATTTACACCCTTTTCGTATTCAGTACTTGCTAATGAACATGCGTGCACAGTGTTGTAATCAACCATGTTCACTACAACTTCGGGCACTTCTAATACGTTTTCGTAAGTATGTTTTGTTGTATTGTCTCTACCTCTCCTAGCTGGCGAGAATATTAGAATAGGGGGATTTGCTGAAAACACATTGAAATAGCTGAACGGAGCAAGGTTTACTCTGCCATCAGAATCAATAGTACTTGCAAATGCGATTGGTCTTGGCGCAACACCACCTAATAAGCAAGCATGAAGCTTACCTGGATTTAATTCACTTGGATTAAATGAGGTGTGAGACATTGAAAGAACTATTTGGGCTTGTGGTTTTCTACAATAGAAGCGGCGTCTAAAACTTTTGCCTTTAAGTCTTCTTTAAACTGAGCAATTTTATTGAGAAGGTTTGAATCTGCAACTGCTAGGGTTTGGGCTGCAAGAATTCCTGCATTCCTTCCTCCGTCAAGAGCAACAGTAGCAACTGGCACACCAGCTGGCATTTGCAATATGCTCAAAACGCTCTCCCAACCATCAATAGAATTACTCGATTTAACTGGAACGCCTATAACTGGAAGCGGAGTGTAAGACGCAACCATTCCAGGAAGGTGAGCTGCGCCACCTGCACCAGCAATAATCACTTTTATACCTCTACCTACTGCGCTTTGTGCGTATTCGGCAAGTCTGTCTGGCGTTCTATGAGCGCTAACAACAGTTGCCTCGTACTCTACGCCTAATTCCTCAAGAACCCCCATCGACTTTTCCATAACACCTAGGTCTGAATTTGAGCCCATTATGATTCCTACTTTACTCATCCTTGTTTTTGTTTTTGATTTTATCAATTTGATCACGAAGTTCTGAAGCAAGTTCATAATCCTCATTATCAATTGCTTCTTTTAGTTCTGCTTCAAGTAATTCTAAGTCAGGAGTTGAATCTAAATCTAAAGAAATATGGTCATCGCCATCGCCTAAATCAATATCTATGTCTATAACTAGACCCGACGACAGCTCTTGAGGATTAATTCCTGCCTGCTTAACTATCGACTCATAACACCTTACAGGAGCCCTGAATCTAACAGCTACTCCAACTGCATCGGAAATCCTAGAATCAATTTCCTCAGTTGTCTTTCCGTTAGAAACAATAACTTTTGCATAGAATATTCCCTCCTCAAACTTATAAACAAGCACTTCATCTACCTTCATTCCAAATGCAACTAGTGTACTCTTGTACATATCGTGTGTGAGTGGACGACTAGACTTCATGTTTTCTAATTCCAGAGCTATGGATTGGGCTTCTGCGCCACCAATAACTACAGGAATCCTAGCAGCACCTCCAACAACTCCCATTACCATGGTGTACGCCCCAGACGACGACCCTGTAAGGGAGATGTCGTGAATTTCGAGGTCGACTTTTTTCATGGTTTATTAAGAAAGTGACTTAATTGCTTCTGTCAATTTGGGAAGAACTTCGAATACATCACCAACAATTCCGTAATCAGCCGCCTTAAAGAATGGCGCTTCAGGATCAGTATTGATGACAACAATTACCTTACTCTGATTTACACCTGCAAGGTGTTGAATTGCTCCTGAGATACCACAAGCAATGTAAAGATCTGGACGAATTGTTACTCCAGTTTGGCCTACGTGCTCATGATGAGGCCTCCAACCCATATCTCCAACTGGACGAGAACATGCAGTTGATGCATTTAATGCTGCAGCTAAATCTTCAACAATTCCCCAGTTTTCTGGCCCCTTTAGTCCACGGCCCGCACTAACTACTCTTTCTGCTTCTGGAAGAGGTACCGATCCATCAGCAGATGTGGGAGTAAATTCTCCAATTGAAAGTTTTGCATCACCAACTTCTGCTGCAAATGCTTCAACTGATGCTGATCCTCCAACTTCTTTTACCCCAAATGCGTTTGGTGTTACAGAAACTACAGTTTTATCAGTAGACACATTTACTGACGCTTTTGCTTTACCACTAAATACATTTCTAGGGTAGTTACCACCTTCAGGCTCTCCAGTTACACCAGGAACATATCCAGCATTCAATCTGATAGCAACCCTTGGAGCAACAGCCCCACCTTCAAGATTTGCAGAAAATACAACTATGTTAGCTCCAGATTTAGATGCCGCAGCGTCTACAAGTTTTGCAATCTGTGAGTTGTCTTGTAGTGAATCAGAGTAAGCAAGTATATTAGACACACCAACTGAGCCAATTCCACCATCACCTTCCAGAGATCCTGCAACTACTGCTGTTACTGATCCTCCAGAAATTGCATTAGCGTATGACGCTGCTTCTAGGCCAGCTTTAGTAGCCTTTCCATCTTTAATAGGTACAAATACTAATACTGACATCTTAGATTAATTTTGCTTCTTCACGTAATAAACGAACTAATTCTGCTGGATTATCAGCATCTACCAATTTGCAATCTCCTTTTGCTGGAGGTAGAGCAAATTTTAAAACATTTGTTGTTGCACCATCACCTGTAGGTTCAACTACCTTAAGTGGTTTTGTACGAGCAGACATAATACCTCTCATGTTTGGGATTCGTTGTTCAGACATTCCCTTTGCTGCGCTAAGTACAAATGAACTGTTTACTACAACTTTGTTTGTTCCTCCTACAGTTTCACAAGTCAAATCATAAGACTCACCATCTACATTTAAACTACTAGCAAATGGCACAAATGGCATATCAAGACACTCTGCAATCATTGCTCCTACAGCAGCAGAATTGTGGTTAATTGTTTCCTTTCCACAAAGTATGATATCGTAACCTTTATCTGATGCATAATCAGCAATTAATCTTGCTACTTGAGTAGAATCTTTTGGCTCTGCATCAATTCTTACAGCATCGTTTGCACCTATAGCAAGCGCTTTTCTGATAATTGGATCGCAAGAAGCATCTCCAACAGTAATTGTAGTAACTGAACCTCCTCCAGTTTCTACTAATTCTATAGCTCTAACAAGAGCATACCATTCATCATAAGGGTTAACAATAAACTGAACACCGCTTTCATCAAAGCTGGTGTCTCCATCTGTAAAGGCAATACGGCTAGTTGTATCTGGCGCTTTACTTATGCAAACAAGCAATTTCATAGGTATTATAGTATAATCTGTGTTTCTTTGATTTGGTGTGCAAAGGTAGTGATGCAATGCCATCAATCGCTTATCTTTGCCGACCGAATTATGCATAAAAATCATGCGTGAAATCACATTTAGAGAAGCAGTCGCCGAAGCAATGAGCGAAGAGATGCGCCGAGATGAGCGCGTTTTCCTTTTAGGTGAGGAGGTTGCAGAATACAATGGAGCTTATAAAGCATCAAAAGGAATGCTTGATGAATTTGGCCCAAAAAGAGTCATTGATACTCCAATTGCAGAGCTTGGATTTACAAGTATTGCAGTAGGAGCAGCGATGAATGGGCTAAGACCAATTGTAGAGTTTATGACCTGGAATTTTGCTGTACTTGCATCAGACCAAATCATAAACCATGCAGCTAAGATGTTGCAGATGAGTGGTGGACAATTCACTACTCCAATTGTGTTCCGAGGTCCTAACGGTCCAGCCGGTCAGCTAGCGGCAACTCACAGTCAGAGTTACGAAGCGTTTTATTCTTCAATACCTGGACTTAAAATTGTAACTCCTTTTACTCCATATGAGGCGAAGGGATTGTTAAAGTCTGCCATTCGTGATAACGATCCTGTACTTGTCATGGAATCTGAAAAAATGTACGGTGATATTGGCATGATTCCAGAAGGTGAATACTTGGTTCCAATTGGAAAGGCAAACATTAGAAAGCCTGGTTCTGATTGTACTATCGTTTCTTTTGGAAAGATTCTAAAAACAGTACACGCTGCAGCAGAAGAATTAGAAAAAGAAGGAATTAACGTTGAGATAATCGATCTTGTTACGATTAGACCTCTTGATTTGGACACAATCATTGAGTCTATCAAAAAAACTAACAGATTAGTTATCGTTGAAGAAAGTTTCCCAGTGAATTCTGTTGCTTCTGAAGTAAGTTACAGAGTTCAAAGAAATGCCTTTGATCACTTAGACGCTCCTATTGTTAGATTGTGTCAATCTGATACACCTTTTGCGTTCGCTACTTCTTTAATCGACGAGGCATTACCCCAGGTAAAAGACATAATGGATGCTGTAAAAAACGCTATGTACGTTAGCTAACTAAAAAGTAAACAAACTGCCAAAAGGCAAAACACACATTTATACAAATCATGGATTTTTTAAATCAATATTTAATTTACTTAGTTCCAGCCATCGCCGTTCTAGGCCTAATCGTGATGGCTATTCAGACTGCTTGGGTTCGCAAACAGTCAACGGGAAATGAACGCATGTCGGAAATCGCAACGTATATCCACGAGGGTGCACTCGCATTTTTAAATGCTGAATACAGACTATTAGCTGTATTTGTTGTAATTGCTGGAGCTCTACTTGGTCTTGTATCTACAATGGTATCAACAACACACTGGTTCATAGTTGTAGCATTTGTTATCGGCGCTATATTCTCTGCAGTTGCAGGAAACATCGGAATGAGAATCGCAACTGAAGCAAATGTTAGAACTACAGAAGCTGCTCGTTCTAGCCTTTCAAAAGGTCTTAAAGTGAGTTTTACAGGTGGTACTATCATGGGACTTGGTGTAGCAGGATTAGCTGTATTTGGTTTAAGTATTATTTTTATACTTCTTATTAAAACTAGCATTCTAGGAAATGTTGACGTATCAACTGTTGACGGAATGATTATTGTTCTTGAAGCACTTGCTGGATTCTCTCTTGGTGCTGAATCGATCGCTTTATTTGCTCGTGTTGGTGGAGGTATCTACACAAAAGCTGCTGACGTTGGAGCTGATCTTGTTGGTAAGGTTGAAGCTGGAATTCCTGAAGACGATCCTCGTAACCCAGCTACAATTGCTGATAATGTAGGTGATAACGTAGGTGACGTTGCAGGAATGGGAGCTGACCTATTTGGTTCTTACGTTGCTACAGTTCTTGCAGCAATGGTATTAGGAGTTTACGTTGTTAGAGATATGGGCGAAGGATATGCAGACAACTTCGGTGGCCTTGCTACTCTTCTTCTTCCATTAGTGATTTCTGCTTTAGGCATCATTTTCTCAATTATCGCTACTAATTTTATCAAAGTTGGTGATGATGGTAAGGAGGCTGAAGTTCAAGCTGCTCTGAACAAGGGTAACTGGGGATCGATTATTATGACTGCAATCGCTTGTTACTTCCTTATTGATTGGATGCTTCCAGAGCAGTTGAGCATGGAATTCTTCCAAGACCAAGCAAAATCTGCAGCACCATTTGCTTCAATAAATGTATTCTATTCAGTACTTGTAGGTCTAGGGGTAGGCGGAGGAATTAGCTGGCTAACTGAGTACTACACTGGTTTAGGGAAAAAGCCTGTACTAGATATCGTTAGAAACTCTAACACCGGTGCTGGCACAAACATCATCTCTGGTTTAGCGGTTGGAATGATGTCAACGTTTGGCCCAATCATTTTGTTTGCAGCTGCTATTTACGCGTCATACGAATTCGCTGGATTCTACGGTGTATCTATCGCTGCATGTGCTATGATGGCAACAACTGCTATGCAGCTTGCAATCGATGCGTTTGGTCCTATTGCGGATAACGCGGGTGGTATTGCTGAAATGTGTGAACTTCCAGAAGAAGTAAGAGAGCGTACTGATATTCTTGATTCTGTAGGAAACACAACAGCTGCTATCGGTAAAGGATTTGCAATTGCCTCTGCTGCACTTACAGCACTGGCATTATTTGCTGCCTATGTAACAATGACTGGAATTGATGGTATTAACATCTTTAAAGCTGATGTACTTGCTACTCTTTTCGTTGGAGCAATGGTTCCTGTGGTTTTTTCTGCTCTTGCAATGAACTCTGTGGGTAAGGCTGCAATGGAAATGGTAAAAGAGGTACGTCGTCAGTTTAAAGAGATCCCTGGTATTATGGAAGGGAAGGGAACTCCTGAGTACGGCAAGTGTGTAGAAATTTCTACTCAAGCTGCTCTCAAGGAAATGATGCTACCAGGTGCAATTACAATTGTTTCTCCACTAATTATTGGATTCACAATGGGTGCTGAACCATTAGGATCTTACATGGCGGGTGTTGCTGTCAGTGGTGTTCTTTGGGCGATTTTTCAAAACAACGCTGGTGGTGCTTGGGATAACGCAAAGAAGAGCTTCGAAGCTGGTGTTGAAATTGACGGAGAAATGACTTACAAAGGTTCAGACGCACACAAAGCAGCTGTAACTGGCGATACAGTAGGTGATCCATTTAAGGATACTTCAGGTCCATCAATGAATATTCTTATTAAGCTTACTTGCTTAATCGGTCTAGTTATCGCACCACTTCTTTCAGAAGGTCACGGCACATGTTCTCACTTGCACAATCACGATAATGATATTGAAGTTATAGTTGAAAAAGATTTGATTGAGAGCGAAACTTCAAACGATGAGGTAGAAGAAACTCACGAACACGTAGGAGGTGCGCACGATCATGAAGGACACGAACACGAAGGAGATGAGCATGACCATGAAGGACAAGAACACTAAATACAACAAAATATGAAATACTTAAATTCTTTAATAGCGGTTTTATTTATCGCGCTTTCATCATGTTCAACAGAAGGCGAGTCGTCAAGCAATGTTTTAGTAGAGAACAATTCACAAGAGGTAGCATCAATGATTATTCCTGATGGTATGTACATGCTTACAAAAGTTGAATCTGTAATTATTTGGACTGCAAAGAAGATTAACGGATCTGGTCATACTGGAACTATTTCAACCACAAATGGTAAAATGAAAGTTATGGATGGAGAAATTAAAGGTGGAATAATGACTATTGATATGAACACCTTCACTTGCACTGATCTAGAAGGAGAAGACAAGGAGGGATTTGAATCACATTTAAAGTCTGAAGATTTCCTTGATGTTGAAAAGTTCCCAACTTCAGATATAAAGATTATTAGTGTTACTCAACAAGAGGATAAATTAATTTCTCAGATTAAGCTTCAAATGCATGGTTCAACTGTTGAGTATGAAACTCCGATCTTAATCAAAGAAAAGGTCATAGAAGACGGTACTATTGCTTATGAAATTAGCGGTGAGTTAGAAATTGACAGAACTAAGCATAAAATCAATTACGGCTCAGGTTCATTTTTTGACAACCTAGGTGATAGAGCTATCAATGACAACGTTCACATTAAGTTTGTGTTCACTGCCGTTTAAATCATAGATTTTTAAACATTAAAAAAGCCCCGCCAATTGGTGGGGCTTTTTGTTTTCTTTGAATTCTTATTTCTTCTTATCAAATAAGCCGTGGAGCTTTCCGTCAATTGATTCAATGATTTTACCTAAATCCTCTTTACTCTGATGGAAATTATTATCATCCACATCTATGATTAATAATTCACCTTTTTCGTATGTAGAGATCCACGCCTCATATCTCTCATTTAATCTACTTAGGTAATCGAGCCTAATTGCCTCCTCGTAATCTCTACCTCTTTCTTGGATTTGGGCTACAAGAGTTGGAACAGAAGCTCTGAGATAAATAAGAAGATCTGGAGGGCTAACAAATGATTCCATTAGGCCAAACAATAGCAAGTAGTTATCGAAATCGCGCTTAGTAAGAAGGCCCATTGCATTGAGGTTTGGCGCAAAAATATGGGCATCCTCATAAATTGTTCTATCCTGAATAATAGGCTTGCCTTTTTCTTTAAGGTCAATTAGTTGGGCGAATCTTGAATTAAGGAAATATACCTGAAGGTTGAAAGACCAACGCTGCATGTCCTTGTAGAAATCGTTTAAATATGGATTATCGTCTACGCTCTCAAAATGTGGAGTGTAGCGGTAATGCTTGGCTAAGAGAGTGGTCAGCGTAGTTTTACCTGACCCTATGTTTCCGGCAACTGCTATATGCATTGTAAAAAAGTAATTAATTCGAAAAATAGCACCAATAAGAAGGAGCTACAAGATTTCATCAATGATTTTACGTGTGTTCGAGAGCCTTGGTATTTTATGCTGGCCACCTAGCTTGTTTTTTGAATCGAGCCAAGCTTCAAAGGTTCCACTTTTGACAAATTCTACCCTTGGAGTTTTAAGGATGAAATCATTTAACCTCTTTGCATCGTAATCAGAATTCAGCAATCTCAATTCACAATCTAACACTCCAGCAAATTCATTTGCATCAACTGAGAAATAACCTTCTTGCAATTCTATAGCCCAAACATGTGCCTCAGGATTTCCAGTTTCACTATACACAGGAGCCACTGTAAATTCCTTTAGGTTGAATTTGAATTTTGAAAGGGTACGAGCAAGGGCTTGTTCAGCTTGGGCTATCATCAACTCTTCTCCAACTACATTTATATAAGATGATGTCCTGCCAACAACTTTTATGCGATAAGGAGAAGTAGAAGTGATGCGAATCACATCCCCAAGGAAATATCTCCAGAGACCTGCATTTGTTGAAACGACAATAGCGTAGTCTGTGTTTAGTTGTGTTTGGGTTAGATTTAAGGTAGTAGCATTTTGCAAATCATCTACTTCATCTAAAGGTACAAACTCGTAATAAATACCATGACTTAAGAGCAGGGCCATATCGTCGCGCTGTAAATCATCCTGCAGCGCAAAAAATCCCTCCGACGCATTATATGTCTCGAGGTAATTCATATTCTTAGACCGAATTAACCTTCGGAATTCTTCTTTATACGGGTCAAACCCAACACCCCCATGCATATAAAGCCAAAGGTTCGGCCAAACTTCATCCAGAGTTTTGGCCCCCTTCAACTTTAATACCTCCTTGCAAACAACTAGCATCCAACTAGGGACTCCAGCTAAAATGCGAACGTCTTCCGCGGCCACCTTTTCTGCCATTAGCGAAACCTTAACATTCCAATCTTCAAGTAAAGTAATATCTCTAGAGGGCGTGCGTCTCATTTCAACCCAAGGTGGGAGATTCCTCACGATAATTGCAGATAAATCTCCAGTGTAAGCACCACTTGAATCAGAATGCAAAGCGCTTGAACCTCCAATAATTAAATGCTTACCGGCATAGAGTGGAGCCTCAGGTCTTTGATCGCAGAATACTGCCAACAAATCTCTCCCACCTTTATAATGCCCTGTTTTTAAGGAAGCTTCAGTGACAGGCAAGAACTTGCTTCTATCTGAAGTCGTGCCAGAACTCTTTGCAAACCACGAAGTCTTCCCAGGCCAAACCACACTCAAACCTCCTGCCCTTGCCTTCTCTATCCAAGGCTTGAATTCATCGTATGTCCTTATTGGAATCTTTGAAAACTGATCAACTGGAGCTTCTTCACTGAAGTAACTTATTCCATGCTCAATACCAAACTCAGTTTCACACATCTGATTAAAAAGCGAGTTGAAAACTTGGGATTGGGCTTTGTGAGGGAAATTAAAAGTTTCATTAATCTCCTTCATCCTTCGACGGATGAACTTCGAGAATATTCTATTAATTGGCATCTTACTCTACTGGAGCAAAAACCTTTGCAACTGCATCTAAGGCAAAATCAATTTCTTCCTCAGTAGTGTAGTGTGAGAACGAAAATCTCAAGCTAGCTCTCTCTGGATCGTGGTAGCCCAAAGAATTAAGCACGTGAGATCCCTTTGTTGCACCTGAAGAACAAGCACTACCACCAGAACAAGCCACGCCTTCTAGATCTAAAAGAAATAGAGCCATACCGCTATTAGGGTGTGGAGGAAATTTCACGTTAAGCACAGTATATAATCTACTTACACAATCTGAATCAGCATTGAAGCTAACTCCAGAAATGCGCTCCCTTAGGCCATCAACCATTCGCTTCTTAATTGACCTAACGTGCTTTTCGTGTGCTTCAATATTGTCGTAAGCAAGATTAATTGCAGCTTGAAGTCCCACAATACCATGGAGATTCTCTGTTCCAGAACGAAGACCTCTCTCTTGGCCTCCACCTACAATTTGGGATCTTATTTTATTCTTTGGGTGTGTGTAAAGGAAACCCGTTCCTTTAGGTCCGTGAAACTTATGTGCAGAACAGGTAAGATAGTCTATTTCTAGTGAGTCTAAGCTAAAAGGGTAATGCCCCATGGTTTGGACTGTATCACTATGGAAAACCGCATCGTATAGGTTGCAAAGAGATGATATCTTATCAAGAGGCTGGATTACACCAATCTCGTTATTTGCGTGCATTAAACTTACAAGAGTTTTGACACCTTCTGAGAGCAACTTCTCCAAATGGTCCAAATCAACCGTTGCATCTTCCAGATGTCTAACATGAACTAACTCAACACCAAAGAGAGTAGACATTTTCTCTGCACTTGCAATAACAGCACTATGCTCTGCAGGAGAAGTAATTATCCTCTTACAACCCAAATCCTTAACAGCAGTTCTAAGCGCTAGGTTATCTGCTTCAGTCCCACCAGAAGTAAAAATTATACTCCTGGGTTCGCACCCAAGTTGTCTCGCAATATCTCGCCTAGCAGTTTCAATTAGAGCTTTGGCCTTTCTACCAGTTGCATGACTAGATGATGGATTTCCAAATACATCAGTCAAAACTGGTATCATTGCATCTGCAACCTCCTTAGCAAGTGGCGTAGTTGCCGCGTTATCTAAATAAACTTGTTTCACAATAAACTGCGCAATTCAGATTTAAATCTATCTCCTAGATCCACTGCATCTTCCTCAGTTGAAGCTTCTGCATAAATTCTAATAATAGGTTCAGTGTTACTTCTTCTAAGGTGAACCCACCCCTCATCTAAATCAAATTTCACTCCATCAACGGTATTAATTTTTGCTTCAGGATGATTCTTTACCAATTGTTCCAATGCTTCGTCAACAACAGAAGAAGGAAGATCAATTTTATCCTTACTTATCGCAAAATTAGGATATGAGTTTCTTAACTCACTACAACTCACACCTTGTTCAACAAGATGTGTGAGGAACAATCCTATACCTACTAGAGCATCTCTCCCGGCGTGTGATGTCGGATAGATTACACCTCCGTTTCCTTCTCCTCCAATAATTGCGTCAGTTGCCCTAATCGCTTCAACGACATTGACCTCTCCTACTGCTGATGCCGTGTATATTCCGCCGTGTTTCTCTGTCACAACACTTAGAGCCCTAGTTGAACTCATATTGCTTACCGTATTGCCTGGAGTTTTTGAAAGCACATAATCTGCAACTGCGACAAGTGTGTACTCTTCCCCAAAAAACGAACCGTCTTCACTCACGAAACAAAGTCTATCAACATCGGGATCGACACTTATTCCTAAATCGCAATTATTTTTAACTACAGCGCATTTTAAATCAAATAAATTATCTGTTAAAGGCTCTGGGTTATGTGCAAAATCACCAGTTGGGTCACAATGAATTTTCACAACTTCAACTCCTAGCTCTTCTAGCAGCATAGGAACTGCAATTCCTCCTGAGGAATTAATTCCATCAACTGCGATTTTCAATTCTGCTTCCTTAATCTTTTCAGGATGAACTAAGTCCAATCCCAAAATATGTGCAACGTGCCATTTGATCCATCCATCCTCAAAAGTTGTCTTTCCAAGATTATCAACTGAAGAATAGCTATTTGGCATCTCTGAAAACTCAAGTACTTTTTCTCCAGCAGATTTTGACAAAAATTCTCCAGCAGAATTAAGCAACTTAAGTGCGTTCCAGTTTTTTGGATTATGAGAAGCTGTAAGTATAATTCCACCATCTGCTCCTAACTTAGGAACAACCAATTCTACGGTTGGTGTAGTACTCAAGCCCAAATCAATCACATCTACTCCCATACTATTGAGAGTCGAACTCACTATTAAGCTAACCATCGACCCAGACATTCTTGCATCTCTACCTATAATCACAATGGGCTTTTCCTTACCGCTATCCTCTTTAACCCAAAGAGCATACCCAGTAGCAAACTTAACCAAATCTTGAGGTGTAAGTGCCTCTCCAGGTATTCCACCAATGGTGCCTCTTATGCCAGAAATCGATTTAATTAACATTCTTGCAAAGTAAAGCAGAGTAGGTATAATAGTCTAACTTTAGTTTTCCTCTATGTATGTTAAAAACCCGTGGCTTTTTGGTAATTATTTTCTACCTTTAAATGTTAGATTTGGTAGGGATGAATGACGACGGTAGACAATATCAAGGAGAGAGCGAAATTGACAACTTAGTCAAGCGTTTTGAACGCATGATTGAAGAAGACGATCAGCAGTATTTCGACCTTGAAGAATTCGAAGCCATTATAGGACATTACTTGAGCTTTGGCCTAGTAGAAAATGCAAAAAAGGTACTCCAATACGCGAGTACACTTTTTCCTGAAAACTTAATGCTGCAACTTAGAGAAGCCCAAATTCTTACGAGCATGGGTAAGCAAATCAATGCAATTCCTCTTCTAAAGACACTTTTGGCATTTGAACCATACAATGAAGAGATTCACCTGACTCTTGCAAGCATTTTTAGCCAGATTAAAGAACATCGATTTGCAATCAAGCATTTTAGAAAAGCCCTCGAATGTGCTGAATCTGATCTACACGGTGATATTTATATTGACATAGCTATTGAACACCAAAACCTTGGTGAATGGAGAAAGGCAATTTCTGTTTTGAAAGATGCTATTTATAAAAATCCTTCAAGCGAAACCGCGCTTTTCGAGCTTGCATTTTGCTTTGATAAAGCGGATTCAATGAAAGAAGGTATTGAATTCTACACAGATTACCTTGACCAGTATCCATATAGCAAAACAGCTTGGTACAATTTGGGCAATATGTACCACAGAGTTGGAAAGATTAAGGACGCTATTACTTCATACGATTTTTGCATCGCGATAGATAAGAACTACATAAGAGCATACCATCAAAAAGCTGAAGCTCTTAATTCTGGAGAACACTATGCAGAAGCATATGAAGCTTATAAAGAGGCATTAAGTGTGGAGGCCAAATCGCCCTACATTCTCTGCAATATGGGAGAATGCATGGAGAGGCTAGGCGAATTTGACAATGCAGAACACTACTACAAGCAAAGTCTTGAAATTGACCCTGAATACACAGATGCCTTCGTAGGATTAGGAGTTCTTGCAGACTTACAATCACTTCCTAATGTTGCAGTACAATATTTTGAGCACGCTGTGACACTAGATGACTACAATTCTGATTATAGGTTATTGCTTGCAACATCTTATATCAAAGTTGGCCAACCAAAAGATGCAGAAAAGCATTTCACGATAGTTCTCGAAAGAGATCCCAAAAATGAAGATGCTTGGGAAGGGAGAATAGAGAACCTTCAAAGAATAGATGCACACGAAGCTGCTTTGGAAGCATTAGAGCAGGGATTAGTTATTGTCAACGATCCAACAAACCTTTTGTACCAACAAGTTTATAGTCTGTATAAGTCTGGTAATGAAAAACAGGCGATAGACTTATTTGAACAATTACTCATTCACACATTTGACAATTCATCGAGAATAATTGATTCATATCCAGATATTTTGGAAGACCCACGAATTGCAGAAATTTATTCTCGCTTGAAACCATAATCTTAAATGAACACCTCTTTATCTCATGTTCCAGAAAGAACAAGCAAGCCCCGAAATTCAGGACTAACAATGGTTATGGATAAGGGATTGAGCTTGAGACAAGCTGAGGATCTTATTACTCTGAATGCTGATAGAATTGATTTGCTTAAACTTGGTTTTGGCACATCTATCATAACTCCTGGAATTAAGGACAAAGTGAAGTTGTACAAAAATGCTGGGATAGACGTTTATTGTGGAGGGACACTTTTCGAAGCATTTTTCATTAGAAAATCGCTTGATAATTATTTAAAATTCATTGATAGCTTAGGACTGTTTTGTATAGAAATAAGTGATGGATCAATGGTTATTGAAGAAGATGAAAAATGTGAGATCATTAACAAACTGAGCAAAAACTACAAGGTTCTTAGCGAAGTTGGATCAAAGGAAGCTGGGATTCTAATAAGTCCATCAAAATGGACCAGCATGATGAGCAAGGAATTGGAAGCTGGAAGCTGGAAGGTTATTGCTGAAGCAAGAGAAAGCGGCAACGTAGGCATCTATAGACCAAACGGCTCAGCCCACACCGCACTAATCAGAAAGATCCTTGCAAAGGTTAGTTTAGATGACATCCTTTGGGAAGCACCTAAGAAGGAACAACAAGTTTGGTTTATCCAACAATTTGGAGCTAACGTAAATCTTGGAAACATTGGCCCTTGGGATGTCATCCCAATGGAAACCTTAAGACTTGGGTTAAGAGGAGATACTTTTTTCGAAAATCTACCAGATAGCATTGCAGAAGGTTTAAGACAAGAACCAGACGAGAAGGATGAATAGCATTTCACCACACGAATTAAAGCAATGGCTGGACTCAGGTAAGAAATTCCAAATCATTGACGTAAGAGAACCTTGGGAACGAGAAATTGGATTAATTGATGGTTCTGACCACATTATCATGAACCTCATTCCTGAAAACATTGAAAAAATCAATAGAGATAGTGATGTTGTCGTACACTGCCGTTCAGGAGTAAGATCAGCAGCTGTAGCACAATACTTAGTGTCTCAACAAGGGTTTTCAAATATTTACAACTTAGAGGGAGGAATTGCAGCTTGGGCTGAGAGAGTTAACCCAAACGTAGAGGTTGCATGAGGGGGTTCAAGGAGTGGTTTGGCATAATCGCAAAAGGATTTGCCATGGGTACTGCTGACCTAGTTCCAGGAGTAAGCGGTGGAACCATAGCTTTCATTACTGGGATTTACGAAGAATTAATCTCTACAATCGCAAATCTGGGCACAAAAACAATCAACGACCTCTTCAAAGAAGGGATAGTTTCAACTTGGAAGAAGTACAACATAAACTTCCTGCTAGCATTATTTATTGGAATAGCACTAGCTGTCTTAATTCTTTCTAAAACGATTCATCATTTACAGGAAACACACCCTGAACATTTGATGAGTTTCTTTTTAGGACTTGTTTTGGCATCGACCCCTTTAATTTGGAGATCTGTAGGAGAAAAGAATAAGAGAAACCTAGGCTTTGGAATATTAGGAGTTGTAGCAGCTGCGATTTTAACCAGCCTACCCACTGCTGAAGCAATTGAATCTCCTATTTACATTGCATTTAGCGGCGCTATTGGAATTTGCGCAATGTTACTCCCTGGAGTAAGTGGTAGTTTCATCTTGATAATTCTTGGGGCTTATGCGCCAGTTATAGCCGCATTAGTAGGATTCGATTTTGTAATAATACTCGCATTTGCTGTAGGATGTATTACAGGATTACTTGCATTTAGCCGTCTATTAAAAAGAGTACTAAACAAGTACCATGACCAAACACTTAGTGTATTGGTTGGATTTATGCTAGGAGCTCTTCATGTTCTTTGGCCTTTAAATGAGGCAAGCGAAACGGGAGAAATAACCTCCTTTGCTTTCTGGGCAGTATTAGGCGCTAGTGTTGTAACTACGCTGGATAAGTTGAGAAAAGTATGAAGAAGTTGGGGCTTATAGGGCATCCTGTTGGGCACTCAAAATCGCCTTCTTTTTTTAAGACCATACTCAACCATATAGGCCGTTATGAAATAAACTATGAAGCATTTGATTTAGCCAAAGTCGAAAGATTTAGCGAATTAATTGAAAACAATCCTGAGCTTGTGGGGCTTAATGTGACAATCCCACATAAGGAAAGTATAATTGACTCACTTTGTTGCTTGGACGAAAGTGCAAAAGAGGTAGGCGCTGTTAATACTCTAGTCAAAACTGATAAGGGATGGAAGGGTTATAACACTGATGTATTTGGGTTTAGTGCTTCTATAAAACCTTTTTTAAAGGGAAGACATGAGAGAGCTCTAATTTTTGGTACAGGAGGCGCAGCAAAAGCAGTAGATTTCTCTCTAAGAAGACTTGGCATAAAAACTGTTTTGGTTAGTAGAAATCCTGAGGAAGGCCAAATAGAATATAATGAAATTACCACTGAAGCTCTTGCACATTATTTAATGATAGTGAATTGCACACCTCTAGGAACATGGCCCAAAATTGAAGAATGTGTAGACATCCCGTGGGATGGAATTGGAGAAAAACACTTAGTGTTTGATTTGGTCTACAATCCAGAAGAAACGACTTTTATAAAAAGAGCAAAAGCAAGGGGCGCATTTGCAATGAATGGAAGTGATATGCTTCGTCTCCAAGCAGAACGTTCGCTAGAAATTTGGTTTGAACACAGTTTATAATGGCAAAAATTCCACCAACAGAACAAAGCGGTAAGCACGATGGGCTCCACGAGATGAGTGTTGGAGAACTTGTCAATGCAATGAATAGTGTAGACAGTGAAGCTTTAGAAGCTGTTGCTAAATGCAAAGGCCAAATCGAGTCATTTGTTAATGCTCTTGTATCGAGAATGTCAAAAGGCGGGAGATTATTCTACGTTGGTGCAGGGACTAGCGGAAGACTTGGTGTAGTTGATGCAAGTGAATGCCCTCCAACTTTTGGCGTTGATTATGGAAGAGTTGTTGGTCTAATTGCTGGTGGAGATTCTGCAATTCGCAAAGCTGTTGAAGGTGCAGAGGATAGTTTTGAAGGTGGCTGGGAAGACCTACAAGCTCACAAAATCAATGAAAACGATACTGTTGTAGGAATTGCAGCAAGTGGAAGAACACCATATGTTGTTGGCTCTTTAGTTAAGGCAAGAGAAAATGGAATTTTAACTGGCTGTGTGACTTGTAATCCTGGCTCTGAAGTTGCAGAAAATTGCGATTTCCCAATAGAGGCCATCACTGGACCAGAATTCGTTACGGGTTCTACAAGACTTAAAGCAGGTACTGCTACTAAATTAATTCTCAATATGATTACTACAGTTGCAATGATTAAACTTGGTCATGTAAAGGGGAACAAAATGGTAGACATGCAGCTTTCAAATGAAAAACTTGTTGAGAGAGGAATCAGAATGGTGTGTGAAGCAACAGGATTGTGTGCTGCAGATTCTGAGAAGTTGTTAAATGAGCATGGTAGCGTAAGAGATGCCGTCAAGTCTCACAATGGCTAATGCACACCATTGAACCATATTATTCATGGCGTAATCACTACGTTGCAAGCGAGGACCCTCGAAGCCCCTTTTTTGAAAGAGTCTACAATGAGATGAGCTATCACATGAAGATTTATGACCACTACATTCACCCACAATGGGATAGCATAGGGTCGCAGACTTTATTCATTAAAATAATTTGGGTTGATTACGAGGAAGAAAGTGCAATTATTGAGCTGTTTGGCGAATGGAACGACTGCCTTCACAATGATATAATGCGGCTCAAAAGAGATATTGTTGATTGCCTTCAAAATGAAGGGATTTGCAAGTTCATTTTAATAGGCGAAAACGTCCTCAACTTTCATTACAGCGATGATAGCTATTACGAAGAGTGGTTTGAAGAGGTTTGTGATAGAGACGGATGGGTTGCTCTTCTAAACTTTAACAAACACGTATTAGACGACATGTCTATAATAGATTTGGACAGCTACTTTGTGATGGGAGGCGAGCTTAGCGAGTTTGGATGGAGAACTTATGCCCCAGATCAATTAGTAAATAGAATTAGGGACTGCATAGAAAATCGTTTGGGCTTGATAGGTTAAAAGCCCTGGATAGCTCCTAAACTAAATAGCGCAAAATCGTATTTAACTGGATCAGAAGGATCCATTTTTCTCAACTCTTCGTCGTACTCAGCTACAGCTTTCCAATCGTTTTGCTTTCTGCACAAAAGCCCCAACTGTCTTCCAACATTTGAAGTGTGAACGTCAATTGGGATACTTAATACACTTGATGGAATTTCCTTCCAAATCCCTAAATCGACACCTTTTTCTGAAGAACGAACCATCCACCTGAGATACATGTTTATTCTTTTGGCTGCAGACCCTTTTGCTGGGTTTGCTAAATGTTTTCTAGATCGCGGTGCGTGGGGTTGATCGAAGAATACGGAGTGAAAATTTGCGATGGTATTCTTTAAATTGTTTGGCCTTCCAGATTCAATCCAGTGAGATGAGAATATTGATTCAATAGACCCGTAATTTTTAATAAGTCTTTGAAGAGCTTTGATAAAACATATTACATCTTCTTGCTGGAATGTTCTATGGACAAAACCATCGAAGGCTCTTGAGTCGCAATCCTCGAAATTCACAATAAAGTCATATGGCGAATGATCCATGCGTTCCATTAAAGAATGTGCATTTTTTAAAATCATAGACCTCTTGCCCCAAGCAATTGTAGCAGCTAAAAATCCAGCTATTTCCACGTCCTTTTTATCAGAAAACATATGAGGAATTGAGATGGGATCGAGGGGAATAAAATCAGGGGTTTCAAATTGCAAAACCTTTTCCTCCAAGAACTCCATCAACTCTGTTTTGCTCAACTTTGAAATATTCATGCTTTAAAGGTCGTAAAGAATTAACTTTGCACCTGAAATGGAGTGGGGAAAACCTTATATGCTTTGGGCCTTAACGGCATTAATAATTCCCGTATTAATTCATCTTCTCCAACTTCGCAGATATGTGGAGGTCAAATTTTCAAATGTTAGTTTTTTAGATGAGGTAAATAAAGAGGCCAAATCTCACCAACGTCTTAAACACCTATTAATTCTGCTTACCAGACTTGTAGCAGTTGGTGCGCTTGTTTTGGCTTTTGCAGATCCGTTTATTCCGTTTGGTGACGACGAAAATTCGGAGCAGTTAGCACATAACATAGTAAGCTTATACGTTGACAATAGCCCCTCTATGCAGGCAATAGGAGAAAATGGCAACCTGTTACAAACTGCAAAAGCTAATGCGTTAGAAATTGTAGACCAATACTCTGAAACGGATAGGTTTCACATTATAACCAACGAATTCAACGGTTCTGATGCTAGATATCTCACAAAAGAAGAATGTGCCGAAAAAATTGCTTCTATTAAGCCGTCAGCAATTGGCAGAAATGTCGATATGATTATCAGTAGAACTATTGACAACATCTCTAAAGCTCACAATCATAACAAGAGCATTTACTACCTCTCAGATCTACAAAAAAGCACTCATGATTTAGGTGAGCAGTTTACGCCTGACACTTCCATAAATATTCACTTCATTCCTTCATTCGCAAATGAAAGGCCAAACATTTGGGTCGATTCTGCTTGGTTTAGTTCACCAATTGCGACAGTAGGAAAACAAGCTATTCTGAACTTGAGGTTAAAGCACAACGCTACATCTGAAGTCGAAGGTCTGAACATGAGATTAGACGTTAATGGAGAAAGGAAGGCAGTTGGAACGTACAATATCAAACCTGGACTAGCTACTGATACGGTGATGAGGTTTAGCTTCGATAACCCAGGTGATTATCACGCAAAAATTTCAATTGACGACTCGCCCATAAGCTTTGACAACACATACTACCTTGGCTACGAAATTGTAAGTAAAATAAGAGTTCTACAGATATCAAACGACATTCAGAGTGAAGATGCAACTAGTATAACTAGGGTTTGCAACTCAAATGATGACGCAATTGAAATTGAAAATAGACGAGTCCTTCCTGACGAATTGGAGCTTCAGAATTTTGATTTTATAATATCAAATGGGCTGAATAGTCCTTCAAATGGATATTCGAATACACTTGCGAAGTTTGTAGATGGTGGAGGGACCGTGTTGATCATTCCTGATACTAGTGAGATAAATCCGAGGGCGGAATTGTTGATGAGCGATTTGGGATTTGGTGAGGAGTACGTTTGGGATAGGAGTGATGAGTTGAACGCAATTAATTCGCTTAATGTGGAACATCCGCATTTTGATGGAGTATTTTCCAGTACCCCACCAAAGATGGACTTACCTAAGTCGAGTATGGCGCTTAGGTATAAAGCTTCTGCAGAAGTTGAGCGATTAGGGAGCAACTGGAATGGCCAAAACTTCCTTTCAAAGGCACAGCATGGAAGAGGCTCGAGCTTCCTTTTGGGAATGCCTTTAGGGATTAAAATAAGCAATCTGACATCTCACGCTCTATTTGTTCCTTTAGTCTTAAGGATGGTTCATACCTCAAGAAAGTCTGAGGCCAATGCTATTACACTGGGAGAAGAAAATACCATTACTTTAAGAGAAGAATTTGAGAGTGGTGCTGCTGTAAGAATCATTTCAACTGATAGTGCTTCATCAATTATTCCAGAAATAAGGAGTGTTAATGGAGTATCGAGACTCACTTTGGGACCTGCATTAACTAAACCAGGGAATTATAAAATTCTGAAAGACGGTGTGCAAATGGGTACTTTGGGGGTAAACTCGAATAAGAATGAATCTTTTCCTAAGTCTTGGGATGTGCCGAGTTTTAGGGATGAGTTGGATTCAAAGGGTTGGGCTAATGCTTCTGTACTTGAAGTAAGCCAAAACAACCTTGCAACTCTTATAAGCAATATTGAATCGGGTAAGCACCTTTGGTGGTACCTTGTGCTCGTCGTTTTACTTGCCTTAACAGGCGAAACTGTGCTACAAAAAAGATGGAAAATCACATCCTAATTAAAGACGCAAGAGTGATTGATCTTGGGGGATCATTCAACGGCAAAAAAGTAAGTGTCAGGATACAAAACGGTATTATTACTGAAATTGGAAAGGATTTAAAGCCAAAGAAGGCTAAGGTTTGGGCTGAGGAAAACTTATGCGTATCACCTGGATGGATGGATGGGCAAGCTCACTTTAGAGACCCAGGCGAAGAATTGAAGGAAGGGTTACTCAGAGGACTTGATGCAGCATCGGCAGGAGGGTTTACAGACGTAGTAATTCTTCCATCTACAAATCCAGTGATAGACAACAAAGCATCAGTAGCCTACTTGATAAGCAGAAGCATTGAAGGAGGAGCAGTGACAAGCGCATTACCACTAGGTTGTATTTCAGAACAAAGAAAAGGAGGACAGTTAGCAGAAATGCTAGATATGGTAGAAGCTGGGGCAATTGGATTTAGTGACGACAAACCTGTTGAGAGAGCTGGATTGATTCAGATGGCGTTAGAATACCTAAGACCATCTGGAAACGTACTTGTTATTCAACCAATGGAAAAAGACATCAACCCTGGTGCTTCAATGCACGAAGGAGCGATGAGTACAGCTCTGGGACTGAAGGGAAGCCCTACAGAAGCAGAAACTATGCGACTTAAGCGCGACATTAACATTCTGGAATACACTGGCGGAAGGCTACACATCCCAGTTATTAGCTCTGCTGATAGCGTTAAACTCATTAAGGAGGCTAAAAAGAAAGGGCTCGCTGTTACTGCCTCTACAACTCCTCACCACCTGATGTTCACAGACGAGGAGATTGAATGCTTCGATGGAACATTCAGAGTTGAACCACCTCTAAGAGGTAAGGCAGATAGAAAGGCACTACGAGCAGCACTTGCAGATGGAACTATCGATGGTGTTTGCTCTGATCACAGGCCAGAAAATCCAGAAAACAACGACGTAGAATTCGTTCTAAGCCCCAACGGAATAGCGGGAATTTCTAGCACCTTCCCTGCCCTTCTAACAGCTTGTGAAAAAGCTGATATCACAAGAGTAATTGATGCAATATCAAATGCAAACAGAAGGATATTCAATATCCCTGAAGTACATATTGCAGAAGGTGCCGAAGCAAAGATTACATTATTCAATCCCAAAGGAAACCACAATTGCCCAGGGGTTTCGGCAGGTGTAAATAATCCTTGGAAGGAAAGAAACGATCTACAAGGTGTCGTTTACGGAATAGTAAACGGAAAGAAAAGCTATAGCAATTAAGCTTCTCCTTGAGGGCCGCCAAAATTCATTGGCATACTAGCTTCTGGCCCGCTAACTTCAGAGATGGTACCGTGTTGGCTTTCGTATCGCTTTACATTTTCAATCAAGGCCTTCATTAGCCTTTTTGCATGTTGTGGCGTCATAATCACTCTTGATCTAACTTTTGCCTTAGGTACACCAGGCATAATCTGAACAAAATCTGTCACAAATTCTGTGGGACTATGAGTGATTACAGCTAGGTTAGAATAAATACCTGGAGCCACTTCCTCAGGTAGCTCAATATTGAGTTTGGGTTTATTATCGTTTTCTGCCATGGTGCTAATGTAGTTCTATATCTAAGATCTCCCTAAGAGTTCTTACTTCGTAATCAATTTCTTCTTGATGTGGGTTTGAATTGGGGTTAAAAAAGATTTGAGCTATGTTTTGGGCCTTAGCTCCAAGCACATCTGCATCTAAATTATCTCCAATCATAACAACATTATCTGCCCTCGCACCCACTCTCTCCAATGCCAAACTAAAAGCCATGGGATGAGGCTTCTTATACCCCATGGTATCACTAGTTATAACCTCATCGAAATAGGGCAAAAGCCCACACTTTTCAACCTTAATGTGCTGGACTTCCTCAAATCCGTTAGTCAAAATCACTTGCTTATGCCCTCTATCTTGAAGCTCACTTAGGACTTCCTTTGCGCCTTCAAATAAATTGGTTTTATGAGGCGAAGTTTTTACATAATGCTTACCTAATTTCTCCCCAAGTTCTTGGGTTTCAACCAAACCCCATGGCTCCATAGCCATCTTAAATCTCTTTCCTCTGAGTTCTGCCTTTTCCATTCTACCTTCTCTGTATTCCTTCCAACACCAATCATTTGCCTTTTCATATGCCTCAATGTACTCTTCAATATCACCCACTCCATACGATGCCAAATCAAATTCATCGTAACCTTCGCGCAAAGCTTCTCTAGAATTCTTTTTAAAATCCCAAAGAGTATGATCCAAATCCCAAAACAACACCTTCATATCAAAAGAGATTACCAGTTTTTAAATAATGACTAACAAGAGTGAGCCCCAAAGACCAGATTGCAAAAGCTCCAGTTAAAAGCCAAACGGAAGCGATATTTTTATTAAAATACTTAGCAACTATCACAGAGGCAATGGGTACTGATATCACTCCTGAAATCAAGAGCATTCCAATTAATCCATAACCGTTTTTAAACTGCACCATCCTTCTTCTCATTGGAGTGATAACACTATTCTTCTTTTTCTTACCCTTTTTGTTTTCCCACCAAGTAAAAATGTATTTTCCACCGTGATAGAAAATTTGGACTCCAATAGCAGAACCCAAAATCGTTGAACAAAGTATATATGGCACAGAATAATCTAGCCCCACCATTATTGAAGGCGTAACAACAAATTTAATGATTGACATGAGGCACCAGAATGCTATATCTACAATAATTTCCATTATCTATCAGAACAAAGTTCTACAATCTTTTGATATACTTCTCTCCATCCCTTCCAATATCCGTAATCAGAAACAGAAGAATTATGAAATAAAGTCACCATCACCCCTCCTACTTTTCTGATCTCATCATTTAGTTTTTTAACTAATTCAACAGATTCATGAGGGGATAATCCTAAATAGGTCTTCAAGCTCGAATCCATCACTATGGTTGGAACAATCTCTAAATCTAGAACATTGTCAGACTTCAAATCGTACGCTCTATAAGGCCTACACATCCCAGACTTAAACCCAGGTTTATCTGCATATCCAAGTGAATAGTCACGCTTTATACCAAGCTCATTCAATTCAGGCCACACTCTAGCGTCACTGCGTAAATAGTGAGCCCTTATTTGGGTTGTTGAACCAGGGAATTCTCCTCGTTCATTATTAAAATCAAGAACATTTCCATTGTACACCCCTGTCATTGCCTTGTATGAAGGATGCCAATAAACTTCCCAAGACTTTAAACTATCCACAAGATTTCTAACTACACTTTTTTGAAGCCCTATGTCATAAGGTTTCTTATGAACAGCATGCAGCATAAAAGCAGTAGTCGAATTTGAATGTTTAGAATGTAAATCATCTAACCACTCATAAGTGTCATATGGATCACCTTTAAGCCCAAACAACACAATCATTCTACTAAACAAACTACTCCATCTAAGAGTAACTAGGTCTCTCATACACGCTAGAGAATTTGTTATAAAAGACCTTCCTTTAAATGCGTAAGCAACATCTACATCAATTGTAGGTAAGTAAGAATATTTTCTCGTCTTAGGTATTTCAAGTTTTTCAGCAAGGTTAAAAGCTATTATTTCAACCTCTGGCCTATTACATGACACCCCAAGCTCCCTATTGTGTTTGTCAAATTCTCCAGGATTGAAAACCACATTCCACTGAGCAGCTAAATAGATAGCAGATGCGAGTGGATCGTAGTCCAAATCACAATCACTATCAACCTTACACGGAAACTTAACACCACTGTTCAAAGCGTCTTTATCTTTTGACAGACTGATAGGATGTATTGGACAAGTGATTTTTGAATCGCCAAATGAAATAGAATACGTGTCGCCTTCTTCTACCTTTTCAAATGTCACTTCCACTCCTAAACAAGTGCCAAACAAAAGGTCAGAAGCATACCTCATTCTTGGCATGTCGTGAGGGCTTTTAACTATAACCTTCATCCCAAGTCTACGAGACAACATTTCAAGGATGTACTCAGCCGATTTTCCATCGCCATACAGTTGAGTGCTTATATCTACTATATGTTGGATTTGGGCTGAAGCAAGCTCTTCAAAATTATTTGGATTTGGACACAGAACAGCGCAGCCATTTTCTAGCAATTCAACCCATTCGGTGTTATGCCTAATTACAACTGATGGAGTTGCGCATGAGTAAGCTTCTTTTTGGATTCCACCTGAGTCAGTCACAACTAATTTAGATGAACTAATTAGCTTAAGTAGCTCTATGTAACCTACTGGCTCAATGACCTTTACACCAGTTTCCAATAATGCAGATTGCCAACCTTTTCCTAGTTCACTTTCAAAAGATTTTTTAGTCCTGGGGTGAATTGGGAAAACGACTTCAAGTCCCTGAGATTTAGCCCAAGAACCTATGGTTTTTATCCAATTCACAGCTCTACTTCCATCATCGACATTTGAAGGTCTGTGCATGGTGAGTAGGATTTGGTCTACCTCATTAGAATTAGAAGAAAAATGTAAGGCGTTATCATGCATTATATCACCGGTCAAGAATGCTCCATAAATTCCTTCATTTTCAAGATTTTGTAATGCAGTTTTTGTCGGAGCAACTAATATATCTGCCAGCTTATCAATCTCTATCCTATTTACCTCCTCCGGCATAGCCAAATCAAAAGACCTCAACCCCGCCTCAACATGGATTAATGGAATATTACTCTTTTTTGTTATCTGAGCTCCGGCTAGTGTAGAATCTGTATCTCCATATACCAAAACAGCACTGGGATTACACTCATCTATGCATTTTTGAATACCAACCCTCATCTCTTCCATCCTTTCTTTTCGTGTTGAATTTTCTAGAGCGAACTGCCACTTTGGTTCAGGAAGCCCAAGTGTGTCAAAGAATATCTTCGAAAGCGTATGGTCGTAATGTTGACCTGTATGAAGTATTTCTTGGGTCCAACCGTATTGAGGGTTTGATTCAATTGCCCGAGTTAGAGCTGCAGCCTTAATAAACTGTGGTCTTGCGCCTAATATGGTTAGGAGTTTGGGCATTTTAAATTAATCCTGAATCAGAAAAAGAGCTGAAATTTTTACCTGCTATAATTATGTGATCTAAGACTGGTAAATCTAAGAATTTACCTGCCTCTACGAGGTTCTTGGTTAGGTTTATATCGCATTGACTTGGTTTAGTATTGCCAGAAGGATAATTGTGGATTAACACTATTGCTGCGACACCAAGTGCTAAGGCCTTTGCAAATATTAGTATAGGGTCTACAACCGTGCCTGATAAACCTCCGCTTGAAATTTTAAACTCTGCTAGTACGTCATTTGACCTTTTTAAAAAAAGTACATGAAATTCTTCGTTACATAAATCGCTCAATCTATCTATATACCTGTTGTACACATCCCTTGAAGAAGTAATCCTTGTTTTTTTTTGCACTCTTGAGTATGCTGTTCTTCTTCTTCCAAGCTCCATTGCTGCAGAAATCAAG
>JAYZNI010000048.1:0-10074 GCA_036152255.1 Bacteroidota bacterium | reverse complement strand
GGATGTAATCTTCCATTCGCATGTAACTTCGATCCAACTGCAGATTACTACCTGCCTGGATCTTGTGATTTCTCTTGTTTAGATATGCTTCCTGTTGCTGAAGGAAGTGGATGTTTTGATCCACTCGCTTGCAACTTTGGTGCTGAAGATGAACCATGTGAATATATTGATGAGGAAGGGGAACCTTGTGTATCATTAGGTTGTACAATTCCAACAGCCTGTAATTTCGATCCAGAGGCACAGTTTAACGACGGCTCGTGTGAATTCATCTCATGCGTTGGTTGTATGAATGTAAACGCATGTGATTTCGACCCTGAAGCAACTATTGCTGGAACATGTGAGGACTTTACTTCATGTGTTGGATGTATGGATGAAAATGCAGACAATTACAATCCAGAAGCAACAATAAATGGATCTTGTATATACTATGGTTGTACAATATTTGGTGCTTGCAACTACGATCCAGGAGCAAACTCAAATGACGGTTCTTGTGACTTCACAAGCTGCATAGGTTGTATGAATACGTTTGCTTGTGATTACGATCCAAACGCAACTATTCCAGGCGAGTGTATATTCCCTGAACCAGGTTTTGATTGTGAAGGCAACTGCGAGGATGATGAAGATGAGGATGGTATTTGTGACGAGGATGAAATTCCTGGTTGTACAAATAACCTAGCTGACAATTATGACGAAGAAGCAACTGACGATGATGGAAGCTGTATATTCAGTATCGATGGATGTATGGATCCACTAGCTTGTAACTATAACTTTATGGCGACAAATGATGACGAAAGTTGTGAGTTCGAAAGTTGTATAGGCTGTCTGTCAACAGGAGCTTGTAACTATGATCCAACTGCTATATATCAGGGAGATTGTGTTTGGCCTGAAGAAAACTACGACTGTGATGGAAACTGTATAGTTGACACAGACGAAGATGGGGTTTGTGATATATACGAAGTTCTTGGATGCACAGACAACACAGCTATAAATTGGGATGAAGATGCAACGGATGATGATGGGTCATGTATACCAACAGTACTTGGCTGTATGGAAGAGGGTTACTGCAACTACAATCCTGAGGCAAACGTAAGCGATGATAGTTGTGAGCTGGATTCTTGTACGGGATGTATGGAGTCAAACGCTTGTAACTTCAACGAAATCGCAATCTACCCTGACACTTGTGTTTATGAAGATGAAGGATATAACTGTGACGGAGTTTGTGTAGAGGACACAGATGGTGATGGAGTTTGCGACATGTTTGAAGTGGTAGGGTGTACAGACCCTGATGCTTGTGGATACAACCCTGATGCTACAGATGACGATGGTTCGTGTTTCTACGTTGATACAGATATCTTCAATTGTGATGGCACTTGTATTGATGATGCTGACGGAGATGGAGTTTGTGATCAGAATGAAGTTTTTGGATGTACGAATCACTGTGCTTGTAACTACAATGCTGATGCAACTGACGACGATGAATCATGTGCTTATGACGATTGTTCGGGATGTATTTATGCTAATGCATTGAACTACGATACAAATGCTATTTACGATGATGGAAGCTGTGAATTTGAAGGATGTATTGATTCGAGTTACACTAATTACAACCCGTTAGCAAACGTTCAGGGTGATGCAGTTTGTTCTAATTCGCCAGCTAATGCTGACTTTACGGGGGATAACTTCGTTCAGCTAGACGATCTATTGCAGTTCTTAACTGTGTACTCGACAGAGGCACCAAACTTTGGTGATCAGGTTTGGGCTCAAGAAGCGTGTGACTTAACACCAATTGATGATGTTACATTATTGGAGGGCATTGGATTTGCTGACGGAGATCCTGCTGCAGAATGCTATGTGAATGAAGGATGTACTTATGCTGGAGCAATCAACTACGATGCAGAGGCAGAATCTGATGCAGGTTTCTGTGTTTTCCCTGGATGTACAGATGCTGCAGCAATCAACTTCAATTCGGTGGCTAATGTAAATGATGGAACTTGTAAGTACTCTCCATGTCCTGACTTCAATGGAGACGGAGCTATATATGCAGGAGACTTATTAGATTTCTTAACTTCTTGGGGAGCTATCTACTAAATAGCTAATGAGCAATAAATTGAAAAGGCTCCATCTATAAGGTGGGGCCTTTTTTTATTTAGTACTTTTACTGAACCTCTAATAAAAAGAAAATGGGAGCAACTGAAATAGTATTTGTCTTTGTCGTGTATTTGCTGTTTTTTGGGGCGAAGGGTATTCCTTCTCTAGCCAAAACTCTAGGCGAGGGTGTTAGACATTTCAGGAGTGCAACCGATGAAATCCAAAGGGAAATTCTTGATACAGGAAATGAGATTAAAACTGATTTTAGAGAGGTGAAAAAGAAGACTAGTAGCGTAGCTGATAACGCCAAAAAATTATGATAGAACTTGTAGTTGGCCTTATACTTCTTGTATTTGGTGGTGATGTGCTCGTTAGGCATGCATCAGCATTTGCAATCAAATCTGAGGTACCCCCTTTAATTGTGGGGCTTACAGTAGTATCTATCGGTACTTCATCGCCTGAATTGTTCGCATCGCTTCAGGCGGTTTGGACTGGGGCAAACGGAATTGCTGTAGGGAATGTGATAGGATCGAATATTGCTAATCTAGGTTTGGCCTTGGGATTAACGGCTATGATAAAGCCAATGGTTGTAGACAGAAGCGTACTTGGTATGGATCTGCCGTTGATGGTGTTTGTTACCTTGTTGTTTGGTCTATTAGCACTTGAAGGACAATTCAACAAAGTTGATGGAGTTATTCTTTTGACTGGATTAATAGGTTATATCTGGTTTCAAATCAGAAGATCCAAGGCTTTTAAGGAGGAGGAAGAATTTAAGGAAGTTAAAGAGGGAGCCAAAATTGCAGATAAGAGCTATGCTTATTTGGTTCTTTTGATGACTATTGGTTGTGTGATGCTTTATGTAGGTTCAGAGGCATTTATCGAGGGAGCTAGCACAATTGCAAAGAAGTTAGGGGTGAGTGATTTGACAATCGGGGTGACTGTAGTTGCTTTTGGAACTAGTGTTCCAGAGATTGTTGCTTCGTTGGCAGCGGCATTAAAAGGCCAAGGTGATTTGGGCATTGGAAATTTGGTTGGTTCGAATATCATGAATATCCTTCTTGTTTTAGGCGGTTCTTCATTAGTTGGAAACTTACCTGTCGACCCACAAGTGATGGAGTTCGATTTTTGGTGGATGCTCGGATCAGCAGCCCTACTCTACCCCATCTTAAAAATTGGCAAAAACATAAGCCGATTTGAAGGAAGTATTTATGTCGTTTGTTATTTGACATTTATATACTTCACGTTAGTATAATCAGTAACTTTACAAGCATGAGTATACATAAAGACGCTAAGCGCATCACTACTCAGGTGGTGTACGAGATGAAGCAAAACGGAGAGAAGATCTCTATGCTAACAGCATACGATTTCTCTATGGCTAAAATCGTTGACCAGGCTGGTATTGATATCATACTTGTTGGCGATAGTGCATCAAATGTGATGGCAGGTCACGAGACTACTCTTCCCATTACCCTAGACCAAATGATATACCACGCGCAAGCAGTTGTTAGAGCAGCTAAACGTGCATTAGTAGTGGTTGATTTACCATTTGGAACGTATCAAGGAAATTCTAAGGAAGCTCTGAATTCAGCAATCCGAATCATGAAGGAGAGCGGTGCGCATGCTGTAAAGCTCGAAGGAGGTAGAGAGGTTAGAGAGTCTATTGAAAGGATTTTGTCAGCTGGAATACCTGTAATGGGTCACCTAGGACTTACTCCTCAATCGATTTATAAGTTTGGAACTTACACTGTTAGGGCAAAAGAAGAGGCAGAAGCCCAAGCTCTAAAAGACGACGCAAAAATGCTCAGCGATATAGGATGCTTCTCAATTGTGTTCGAGAAAATTCCAGCTCAATTAGCTGGCGAGGTAACGGCCACCTTAGACTGTCCAACAATAGGTATAGGTGCCGGAGCAGATTGCGATGGCCAAGTATTAGTGCTACACGATATGTTGGGCATTACACAGGAGTTTTCGCCTAGATTCCTACGTAGATACTCGAATTTAGGAGAGCACATGCTTGGCGCAATTAAATCTTATGTAAGCGATGTAAGAGCACAAGACTTCCCATCTAAGGACGAACAATATTAGTGTGAAAGTGTCGGATGCATCTCGTAAATTTCTAAGTCAACCAAAGAAGCCCATCGTAATGAGCACGGCTTCAAACCTGCAGGTGCTGTACGAGGACAACCACATCATAGCTGTAAATAAGAGAAGCAGCGACATAGTCCAAGGAGACGGCAAAGGGGATAAGAGTCTGTGTGAGGTAGTTGCAGAATACGTAGCAAAGAAGTACAACAAACCTGGCAAGGCATTTATAGGAACAGTTCACAGATTAGACAGGCCAGTGAGCGGAGTTATTCTATATGCAAAAACCTCAAAAGCTCTGTCGAGATTGACAACTATGTTCAGGCATAGAGAAGTTCAGAAGACGTATTGGGCTGTGGTAAAACCAGATATCAATCCTTCAGAAGGACATGTCGTAAACTATCTTAAGAAAAACCAAAAGCAGAATAAAAGTTACGCCTACGACTCTCCTGGAGAGGATAGAAAAGAAGCTGAGCTTATGTACAAGAAAATAGGCGAAGGTGATCACTATTCATTTGTAGAAGTGATGCCCAAATCTGGAAGACATCACCAGATTAGAGTCACTTTGGCTTGGCTTGGGTCTCCAATTAAGGGAGATGTCAAGTACGGAGCAAAGAGGACAAATAATAATGCATCTGTTCACCTTCACGCCAGGAGGATAGATTTTGTACATCCAGTTAAAAAGGAAGCTGTAACAATTATTGCGCCTCCACAGGAGGATACGCTTTGGGATAAGTTCTTAACAATAGACTTAAAAAGAGAGTGAGATAATTACCTTTGAGTTCCGAAAAAAAAAAGAAAAAAGAAACAACGAATTATGAGTTCACCTGAATTAGTGAATTGCCTAATTATAGGTTCAGGCCCTTCGGGCTTTACTGCAGCAATTTACGCTGCTCGAGCAGATATGAAACCAGTGTTATATCAAGGCGCACAGCCTGGTGGGCAACTAATGGAAACTACTGATGTAGATAATTTCCCTGGATACCCTGAAGGTATCAACGGTCCACAAATGATGATAGACCTTGAAAACCAGGCCAAAAGATTCGACACAGATGTAAGATCTGGTTGGATTACTAAGGTTGACTTTTCAGGTGACATTCACAAGGTTTGGGTTGGAGAAGGAGATTCAGCGTTAGAAATTCACGCAAAGACAGTAATCATTTCTACAGGTGCATCTGCAAAATGGCTTGGTCTTGAAAGCGAAATCAGATTGCGAGATATCGGAGGTGGAGTTAGCGCTTGTGCTGTTTGTGATGGATTCTTCTACAGAGGCCAAGACGTAGTAATTGTGGGCGCTGGAGATTCAGCATGCGAAGAAGCTTCTTACTTAGCAAAACTATGCAATAAGGTGACAATGCTTGTGCGTCGTGACGAAATGCGCGCATCAAAAGCAATGCAACACAGGGTTAGAGGGATGGAGAATATAGAAATCCTCTACAACACAGAAACTGTAGAAGTTGTTGGAGAAGATGCTGTAGAAGCTGTCAAAGTGAAGAACAACCAAACAGGAGAAGAAAGCACTCTTGAAGCAACTGGATTCTTTGTTGCTATTGGCCACACTCCTAACACTGCAATTTTCAAAGACTTCCTGGAACTTGATGAGCAAGGATATATAGTCCAAACCCACCCAGGCACTTCTTTAACTAATGTTGAAGGCGTATTCTGGAGCGGTGACTGTGCAGACAAAATTTACAAGCAAGCAGTAACTGCTGCAGGCTCTGGCTGCATGGCAGCACTTGACGCTGAGCGTTACTTAGCTGCAAAAGGGGATCACTAAAAATGACTTTTAAATTGGCGCAATATCCGAGAGTATTTCTCGTGATGTTGTGCCTTTTTGCTGCGCCGTTATTGAGCTTACAGGATTCTGTCGAGCCTCTGAGCACATACTCTAAAGAAGAACTACTAGGCCAAATCAACCCTGCTTCTCACCCAGCATTCTCTGAAATCCCAAACCACTTGTGCAACAGTTCTGGGCTCTATTTGAGAACAGAAGTGTTAGATGCTTTTTTAGATCTTGAGAAAAATGCTAGAGACGAAGGGATCAGACTCAAGGTCATATCTGCAACAAGGAGCTTCAAACATCAAAAGAGGATTTGGGATAGGAAATGGCAGCGGACAAAATACATGGGTTGGAGTGAAATTGAAAAAGCCAAAGACATCCTAACCTACAGTTCAATGCCTGGGACTTCAAGACATCATTGGGGCACAGACATTGACCTTAATTCTCTAGAAAATGAATACTTCTTGAGTGGAGAAGGGTTAAAAGTATTCGAGTTCTTAGAACGATGTGGAAACGAAATCGGTTTCTCTCAGGTTTATACTGACAAAATAAATGGCCGAACTGGTTATGAAGAAGAAAAATGGCATTGGTCATACATTCCTGTTTCATCAGTAATACTTGAGGAATACAACAAATTCATCAGAAATGACGACATAAGTGGATTTAATGGTTCAAACTCAGTTGATTCGATAAAAATAATACCTTATTACGTCAATGGTATAGCAAAATAATAAATTGTTTATTTTGTTTATTTTGAATATTTCGTTTATTTTCATCAATAAATATACTAAAATGACATCAAATCCTACAACGTCAGAAAAAGCAATTGCAAGAGAAACTTTAGAATTTTTAAGCTCTCACTGCCCCACCCTTTTACAAGAAAAAAAGAACGGCGTGCTAAACATTACAATCGAGGAGAAGGCGATATCATTCACTGTTCCCAGAAAGGCATTTAACGTATTAATCAGAACACTTGAAACCATGTCACTAGGAAGTGGTGGAATGCTCACTACACAACAAGTAGCAAACAGACTAAACGTCAGTAGACCTTTTGTTGTAAAACTTCTCGAAAGTGGTGTAATTGCACACGTAAAAGTCGGAAAACACAGAAGAGTTAAACTAAGCGATTTACTCGCGTATGAAAGGAGCTTATGAACGAAACCACTAAGAGTCATATTCTATTACATGCGGTAGTTGTAATATTTGGGTTTACAGGGATTTTAGGAAAGCTGATTAGCATTGAGGCAATTCCATTAGTTTTTTGGCGAACAACAATAGGTGGCCTAGTAATATTAGCATGGCTGGCAATTAGAAAACAAATCACTAAAAAATCGAGATCCACAATTTTAAAGATGTCCGGTGTAGGGCTTTTAGTTGCATCTCACTGGATTCTCTTTTTCGCGTCAATAAAAGCAAGTACTGTAAGTGTCGCTCTTGCAATGGTTGCAACAACACCAATGTTTGTAGGACTTATCGAGCCAATTGTATTCAACCGCAAGCTAGACTGGAAAGAGATTTTTGTCTCAGCAATTGTGATAGTAGGAATTAGTACAATTTTCAAAATAAGTGGAGAGTATTACCTTGGGATGATTTTGGGTTTAGCTTCAGCGTTGCTTGCTGGACTATTTGCAACATTTAATGGAGTTCTCGTCAAAACATACGACGCGAGCAACATCTCAATGATTGAACTTTTGTCTGCAAGTTTGGGCATCACCCTGTTACTCGCATGCACAGGAGGCATAGACTCAGATCTATTTATTTTAAGCTCATCAGATTGGCTTTGGATTAGTATACTTGCTGTCGTAGCAACATCTTTTGCATTCATCGCTAGCACCTCAGTTATGAAGGTACTAACTCCTTTCACAACAGCAATAGCCATCAACTTAGAACCTGTTTACGCCATCATCTTAGCGGTAGTGTTCTTTGGGGATGAGGAGGTGATGGGAGTGGAATTTTACCTTGGGGCATCACTTATAATTGGTGCAGTGATTATTAATACATTAATTAAAAGAGAGAAGGCCAGATGAAACTACAAACTCACTACTACGCTGTGATTCTCACTGCTTAAAGGACTAACAATTTTAACGAGCAAAAAGAGATATCCGATAAGCTATACCTACTTACCAAGGATTAACCTGGCTTCCTGGGAATCGAATCAGTCGATGGAGAGTTTGAGATTACTACTTCTTCTTGGAAAGTTCTTAAATCCATTACAAAATAGAAATATCACACTGCCTATATTAAGGCACAATCTGCAGGAATTATGTCTTTCTACATAAACTACAAAGTCAAAATTTCTAGGGTTGAAAGAGAGTATGAATGAAGATAAGCAATACCTTTAATTTATATTTTTCAAACTTAATTATTTCTTTCTATGAAAAAAGTATTACAATTTTCTTTAGTTGCACTTTTAGCAATTGGACTACAATCATGCTCAAAATCAGGTGAAGTTACTTTCTGGCAAGCGCAAGGGTCTGGATATGGAATTACAGTTGTTGAATTAGATGGAGTAACATCTAATATAACAAGTGAATATTCTGCAGCTCCAGATTGTGGTTCTTCAGGATGTGCAGTATTTTCTAATCTTGACAATGGCTCATATAGCTATACTGCATCAGATGGATTCGCATACTGGTCTGGCACAGTTGACATTGACGGTGGATGCCTAACAATGGAGCTTTACTAATTGCTTTAACACAATATTAAAAAAGGGCACCTAGTTGGTGCCCTTTTCTACGCATAAAATTATATACACAAAGCAAAAATAAATCCTCTTTCACATCTATGACGATGGTGCAATAAAGAAGAAGTGTATTATTGATTATACTAGCTCTTTGCTCGAAAAATCCTTTCGGTGCTGATAACTTACTTCTATTTTTAGCTGATTGCGACACCTTATGTTAATAGCTTTAAATTAGAAGTCTAAAATCCATAGTATGAGGTATGTGCTGTTATTTAATTTTTTACTACTTCCTTGTATCCTCATGAGTCAAAATGACACTGTTTATTTTAAAAACTTAAATGATGCAGAAAGAAAGATCATAGTTGACAAAGGAACAGAACCACCATACTCAGGAACATATGTAGACCATTTCAAAACAGGTACATATTGTTGCAAAGCTTGTGGTGCAGAATTGTATAATTCTACACATAAATTTCCATCATCATGTGGATGGCCGTCTTTCGATGATGAAATAAAAAATGCGATAAAAAGAAAGGCTGACAATAGTTTTGGAATGACTAGAACAGAAATACTTTGTGCGAAATGTGGAGGACATTTAGGACACATATTTGAAGGTGAACAGCTAACCGATAAAAATGTTAGACATTGTGTCAACTCTATTTCTTTAATATTTGTCGCTGAAACAGAATAGATAACTAACACTATTCTTTTCCACTCTTGCTGTTACGTTAGGTTATTTACGTGGGGTAGAGATACTTGTTTTAAGACTTGATGATATGCCGAGGCTATGAGTAACTTGCAGTAGATGATGTAATCGACTAAAAGAGATGAAAAGAAAGGAGTGGATAGTTAAATATTTGTCGGAATTTGTTATAATTGTTTTAGGCATAACTGTTTCGTTTTGGGTAAACCAACTTTCAATTAACGCTCAGAATAATAGGGAAAGAGTTAAAGTCTTGAACAGCTTAAAAGAAGAAGCTGATGAGATTTATGCGTACTGTCAAGAACGAAAAGAAAACTGGAATCAAGATTTATTAATACTTAATTCATTGCTAGATGATAATTCTACAGCAATTAAATCTGATAATGTAAATAAAAGTAGAATTCAATTCACATTAATTTATTACAGAGTTTTTGAACCCCCTACTGACCGTTATCATTCAATTATAAATTCAGGTCAACTTAAATATTTACACTCAGAAAAAATCAAAGAATTGATCAGTAAACTTCATATCACATATTCTACATATGTTCAAACTACAATTCAACATGAAAGAGAACTTAGAGAGGAATTACTAAAATTAATATTGAATGATCACCCTAATTTTATTTTAAGCAAGGACAATCGAAATATATCTCTTGAAAAATATTACCACACGTTACATACTGCAGTCAGTGAAGATGATAATTTACACTCTTCTTTAATTTTGTTGAGGGATTA